>NZ_JAVYJE010000005.1:0-500579 GCF_032621735.1 Pseudomonas sp. zfem005 | reverse complement strand
AGCTTCCAGGCGGCCATCAGCAGCGGGAAGTTCCACGGGATGATCTGCCCGACCACGCCCAGGGGTTCGTGGATGTGGTAGGCGACGGTGTTCTCGTTGATCTCGGCGGCGCCGCCTTCCTGGGCGCGGATGCAACCGGCGAAGTAGCGGAAGTGGTCGGCGGCCAGGGGGATGTCGGCGTTGAGGGTTTCGCGCACGGCCTCGGCGGCGCCGCCTTCCTGGGCGCGGATGCAACCGGCGAAGTAGCGGAAGTGGTCGGCGGCCAGGGGGATGTCGGCGTTGAGGGTTTCGCGCACGGCCTTGCCGTTGTCCCAGGTTTCGGTGACGGCGAGCACTTCCAGGTTGGCTTCGATGCGGTCGGCGATCTTCAGCAGCACCAGGGAGCGGTCCTGCACCGAGGTCTTGCCCCAGGCGTCGGCGGCGGCATGGGCGGCGTCGAGGGCCTTGTCGATGTCGGCGGCGTCGGAGCGGGGGAATTCGGCGATGGGCTGGCCGTTCACCGGCGAGGTGTTGGTGAAGTACTGGCCATTGACCGGCGGGACGAACTCGCCACCGATGTAGTTGCCGTAGCGGGCCTTGAAGGAAACGATGGCGCCGGGGGTTCCGGGTTGGGCGTAACGCATGGTCTATCTCCTGGCTCTTGTGCTTATTGGGGAGTTGGCGCCGAAGCGCTTTGATCAGCATAGAGCAAGGGCCGGGCCAGACCGGTGGAAGCCGCGTGGGACAAGGCTCCAGGCGTTGTGGGGAACGGCCGGCGGGCGAGGGCTGTCGCATGCCTGGTACGTCCCGGGTGACAGACTGTCACGCATCCGGCACAGCGCTCGACCGGTGGGTCACCCGGCGATTGCAAAGCCGCTTGTGCTGGTGGATGCTGCGGCGATGCGGGTGCCCATCGGGGCACGGGCTGCCTCCCGCAAGCCCGCAATGGAGAACGACAAGAATGCACGACCACCTGAGCCGCCACGCTCGGCAAGTGCTGACCGTGGCGCAAGGCAAGGCCCAGTCCAGCGGGCCCGCCGCCGACCCTTCCATCGCCCGCTCCTGGCTGCGCTGCCTGGAGGATTACCACCTCGACCCGGCCCTGCCCATGGCGCCGACCGTGCTCGAACATGCGCGCATGCTCGAGTGCCGCGAAGGCATGCAGCAGGTGCTGGAGATTGCCAGCGGCGAGATGAGCAGCCTTTATCACCAGCTTTCCGGTGCCGGCCATGCGGTGCTGCTCACCGATGCCCGGGGGGTGATCCTCAATTGCGTGACCGCCGGAGCCGAGCGCCAGGCTTTCGAGCGTGCCGGCCTGTGGCTGGGCGCCGACTGGAGCGAGGCCCGCGAGGGCACCAACGGCATCGGCACCTGCGTGATCGAGCGCCAGGCACTGACCATCCACCAGGACGAGCACTTCCGCAGCCGCCACACCGGCCTCACCTGCTCCGCCAGTCCGGTGTTCGACCCCCAGGGCGACCTGCTGGCGGTGCTCGATGTGTCTTCCGCGCGCCACGACCTGTCGCGCCAGAGCCAGTTCCACACCATGGCGCTGGTCAACCTCTCGGCGAAGATGATCGAGAGCTGCTACTTCCTGCGCCGCTTCGAGGGCGAGTGGCTGCTGCGCTTTCACCTGCAGGCCGAGTACGTCGGCCTGTTCAGCGAGGGGCTGATGGCCTTCGACGGCGAAGGGCGCATCCGCGCGGTGAACCAGAGCGCTATCAACCTGCTGGACAGCGCCCGCGAGCGCCTGCTGGGGCAGAGCGTGGAAGCCTTCTTCGACTGCCGGCTGGACGACCTGCTCGGCCGCGCCCAACCACAACCCAATGCCAGCTGGCCGCTGCGTGCGCGCAATGGCCGTGCCCTCTATGCCGTGTTGCGAGGCCAGCCGCGTGCCGTCGCCCGTGCGTTACCGGTGGCACCGAAATCCGCCGTGCCCGGGCTGTGCCTGGGCGACCCGGCGCTGGCCGCCGACTTCCGCCGTGCGCTCAAGGTGTACGAGCGCGACGTGCCCGTGCTGGTCAATGGCGAAACCGGCTCCGGCAAGGAGGCCTTCGCCAAGGCCGTGCACCTGGCCAGTTCCCGCGCTGCGCGGCCCTTCGTGGCGCTCAACTGTGCGGCCATCCCTGAATCCCTGATCGAGAGCGAGCTGTTCGGCTATCGCGGCGGCAGTTTCACCGGTGCGCGCAAGGAAGGCATGCGCGGCAAGCTGCAACAGGCCGATGGCGGCACCTTGTTCCTCGACGAGATCGGCGACATGCCCCTGGCCCTGCAGACCCGTCTGCTGCGGGTGCTGGAGGAACGCCAGGTGGTGCCCATCGGCGGCGAGGCCCAGGCGGTGGACGTGCGCATCATCAGCGCCACCCACCGTGAGCTGGGCGAGCGGGTGAGCAATGGCAGCTTCCGCGAAGACCTTTACTACCGCCTCAATGGCCTGGTGATCGACCTGCCGCCTCTGCGCGAGCGTAGCGACCGCCCCGAGCTGCTCGACCACCTGCTGCACGAAGAAGCCCGTGGCCAGGCCATCCGCCTGGAGCAGGACGCCCGCCAGGCGCTGCTCGACTACGCCTGGCCCGGCAACGTGCGCCAGTTGCGCAACGTGCTGCGCACCCTGGCGGCGCTGTGCGAGGACGGCCGCATCCGCTACGCCGACCTGCCGGCGGACCTGCGCCGTGCACCTGCCCAGGCCCCCATCAACGACTGCGTGGTGCACCCGTTGGAAGACGCCGAACGCAGCGCCCTGCTCGCCGCCCTGGAAAGCCAGCGCTGGCACATGACCCGCACCGCCGAGCAGCTCGGCATCAGCCGCAACACCCTGTACCGCAAGCTGCGCAAGCATTCGATCGAGACGCGCAGTTTGTAGCCAGGCTCGGATGTAGCCCGGGCTTCAGCCCGGGAGTCTCCGTCGGGCTCAGGCCTGTTGATGATGGGTTTCGCTGCGCTCTACGCCATCCTACGGTTCGTGCCTTGCGCTTGGCGCAGGCACCGAGATGACCGGAGTGTAGGGTGGATGGCGCTCTTTCCATCCACCAGGCGATGCTGTATGTGGCACCGAGTCGGGGCAGCGCTGCGGTCTGCTTGGCGACTGAAGTCGCCCCTACAGCCCTACAGGGTGCCCCTCGGGTTTCGTCATGCGCCCTGCGGCATTTCTCCGCGTTTGAGGCGCGCGTTGATGGCGTCGATCACCTGCGGCAGGTCGGCGATGGTGTCGATCAGGTAGTGCGGACGGGCGCCTTCGAATTGCTGGGCGATGCGTGCGCGTTCCTGCTCCAGCTTGTCGGCGGGCAGGGCCTTGAACTGCTCCCAGGTCAGGCCCAGGGCGTTGCCGGAGCAGGTGAGGGCGACCGTCCACATGCCGGCGCTGCGGCCTTCGAGGATGCCTGGCCAGGTGTCGTCCACCTTCACGCAGGCGGCCACGTCGCTGATGCCCAGGGCGATGACGTTGGCCAGTGCCTGGGCCGGGTGCGGGCGACCGTTGGGGACTTCGTCCGTGGCGACCACATGGTCGGCGACGTAGCCGTTCTTCTCCGCCAGTTCCACCACCTTGGCCATCACCGCTGCCGGGTAGCCGGAGCAAGAGCCGATCTTCAGCCCTTTGCCGCGCAGGCTGGCGATGGCCTCCAGGGCGCCGGGGATCAGCGCCGAGTGCAGGGCGATCTTCTCGATCTGCAGGGGCATGAAGCGTTCATAGATCGCAGTGACGTCGTCGTCCGTGGGCAGGCGGCCGAAGGCGGTGCGGTAGCGCTCGGCGATGGCGGGGATGTCGCACAGGGTGCGGATGTGATCCCACTTGCCCATGCCCATCGGGCCGCGCGCTTCCTCCAGGCTCACGGCGACGCCGAACTCGGCGAAGGCCTCGACGAAGATCTGCGTCGGCGCGAAGGAGCCGAAGTCGACCACGGTGCCGGCCCAGTCGAGGACAGCGGCTTGCAGCTGGGTGGGTTGCTGGTAGTTCATGGGTGTCTCCTTGGGAGTGAAGTCAGGAACGGGCGCCGAGGGGTTGGCCGTCGTTGCCGGGTGGGGGGATGAGTCCGTCGAGGACCTTCAGGGTCTTGGGCCGGCTGTTCCAGAACGGCACCAGCATCAGGCTGGCGAGCAGGGCCGCGACGGTGAAACCGATGAATACGGTGGTGGTGTCGAAGTAGCCGGGCAGCAGGCCGCCGAGGATGGCGCCGACCGAGCCGCAGCCGTTGACGAAGCCGGCGGCGGTGCCGGCCGCTTCGGTGGTGCCGAAGTCGATGGCGGCGGAGCTGCTGATCATCGAGTCGGGGCCGTAGAGGGTCAGGCCCAGCATGAACAGCAGGCCGACCACCAGGTACAGGCTGCCGCTCTGCATGGCCGGCACGAACAGGCCCAGGCACAGGGTCAGCGCCACCAGGCTGATGACGCAGGCGGGCATGCGCCGCGCGCCGAACCAGCGGTCGGAGGCGATGCCGATGAGGATCGGCCCCACCAGCCCGGCCACTTCGAAGGCGGTGGGCACGATGGCCGAGGCGACCTTGCCCACGGCGGGCATGCGCTCGTAGACCATCATCGGGCCCCACAGCAGGATCGCGTAGCGCGCCGGCTTGAGCAGGAAGTAGGCGAGGCCGAGGACCAGCACCGTGCGGTTGCCCATGATCTTGCGCAGCGAGACCCAGTGGCTGTCGCGCTCGATCTTCAGCTCGCGGGAGGTCTTCACTTCCACCTCGACCGGCTCCAGCCCTACGTCCTCGGGGCGGTTGCGCTGCAGCAGCCAGAACAGCACCGCCACCACCAGCACCACCGCCGCGCTGGAGACGAAGGCCGCGCGCCAGTCGCCGAACACCTGGTACGCCCACCAGCCGGCGAAAGGCGTGGAGACCAGGCCGCCGAAGGCGTAGCAGGTGCTCCAGTAGCCCAGCACCCGGCCGCGCTCACGGGTGGCGAAGAAGCAGCCGATGTTCTTGCACAGCCCGCTCCAGCCGGTGGACTGCGCCAGGCCCTGGACCACCATGCAGGTGGCGAAGATCGGCAGGGTGGCGAAGGTGCCCATGGCCAGCGCGGCGAGCGCCGAGACCAGCAGCCCGCCGAAGACGATCACCCGCGGGCCGAAGCGGTCGGCGAAGATGCCCCAGGTGAACTGGCCGATGGCATAGGCGGCGAGGTACAGGGCGTCGAGGTTGGCCATGACCGACTTGTCGAGCTCGAAATCCGCGTCCTCGGCGATGCCGAGCTTGGCCACCGAGAAGGCCTTGCGGGTGAAGTAGAAGGCGGCGTAGGCCAGCCAGGTGATGAGGAAGATCTGTACACGCCAGCGCTGGATGGATTGCCATCCGCGCCCTTGGACACCGAGTTGGTTGTTCATGGTTCTGACCCCTATGGGTTTGCCGACAGTGCGAGAGGGAGGCTGTTGTTGTTCTTGGGTACTTCCTGGCTGTCTAAACGCCGGGCCTGGTCAGAAGGGCAGAGGCCGTGCGTCAGGCATGGTGCTGATCGTCTCGGGTGGGCGGGCTCCTCGCCGGCGCGGTCGCCGGCCGATGGGAAAAGGGGCCGCCCGTATCGGGGCACGGGCGGCCAAGGGGCGGATATCAGGCCGCCGTTTTCTCGAGGGTCACGCCCATCGCCTGCAGGGATTCGGCGATGGCGCGCAGCAGCTGGCGGACGATGGGCTCGTCGATCTGGCCGATGCAGCCGATGCGGAAGCTCTCGGCCTGGGTCAGCTTGCCGGGGTAGATGACGAACTGACGGGCCTTGAGCTCGTCGTAGAAGCGCTTGAACTCGAAGGCCGGGTGCTCAGGGCTGAAGAAGGTGGTGATGATCGGCGACAGCCAGCGGTCCTCCAGCAGCGTCTCGAACCCCAGCTCGCGCATGCCGGCCACCAGCACGTCGCGGTTGCGCGTGTAGCGCGCCAGGCGGCCCGGCACGCCACCTTCAGCGGCGTGCTGTTCCAGCGCCGCGTGGAAGGCCACCACGCTGTGGGTGGGCGGGGTGAAGCGCCACTGGCCGGTGCGCTCCATGTAGCGCCACTGCTCCAGCAGGTCGAGGCTCAGGGAGTGGGCGCGGCCGGCGGATTTCTCCAGCAGGTCCCGGCGGATGATCACGAAGCCGAAGCCGGGGATGCCCTCGATGCACTTGTTGGCCGAGGACACCAGGACATCGAAGGGCACCTCGTCCACCGTCAGCGGCACCGCGCCGAAGGAGCTCATGGCGTCGACGATCAGGCGCTTGCCATGGGCCTTCACCACGGCCGCCAGCTCGCGCAGGGGGTTGAGGATGCCGGAGCTGGTCTCGCAGTGGACCAGGAACACCGTGGTCACCTCGGGGTGGGCGCGGAGCAGGGCGTCCACTTCGTCCGGCTGCGGCGGCAGGTAGTCACCCTTGTCCAGCGCGATATGGGCGCGGCCCAGGTAATCGAGGGTCTTGGCGGCGCGCTGGCCGTAGGCGCCGTTCATCAGGATCAGCGCCTTGCCGTCGCGGGGGATGGCGGTGGCCAGGGCGGCTTCCACCGAGAAGGTGCCGCTGCCTTGCAAGGGCACGCAGGCGTAGCTGTCGTCGGTCACCCCGGCCATGGCCAGTAGCTGCTGGCGGATCTCGGCGGTGACGCGGTTGAAGTCGGCATCCCACGAGCCCCAGTCACGCAGCATGGCTTCCTTGGTGGCACGCGAGGTGGTCAGCGGGCCGGGGGTCAGCAGGTAAGGCTCGCCCTGGACCGGCGCGGCGAGGGGCGTATGGGATGCGGGGAATTCGGCGTGGCTCATGATCGTCTCCAGCGGTGGTGGGGGCTGGCGCTGATCAAAGCAATTGGCTAGAAATAAATGAAATCGATTTATGGTATTTCACAAACAAGCTGAGCTTATTAATAGGGGCGGTGATGTCGGTTTCCCAGGCGCAACTCAAGGCCTTCCACGCCGTGGCGGTGCACGGCAACTTCACCCGCGCGGCGGAGCAGCTGTGCCTCAGCCAGCCGGCAGTTTCCGACCAGGTGCGCAAGCTGGAGGAGCGCTTCGGCGTGCTGCTGTTCAACCGCAACAAGCGCTCGGTGCAGCTCACCGAACTGGGTGAACGCCTGCTGGCCATCACCCAGCGCCTGTTCGCCGCCGAAAACGAGGCCGAGGAACTGCTCACCCGCTCCCGCGCCCTGCAGAGCGGCAGCCTGACACTGGCGGTGGACGCGCCCATGCACCTGCTGCCCTACATCGCGCGCTTCTGCGAGCGCTATCCCGGCATCCGCGTGCGTCTGGTGACCGGCAACAGTGATGAATCCCTGCGCCGGCTGTTCGACTACCAGGCCGACTTCGCCGTGCTCGGCCGCCCGGTGGACGACGACCGCCTGATCGCCCATGTGCTCAGCAGCGGCCCGCTGGTGGCCTTCGTCGCCGAAGGCCATGCCTGGGCACGGCGCGACGCCATTCACCTCGCCGACCTGCATCGCACCCCGCTGGTGCTGCGCGAACAGGGCTCCATGACCCGGCAGATGCTGGAAGACGAAATGCGCCGCCTCGACCTCGACACCCACCCCGCCATCGAAGTGGAAGGTCGCGAAGCGGTGTTCGAGATGGTCGTCGCCGGCCTCGGCGTCGGCATCGTCTCCGCCGCCGAACTCGGCTCCAGCCGCGGCGTGCACGTACTGCCCATCCTCGACTTCGAACCGCGCATGACCGAGACGCTGGTGTGCCTGAAGGAGCAGGGGGCGAGGCGGGTGATCGGGGCGTTTTTGGAGGTGATTGGAATCCAGGACGCCAGGTCCTGATTCCTTGCTCAGGCTATTGATCCCCCATTCGTGAGCCGCATCACGCGGCCCGCTTTCCTTGCTCCCCCGTCCCGGTTCATCCTTCGCCTGTGGCGTAGTGCCATGATTTTCTGCCGCTTCTCGCCTGGGCAAACCCGAGGGGTGGCAGCCATGGAAGACCTGCAAAAGGAGTTGCGGCGGGATGCGTGTGCTGTTCATTCACCAGAATTTCCCTGGCCAGTTCCGTCATCTCGCCGCCCATCTGGCGAAGCGGGACGATGTCGAGGTCCTGGCCATCGGTCGCGAGCAGGCGCCTGGGCTGCCGGGTGTGCGGTTGTTGCGCTACAAGCCCCATCGCAAGGCGAGCGCGCAGACGCACCCTTATGTACGCACCTTCGAGGATGGCGTGCTCCATGGGCAGCAGGTGCTGCGCCTGCTGCTGGACCTGAAGGGCAAGGGTTACCGGCCGGATGTGGTGGTCGCCCATCCGGGCTGGGGTGAAAGCCTGTATGTGAAGGAGGCCTTCCCCTCGGCGCGGTTGATCCACTTCTGCGAGTACTACTACCAGGCCCGTGGCGCCGATGCCGGTTTCGACCCGGAATTCCCGCTTGATACCAACGGCGCTGCGAGCATCCGCAGCCGCAATGCGCTGCACCTGCTCAACCTGGAGAACTGCGACCTCGCCATCACACCGACCCAGTGGCAGCGCAGCGTGCACCCCGCGGCCTATCGCGACGCCATGCAGGTGATCCATGAAGGCATCGATATCGCCGGCCTGGGCCCTGATCCCGAGGCCAGCCTGGAGTTGCCCGATGGCCGGGTGCTGAAGGCCGGGCAGCCGATCCTCACCTACGTGGCACGTAACCTGGAGCCCTACCGGGGCTTCCACAGCTTCATGCGGGCCTTGCCGCGCATCCTTGAGGCGCACCCGACCTGCCAGGTGCTGGTGGTCGGTGGCGATGAGGTGAGTTATGGCAGCCGCCCCAAGGGCGCTGCCAACTGGCGCAGCAAGCTGCTGGCGGAGAACCCCATCGACCTGCAGCGCGTGCACTTCCTCGGCAAGGTGCCCTATGCCACCTACAAGCGGGTGCTGCAGGTTTCCGCCGCGCATATCTACCTCACCTATCCCTTCGTCCTGTCCTGGTCCCTGCTGGAGGCCATGGCCAGCGGTTGCCTGATCATCGGTTCGGATACCGCGCCGGTGCGCGAGGTGATCGAGGATGGCCGCAACGGGCTGCTGGTGGATTTCTTCGATGGCGAGCGGATCGCCGAGAAGGCCTTGCAGGCGCTGGCCGAGCCCGAGCGCTTCCAGGCCCTGAGGCGGCAGGCGGTGGTTACCGCACAGAGCTATTCGACGGACAGCGGCATCGCCCGCTACCTCCAGGTGCTGGGCCTCGACTCGGTGATGCAGCCCGCCTGATTGCGACAGCCCCCCGTTCATTTATCCACACCTGCGGATACCTCTTCGGACTACCGAAGGGGCGCGGGTGGTGGCGGTTCGATCGTGTGATCCATCAAAGGAGAGGGTATGGATTTTCAAGGCACAAACGGCAACGACACCCTGGTTGGCGGCGATACGGACGACCAGTTCTATGGCGCTGAGGGGGATGACCTGCTGGTCGGTGGCGCTGGCGTGGATACGCTAGCCGGCGGCCTGGGCAACGACACCCTGCGGGGCGGCTCGGGGGCCGACATCTACCGCTTCGGCCGAGGTAGCGGTCGCGATGTGATCGAGGACGGCGGTGGCGATGGCTTCGTCAATCGCCTCGAGTTCGAGGTGGGCATCCTGCCGGAGGATGTCAGCTGCCGGCGTATCGGCGTGGACCTGGTGCTGAGCCTCGTCGACTCGAATGATCAGGTCATCCTGCGCAACTACTTCTCCAGCGTCGGCCTGCCGGAGATCGCGGAAATCTTCTTTGCCAATGGTGCCCGCTGGTCGCCTTATGACGTGAGGACGCGTGTGGAGAACGCCCCCCAGGGCCAGTTCCTGCAGGGAACGCCGGGCGCTGATTTCCTCCAGGGGACTGGCCAGGCCGACACCCTGGAAGGCGGCGCCGGCAACGACATGCTGAACGGCCTTGGCGGTGATGACCTGCTGCTGGGTGGCGAGGGCGATGACACGCTGGTGGGCGGGCAGGGGTTCGACACCCTGATCGGCGGCCAGGGTAACGACACCTATCGCCTGGCGGGCAGTTGGGGCCAGGTGCTGATCAATGAGCAGGCCATGGAGAGCGGTGTCGATGTGATCGAGATCCTCGACGTGTCATCGCAAGACGTGCGGCTCAGCCGAGTTGGCAATGACCTGATCCTGCTCCGCCAGGGAAGCAGCGACAGGATCACCATCAGCAACTATTTCAATGCCGATGCCCTTGCACCCTACGCCATCGATGAGATCCGTTTCTCCGACCAGATGTGGCGGCCGTTGCAGGTCCTGCAGATGCTCAACGCCGGCACGCCCGGCAACGACACCCTGACGGGAACGGCCGTCCCCGACACCCTTTCCGGTGGCTTGGGCGATGACCAGTTGTTCGGCCTGGGTGACAATGACCAGCTGGACGGTGGCGCGGGCGACGACAGCCTCTTCGGCGGTGCGGGTGACGATCTGTTGCTTGGCGGTGATGGCGACGACTGGCTGGACGGCGGGGAGGGCTACAACCAGCTTATTGGCGGCATGGGCAATGACACCTATGTGGTGGACAGCCCAGGCTACGCCGCTATCACCGAGAACATCGGTGGCGGGATCGACACCGTGCGCAGCAGCAGCATGACCCATACGCTGGGTTACGGCCTGGAAAACCTGGTCCTGACCGGCAGCGCCCGCATCGACGGCTATGGCAACCAGCTGGACAACGACATCACCGGTAACGCCGGCGATAACCGCCTCAAGGGCGAAGCCGGAAACGACCGGCTGTATGGCCTGGATGGCAAGGACACCCTGGAGGGCGGTGCCGGCAACGACAGCCTCTACGGCGGGGCGGGCGACGATACCCTGCTCGGCGACGACGGCGATGATTGGCTGGATGCCGGAAGCGGGGCCGATCTGCTCATCGGCGGTGCGGGCAACGACACCTACGTCATCAGCCAGATCGAGCAACGGATCAGCGAGATGGCCGGGGGTGGCGTGGATACGGTGCGCAGCAGCATCAACTACGGCCTTGTCGGTGCACTCGAGAACCTGGTTCTGACCGGCACGGCGGACCTGAACGGCTTCGGCAACGAGCTGAACAACGAACTGACCGGCAATGCGGGCAACAACATCCTCGAAGGCCGAGCGGGTGATGACCGCCTTGACGGGGGCGCTGGCGACGATCAGCTCAGCGGCGGTTATGGCAACGACACTTACCTGTTCTCGCGTGGCTGGGGTCGGGACACCATTTTCGACAATGGTGACGGCCGCGATGTGATCCTGTTCGGCGCGGATGTCCTGCCGAGCGATATCCAGGCGGTGCATCTGGGCGACGACCTGATGCTCACCCTGAAGGGGGCGTCGGACTCCATCCTGGTCAAGGGCTACTTCCTCAATAACGGGGCGAGCGTCAACTCGATCGAAGAAATCCGCTTCGCCAACGGCGTGGTCTGGACCTTCGGGCAGGTGCGCAGCCTGGTACTCCAGGGGGGCGATGGCGATGACCTGCTCAATGGCTTCAGTACCGCCGATACGTTGAACGGCGGAGCGGGTAACGACACGCTCTTCGGCGCGGAGGGCAACGACCTGCTGATCGGCGGTGCCGGCAACGATGTGCTGAATGGCGGCACCAGCTCCGACACCCTGCGTGGCGGGCTGGGCGACGACACCTATGTGATCGACTCCCTCGGCGATGTGATCCAGGAGAGCCCCAACGAGGGCATCGACACCCTGGAATCCAGCGTCAGCATTAGCTCGACGCTGAGTGCCAATATCGAGAACCTGCGCCTGACCGGCAGCGGCAACCTGACCGGCTTCGGCAACGGCGCGAACAACCTGATCACCGGCAACCAGGGCGCCAACTACCTGATGGGCAACGCCGGCAACGACACCCTGAGCGGGGAGGGCGGCAACGACACCCTCGAAGGGGGCGTCGGCAACGATGTGTACCGTTTCGCCAGGGGCTGGGGTTCGGACACGGTGCAGAACTTCGAGTCCGGCTCCAATGGCCTGGACGTCATCGAGTTCGCTGCCGATATCCTGCCGAGCGATATCCAGGTGTCCCGCAGCGGGGCCAACCTGGTGCTGAGCCTGGGTGGCAGCGGCGATCGCATCAATGTCATCAACTATTTCCTGAGCGATGGCACCACCTCCAATGCGGTGGATGAAATCCGCTTCGCCAATGGCACCCGCTGGACCCTGACGACCATCAAGGCCCTGGCGCTGCAGGGCACCAGCGGCAATGACACGCTGACGGGCTACGCCACTGCCGACAGCATCAGTGGCGGTGCCGGCAATGACAGCATCCTCGGTGGCGATGGCAACGACACCCTGGACGGCGGCAGCGGCGATGATGTGCTCGAAGGGGGCACCGGCAACGATCGGCTGGTCGGGGGCGCGGGCAACGACACCCTGAACGGCGGTGCTGGCAACGACGTCTTCGTGGTCGATTCCGCAGGCGATGTGGTGATCGACAGCAGCGGCACCGACACGGTGGAGGCCAGTGTTTCCTTCACCCTGGGTGCGGGCATCGAGAAGCTGACGCTCACCGGCAGCGCCAACCTCCAGGGCATCGGCAACAGCCTGGACAACACCCTGACTGGCAACACCGGCAACAACCTGTTGCAGGGCGGCGCCGGCAACGATTCGCTGAATGGCGGCGCGGGCAACGACCAGTTGCAGGGTGGTGAGGGCGACGACCTCTACAGCTTCGCCCGTGGCTGGGGCCAGGACGTGATCAACGATACCGAGGGTGCCCTCGACGCTATCGAGTTCGCGGCAGGCATCGCGCCCGGCGATATCACCGTCGGCCACGATGGCGACGACCTGTTGCTGAACCTGTGGGGCAGCACCGACAGCATCCGTGTGGTGGGCTACTTCGGTGCGACTGGAGCCGTGGAGCAGATCCGCTTCGCCGACGGCACCCAGTGGCTGCCGGACCAGCTCCGCTCGCGGGTGCTGCAGGGGAACACCATCGACGACCGCCTGGTCGGTTTCGCCAGCAACGACGTCCTCGACGGCAAGGGGGGCAACGACAGCCTCTTCGGGCTGGCCGGTGACGACACCCTGTATGGCGGGGCCGGCAACGACCTGCTCGACGGTGGCGATGGCAATGACCTGCTCGATGGCTACACCGGCGTCGATACCCTGATCGGTGGCGCGGGTGATGACCGCTACTGGGTGGATGCGGGCGACAGCGTGATCGAAGGCGTGGACGGCGGCATCGACACGGTCGAGTCGCGGGTTTCCTGGACCCTGGGCGACAACGTCGAGAACCTGGTCCTCAGTGGCCCGGCGATCGAAGGCATCGGCAATGCGCTGAACAACGATATCCGTGGCGGCGACGGCAACAACCTGCTGCGCGGGGAGGCGGGCGACGACCGCCTGAACGGCGGGCAGGGCAAGGACACCCTGATCGGCGGGACGGGCAACGACACCTATGTGTTCAACAACTACTGGGGGCAGGACGTCATCCACAACCAGGACGACGGCATCGGCAAGCACGACGTCATCGAGTTCGCCGACTTCAACCCCGAGCACATCCGCTTCCGTCGTGTCGACGACGACCTGGTGTTCGAGCGCAACAACACCCTGGACAGCCTGACCGTCATCGGCTTCTTCGCTGGTGATGGCAAGGGGCCGGCCTCCATCGAGGAGGTTCGTTTCGGCAATGGCGATATCTGGACCGGCGACTTCATCCGCAACAGCCTGCTGCACGGTTCCTATGGCAACGACACGGTGCAGGGCTACTCCACGGACGACGCCCTCTTCGGCGATGACGGCCAGGACGAGCTGCGCGGCTTTGCCGGTAACGACACCCTCGATGGCGGAGCCGGCAACGACACGCTGTTCGGTGGCGCCGGTAATGACTTGCTGCTTGGCGGCCTGGGCGGCGACCGCATGGAAGGCGGTGCCGGCGACGACACCTACCAGGTGGACTCGCTGAGTGACCTGGTGATCGAGAGCGCGGGCGGGGGGATCGACACCGTTGAATCCAGCCTGACCCTGACCCTGGGCGCCAATGTCGAGAACCTCACCCTCACCGGCACCGCTGCCATCAACGGCACCGGCAACGATCTGGACAACCTCATCATCGGCAACGATGCGAACAACGCGCTGTACGGTGGCATCGGCAACAACAGCCTGTTCGGCAGGGGCGGTGATGACCTGCTGGTGACGGGCTCCGGGCAGGACTACCTCGATGGCGGTGACGGCAACGACACCCTGAACGGCAACCTCGGCAACGACACGCTGTTCGGCGGGGCCGGCAATGACGTCCTCAATGGCGGCGATGGCGATGACCGCCTTTATGGTGGCGAGGGCAACGACAGCCTCTATGGCGGCCGTGGCAACGACACCTTCGTGATCGACTCGCCGGGTGACAGCGTCTTCGAGTACCTCAACGAGGGCATCGATACGGTCGAGGCCTCCATCAGCCACAGCCTGGCCTTCGGTGTGGAGAACCTGACCCTGACCGGTGAGGCCGCTATCGACGGGACCGGCAACACCCTGGACAACCAGCTGCGGGGCAACGCGGCGGCCAACCGGCTGTCCGGCGGCGCGGGCAATGACACGCTGATGGGGGGGGCCGGCAACGACACCCTGTCCGGTGGTGCCGGCTCGGATACCTATGTCTTCGGCCTGGGCGACGGCCAGGATGTCATCCAGAACAACGACAGCGTGGCGGGCAGCCTGGACCTGTTGCAGTTCGGCAGCGGCATCTCGGTCGAGCAACTCTGGTTCCGCCAGAACGGCAACGACCTGGATGTCAGCCTGGTGGGCGGCACCGAGCGGGTGAGCATCGAGAACTGGTACGGCGGCAGCGCCTACCACCTCGATCAGTTCAGTTCGGCCGACGGCAAGACCCTGCTGGACAGCCAGGTGCAAGGGCTGGTGGATGCGATGGCCGCCTTCGGCGTGCCGGCGGGGGCCGAGGGCAACCTCACCGCCGCCCAGCGCGACGAGCTGAACCTGGTGATCGCCGCCAACTGGCAGTGACCGCCTGAACGCGTGACGAGGAGCCCCGCCAATCGGCGGGGCTTTTTCGTTGCGGGACGGCGAATGAAATCACCTTCCAACGCTCTACATATGCCGCAGGGCCAGGCTCCGGGCGGGGCCGCTGTGCTAACCTGCGGCATGTTTTTTTCGGGCTCCGGCAGCCCGTTTCCAGAGGTATTCCATGCATATCCATATCCTCGGCATCTGCGGCACCTTCATGGGTTCGCTGGCGGTGCTGGCCAAGGAACTCGGCCACCGCGTCACCGGCTCCGACGCCAATGTCTACCCGCCCATGAGCACCCAGCTGGAGGCCCAGGGCATCGAGCTGATGCAGGGCTACGACCCCGCGCACCTGGACCCGGCGCCGGACCTGGTGGTGGTGGGCAATGCGCTGTCGCGGGGCAACCCGGCGGTGGAGCATGTGCTGAACAAGGGGCTGCCCTATGTTTCCGGCCCGCAGTGGCTGGCGGACCATGTGCTGCAGGGCCGCTGGGTGATGGCGGTGGCCGGTACCCACGGCAAGACCACCACCACCAGCATGCTGGCCTGGGTGCTGGAGCATGCGGGTATGAGCCCGGGCTTCCTCATCGGTGGCGTGCCGCAGAACTTCGGTATCTCGGCGCGCCTGGGCGGCACGCCGTTCTTCGTGGTGGAGGCGGACGAGTACGACAGCGCCTTCTTCGACAAGCGCTCGAAGTTCGTCCACTACCGCCCGCGCACGGCGATCCTCAATAACCTGGAGTTCGACCACGCCGACATCTTCCCGGACCTGCCCGCCATCGAGCGGCAGTTCCACCACCTGGTGCGCACCATCCCCGGCGAGGGCCTGATCATCCACCCCACCACCGAGCCGGCCTTGGTGCGTGTGCTGGAGATGGGTTGCTGGACGCCGGTGCAGACCACCGGTGAAGGCGGCCAGTGGCAGGTGCGCCTGCTCAGCGAGGACGGCTCGCGCTTCGAGGTGCAGTTCGACGGCAAGGTGCAGGGCACCGTGGAATGGACCCTGACCGGCCAGCACAACGTGGCCAACGCCCTGGCCACCCTCGCCGCCGCGCGCCATGTGGGCGTGGTGCCGGAGCTGGGCATCGCCGCCCTGAGCGCCTTCCGCAACGTCAAGCGGCGCATGGAGAAGGTCGCCGAGGTGAAGGGCGTGACCATCTACGACGACTTCGCCCACCACCCTACCGCCATCGCCACCACCCTCGACGGCCTGCGCAAGCGTGTGGGCGAGGCGCCGGTGATCGCCATCATCGAGCCGCGTTCCAACTCCATGAAGCTGGGCGCCCACCGCGACGGCCTGCCCGAAAGCGTGGCCCAGGCCGACCAGGTGATCTGGTACGCACCGCCGAACCTGGGCTGGGACCTGGCCGCAACGGCCGCTGCCTGCCCGGTGCCGGCGGTGGTCTGCGATTCGCTGGAGGCGATCATCGAGCGGGTGAAGGGCCAGGCGCGCCCGGGCACCGAGGTGGTGATCATGAGTAACGGCGGTTTTGGCGGCCTGCACGGCAAGCTGGCCAAGGCGCTGGAAGGCTGAGGACGACGACATGAGCGGACCCGAACGCGTCACCCTGGCGATGACCGGCGCTTCCGGCGCCCAGTACGGCCTGCGCCTGCTGGACTGCCTGGTGCAGGAAGACCGCGAGGTGCACTTCCTCATCTCCAAGGCCGCGCAGCTGGTTATGGCCACCGAGACCGAAGTCACCCTGCCGCCCAAGCCGCAGTCGATGCAGGCCTTCCTCAGCGAATACACCGGCGCCGCGCCGGGGCAGATCCGCGTCTACGGCAAGGAAGACTGGATGGCCCCGGCGGCCTCCGGCTCCGGTGCGCCGGGCGCGATGGTGGTGGTGCCCTGTTCCACCGGCACGCTGTCGGCCATCGCCACCGGTGCCTGCAACAATCTGATCGAGCGCGCCGCGGACGTGGCGTTGAAGGAGCGGCGCAAGCTGATCCTGGTGCCCCGCGAGGCGCCGTACTCCAGCATCCACCTGGAGAACATGCTCAAGCTCTCCAACCTCGGCGCGATCATCCTGCCGGCCTCGCCGGGCTTCTATCACCAGCCGCAGACCATCGATGACCTGGTGGACTTCGTGGTGGCGCGCATCCTCAACCTGCTGGAAATCCCCCAGGACATGCTGCCGCGCTGGGGCGAGCACCACCTGCAGAGCAGCGATGACTGAACCGCGCCGCGCCTGCCTGGGCTTGCTCATCGGCCTGGTGCTGGTGTTCCAGGGCTGCGCCGCCGTGCGCACCCTGGACGCGGCCAAGCCCGGCGCGCCGATTATCTACTCCGGCACTCGGCTGGATTGGTATTCCCTCAATGGCGGTTGCTGCCCCAAGGACCGCTTCGGCGCCGAAGCGCCAGGCTGGGCGGCGCTCGACCTGCCGTTCAGTGCCGTGCTGGAGACGCTGTTGCTGCCCTTCGCGGTGGCGGCGGAGCTGGGCGTTGGGCTGGGTGTGACCGGGGGGAATTGACGCGCCCCTACAGGTGAGCACGCAGAGGCGGACTTCAGGGGTGATGGGTTTCGCTTCGCTCTACCCATCCTACGGAGGTGGATGAGCCCCTCAGCGGCTCGGCCTCAGGTCGGGTCCTGGCAGACATCCACCCATTGCGCGGCGACCAGTTCGGCCATGTGTTGCGGGGCGATGCGTACGGCGCTGTGGATGGCGCCGGCGGCGGGGACCACTTCGTCGAAGGCTTGCAGCGACAGGTCGCAATAGACCGGCAGCGGGGTGGCCAGGCCGAAGGGGCATACGCCGCCGACGGGGTGGCTGGTCAGCGCCTGCACGGTTTCGGCGTCGAGCATCTTGGCCTTGGCGCCGAAGGCTTCCTTGAACTTGCGGTTGTCGATGCGCGCATCGCCGCGCGCCACCACCAGCAGGTGCTGCTCGCCGACGCGGAAGGCCAGGGTCTTGGCGATACGGCCCGGCTCGACGCGGTGGGCTTCGGCGGCCAGGGCGACGGTGGCGGTGCTGGTTTCCAGTTCGATGATGGCGAGTTCGGGGGCCTTCTCGGCGAGGAAGGCGCGTACGGATTCGAGGCTCATTCGGGGCTCCTTGATTTCTGTCCGGCTGGCTCAGGCGGCCAGCTGGTGCACGGCGGTGAGGCTGTCGTCGAGGCCGTAGCGGCCCTTGCCGTCGCGGGTGACGCGGCCCATGGCGACGCTCGGGTCGTGGGTGAAGAGCAGGCGGCCATTGCGCTCCAGCAGGCTGGCGAGCAGGGCTTCCTTCTCCTCGATCAGGCCTTCGGGGAAGCGGTCGTAGCCCATGGTGATGGGCAGGTGCACCCAGGGCGCGCCGGGGATCAGGTCGCCGCTGAACACCACCGGGCCGTCGGGCATGGCGATCTCCGGCAGCAGTTGCCCCGGGGTGTGGCCGTCGCTCCAGTGCAGGCGCCAGTCGGGGCCGAGGATCTCGGCGCTGGGCTGCTCGTCGATCAGCACCAGGCGGCCGCTGGCTTCCAGCAGTTCGAGCATTTCCGGGATGTAGGAGGCGCGGTCGCGCGGATGCGGGTTGCAGGCGCGCTGCCACTGACGGCGGCCGGTGACGAAGCGGGCGTTGGGGAACAGCAGGCGCATGGGCTGGTTCTGCTCCCAGGCGGCGAGCAGGCCGCCGGCATGGTCGAAGTGCAGGTGGGTGAGCAGCACGATATCGATGTCGGCATCGGACAGGCCCGCCTCGGCGAGGCTGTCGAGCAGCACGTGGTGCGCCTCCTGCACGCCGAAGCGGTGTTTGAGCTCGGGCGGGAAGAAGGCGCCGATGCCGGTTTCGATGAGGATGTTGCGCTCGTCTTCCTGCACCAGCAGGGCGCGGCAGCCGAGGTCGATGCGGTTCTGCGCGTCCGGCTGCATCCAGCGCTCCCAGAGGGCGCGCGGGGCGTTGCCGAACATGGCGCCGCCGTCGAGTTTCTGGCTGTTGCCGGTGAGCGAGGTGAGGGTACGCATGGGGCGGTTCCGGGCTGGCTTTCAAGCGCCCAAGGCTAACCCGGTTGCGGGGGCGCCGGTCAATCCGCCCAGCCGCGATAGACGAAGGTCATGGGGCGCGGGCCCTGCAGGTAGCCGGTGTGCAGCTCGCGGATGGCGAAGCCGCCGGCCTCGATCAGGCGCGGGATGTCACGGTTGAGGTGGCAGCCGCCGGCGAAGGGTTTCCACAACGGCGTGAGGCGATGCTGCCAGCGCACCACCGGGGCGTCCGGTGCCAGGCCGTGTTCGGCGAACAGCAGGCGCCCGCCGGGCTTGAGCACGCGGCGCATTTCCTTCAGCGCCGCCGGTGCATCGGGGATGGTGCAGAGGGTGAAGGTGCAGACGACGCTGTCGAAGCTGGCGTCGCTGGCCTGGATCTCGCCCAGTTCCAGGGCGATGGTTTCCACCGGGATGGTGATGGCGTCGGCACGCTGGCGAGCCAGGGCCTGCATCTGCGCGGCGGGGTCGACGCCGATCACCACCTGCACCTTGGCCGGGTCATAGAAACCGAGGTTGAGGCCGGTGCCGATGCCGATCTCCAGCACCCGGCCTTCGGCCTGGGGCACGATCTTCGAGCGGGTCTTCATCACTTCGCCCATGCCGCAGGCGTAGTCGATCAGGCGGGGCAGGACGTGGCGATCGTAGAAACCCATGGCAGGCGGTCCACTGCGGTTGACGAGGCGTTCACGTTAGCAGGGCGCATCCCCGCGCGGCGCGGGGATTTCGGCCAATGGCGGGAGGATTCCCGCCCGGGTTCAGCGGCCCAGGCGGCGCAGTTCGTCCGACTCGACGATGCGCGTGCCCTGGTCGGTTTCCAGGGCCAGGCGCCACAGCGCCCGGGCCAGGGTGCAGGCGCCGATGCCACGGTACTTGCCCGGCAGCCAGCGCATGAGCGGGGCGGCCAGGCGTTCGCCGAGGCGGAATTCGCTGCGCGGGCCGAGCAGCAGGGACGGGCGCACCAGGGTCAGCTGTGGCCAGTCCTGGGCCTTGAGCGCTGCCTCCATCTCGCCCTTGGTGCGGTTGTAGAACACCGAGGAACTGGCGTCTGCGCCCAGGGCGCTGATCACCAGGTAGTGGCGGGCGCCGAGTTCGCGGGCGCGGGCGCCGACGGCGAGCACCAGGTCGAGGTCGATGGCGCGGAAGGCTTCCTGGGAGCCGGCCTGGCGGATGGTGCTGCCGAGGCAGCAGAAGGCGGTGTCCACCGGCCCCTGGAGGTGCGGCAGCAGGTCGGCGATCTCGCCCACTGGGTTGTCCAGGCGCTTGTGCTCGGCGAGGGGGCGACGGGTCGGCGCGAGCACCCGCTCCACCGTGGGTTCGTTGAGCAGTCGGTCGAGCAGGTGTTCACCGGTCAGGCCCGTGGCGCCGGCGAGCAGGATGTGCTGGGGCGTCAGATGCATGCTGTTTCTCCGCTGTTACAGCTTCAGCTTAGTGGCTGGCGGCGGTTTTGCCGTCGGCCGTTGCAGGTTGCGCGGCGAGGGCCTCCTGGGCCTGGGCGGCGCGCAACGTTCGCCAATGGGCGAGCACCGGTTTGGGTGCCCAGATCTGCGGTTCGGAGGGTTCGAAACCGTCGGCCTTCTCCCATTCGGCAACCTCGGTGCGGGCGAGTTCGAAAGCACGTTCCAGGTCGTCGGTCTGGTTCAGGGCGTCGGCCAGCAGGGCGCGGCCGAAGTAGGTGAACTCGTTGTCGTCGGAGCAACCGAAGGACACCCGGTCGGCGCGGGCGGCTGTCATCACCAGGGTCTTGTCGTCCTTGAGCGCGGGGATGAAACCGCCGGAATAGCAGGCGGAGATCACCACCACCTTGTGGCGCTCCTTCAGCGGCGCCAGCACCGTGGCCAGCTCGCTGGCGGGCAGGTCGCCGAGCTGCAGGCCGGGCTGCTCGAGGGCCAGCTGATGGTCGGCGGAGCCGTGGCTGGTGAGGTAGATGAACACCAGGTCTTCCGGCCCGCTGCGCTGGGCGATGCCCTGGATGGCGCGGGCCAGGCTCTCGCGGGTGGCCAGGGGGCGGTCGGCCATGTGGTCGCGGTGGTTGATCAGGGTGATGTGGCCGTGGGCGCCGAAGCGCTGGTCGAGCAGCGTGGCGACGTAGTCGGCCTCGCGCAGGAATACGCTCTGGCGGCCGTCGCCCCCCAGGCTCAGGGAGTACAGCTCCACCGCCGGGGTGGAGGCGGGCAGGGCGTCGATGGCGGCGTCGAGCAGGCGGCCTTGTTCCAGCAGGCCGACCTCCAGGGGGTTGGGCAGCGCCTTGCCGGTTTCATCGCTGATGCGCCGGCCACCGCGCCAGGTGCCTTTCTCCTGGCCGCCGTCGGCCAGGGTCAGGGTGCCCTTGCCGGCATAGCGCCCAGCGGCGAAACCGCCTTCGTAGCGGCTGCCATCGGCGAGGCTGAGGCTGCCTTCGCCCTGGTAGCGCCAGTTGCGGAAGGCGCCGGTGTACAGCTCGCCGTCCGCGCCCTTGTATTCGCCCTTGCCGGTGAGGCTGCCGCCCTTGAACTGGCCGCTCCAGACCGAGCCTTCGGCGTTCTGGTAGCGGCCCTTGCCGTCGAACAGACCGCCTTTGAATCCACCGCTGTAGAAGCCGCCGTCGGCGCCCTGGTAGTCGCCTTCGCCATCGAGCTGGCCGGCCTTGAACGGGCCGGAATAGCGCGAGCCATCGGCGTCGGTGCGCACGCCCCGGCCGGTCTGTTCGCCGCGCTTGAACTGGCCCTGGTAGCTGCTGCCATCGGGCAGGGCGAGCTTGCCCTGGCCGTGGTAGCGGTCGTCGCGGAAGGTGCCGCTGTAGACCATGCCTTCGCGGCTGAGCGTGCCTTCGCCGTTGAATTGGTTGGCCTTGAAGCCGCCCTCGTAGAGCGTGCCGTCGCCGTAGGTCATGCGGCCGTTGCCGTCGAACAGGCCGTTGCTGAAATCGCCCTGGTACTCGACGCCGTTGGGGCCGTGCCAGGTGCCGCGCCCGTTGGGCTGGCCATCCTTGAAGGTGCCTTCGAACCAGGTGCCGTTGCTGTAGTCCAGGCGCCCCGGGCCCTGCAGCAGGCCATCGACCACCGCGCCACGGTAGCGGGAGCCGTCGGGCAGGCGGGCGTCCGGCGGGGTGAGGGGTTCTCCGTCTCCGCAGGCCGCGAGGAGCAGGGCGAGCGCGAGGGGCAGCAGCGGTTTCATCGACAGTCCCTTGAAGGTGGATACGGCTGGTGCAAGTGTGGCGTAAAAAAGCCCGCTATTGCGGGCTTTTCTTTTCAGTCAGGCAGGGGCTCAGGTCCACTGGGTGATCTTGTTGCCCTGTTTGTCGGTGAAGGCGCCGACGATGATCATGATGAAGTCGATCAGGGTCCAGATGCCCAGGCCGCCGAGGGTGAGGATCTGCAGGATGGCGGTGCCGATCTTGCCGGCGTAGAAGCGGTGCGCGCCGAAGGTGCCGAGGAAGAAGCACAGCAGGAAGGCGGGGAGAATGCGTTTTTCGGTCATGGAACTGTCCTTGTTGAGAAGGCGGGTGCCGATTGGCGGCGGCATTCTAGCGAACGCGACGGCCTGACGGCGAGTAGCGGGGGGGGGGATGCCGGCGGAGGGCCGCCGGCAGGGGCTTCAGACGAAGCAAAGGCTGAGGGATTCGGCGATGTAGGCAGGCTTGGCCTGGCCTTCGATCTCCAGGGTGGCGCGGGCCTTGATCAGCCACTGGCCGGGGTTCTTCTCGGTGACGTCCATGATGGTGAGCGCCAGGCGGACGCGGGAGTCCACCTTCACCGGCTGGATGAAGCGCACGCTGTCCAGGCCGTAGTTGATGCCCATCTTCATGCCTTCGGGCAGTACCAGCAGCCCTTCGGTGAGAACCGGGATCAGCGACAGGGTGAGGAAACCGTGGGCGATGGTGGTGCCGAAGGGGGTGTGCTTGGCCTTCTCCGGGTCAACATGGATGAACTGGTGGTCGCCGGTGCACTCGGCGAACTGGTCGATGCGACCCTGGTCGATGGTCAGCCACTCGGAGTGGCCCAGGTCCTTGCCTATGTAGTTCTTCAGTTCGGATACAGGTACGAACGGCATGCTTCATCCTCCGTGGACGTGGTTTGTTGTTCTTCTTGCTGGGTCTTTGGCCGACCCTGGATTCATCGCCGTCTAGATCAGCATGGCCGGATGCCAGGGGTCAAGCTGGCATGCCCCCTGCGAATGGCGGGTTATAGCGAGGGGGGCGAGCGGGCCTATAATGGCGCGATCCTGGCAACGGCCCCTCTGCAGCGGGCCTTGCGCGCGGTTCGCCGTTTGCTTCCTCGACCTATCCGGAGATTTTCATGCTTTTGCGCGGCCTGACCTGGCTGGTGCTGTTCCAGTTGCTCGGCACCGGGATCAACGCCCTTTTCCTGCACATGCTGCCCGGCCCCATCATCGGCCTGGTGCTGCTGTTCCTGTTCCTCGTCGCCCGGGGCGAAGTGGGTGAGCCGCTGTCGGTGGCCTCCAGCAGCCTGCTGCGCTACCTGCCGTTGCTGCTGGTGCCGCCGGCGGTGGGGGTGATGGTCTATGCCCAGGCGATCTGGGCGGACTTCTGGGCGGTGGTCGGCGCGCTGGCGCTGTCGGTGTTCTTCTCGATGCTGTTCGTGGGCTGGCTGATGCAGCGCCTGATCGACCGCAAGGCCCGCCAGGAGGGTCGCCCATGAGCATCGATTGGCACGGCGCCTGGCAGGCCATCGCCCACCATCCGCTGTTCGGCGTCGGCCTGACGCTGGCGGCCTACCAGCTGTCGATCTTCCTCTACGAGAAGACCCGGCTGATGTTCCTGCAGCCGGTGCTGGTGTCCATGGCCGTGGTGATCGCGGTGCTGGTGCCCCTGGGCATCGGCTACGAGGAGTACCGCCAGAGCACCACGCTGCTGACCTTGCTGCTGGGCCCGGCCACCGTGGCCCTGGCGGTGCCGCTGTTCCTCAACCTCAAGCGCATCCGCCAGTTGTTCTGGCCGACGCTGATCACCCTTTTCATCGGCGGCCTGGTTGCTACGGTTATGGGCGTGGGCCTGGCCTGGGCCTTCGGTGCCGAGCACATGATGCTGATGACCATGGCGCCGAAGTCGGTGACCTCGCCCATCGCCATGCTGGTGGCCGAGCAGATCGGCGGCGTGGCGGCGCTGGCCGCGGTGTTCGTGCTGATCACCGGCGTCATCGGCGCCACCCTCGGCCCGGAGCTGCTGCGCCGCATCGGCGTGCGTCACCCGGCGGCCCAGGGCATGGCGCTGGGCATCACCGCCCACGCCGTGGGCACCGCCCGGGCGTTGCAGGAAGGCGAGGAGTGTGGCGCCTTCGCGGCGCTGGCGATGAGTTTGATGGGTGTGGCCACCGCGGTGCTGTTGCCGCTGGCCGTTGCGATGGTCGTTTGAGGTCGTGTCGATGAATCTGCCGCTGTTTCCGCTCAATACCGTGCTCTTTCCCGGCTGCTCGCTCGACCTGCAGCTGTTCGAGGCGCGCTACCTGGACATGATCGGTCGTTGCATGAAGCAGGGCACCGGCTTCGGCGTGGTCTGCATCCTCGAGGGCGAAGAGGTGGGCGACGCGGCCAGTCGTTTCTCCGGCATGGGTTGCGAGGCGGTGATCCGCGACTTCAAGCAGTTGCCCAACAGCCTGCTGGGGATCCGCGTGGAAGGCGTGCGGCGCTTCAAGGTGACCCGCGCCGAGGTGCTGCCCGACCAATTGACGGTCGCCGATATCGAGTGGCTGGACGAGGCCGAGGAACGCCCGCTGCAACCCGAGCACGCCGACCTCGCCGCGCTGCTCAACGCCCTGGCCGAGCACCCGCTGGTGCAGGGGCTGGGCATGGGCGGCCTGGCAAATGGGCAGCAGGAGCTGGCCAACCAGCTGGCCTACCTGCTGCCGTTCTCGCTCAAGGAAAAGCTCGAACTGCTGGCACTGGGCGATCCCGAGCAGCGCCTGGATCACCTGCAGGGGCTGCTCAACAAGCTGCAGGGCGACATGATCGCCTGAGCCGCTTGCTCCTCCCTTCCCGGGCTGAAGCCCGGGCTACCAGCTTCTGATCACTTGTAGCGGTACATGGCGAAGGCCTCGGGCAGCGCCCAGGTGGCCACGCCGCCGAGCAGCGCGATACAGGCCGGGAGCACCAGCCACCAGACCCGTGCGCTCATCGCCGGCATCGGCTCGTCACGCTGCAGGATGGCCAGCCAGGCCGCGCAGATGCAGCCGGCCAGCAGGGCGCCGGCAAGGATGTCGGTAGGCCAGTGCACCCCCAGGTAGACCCGTGACAGGGCGATGGCCAGCGCCGGCAGGCAGGCCAGCAGCAGCCAGGTCAGGCGCATGCGCGCGGGCTGCGAGCGGCCGGCCAGCACGCCCAGCACCAGGAAGAAGGCGAAGGCCGCCGAGCTGTGGCCACTGGGGAAGCTGAAGGTGTTCAGGGGCTCGGCCAGCACCTCCGGCCGGGCGCGGGCGAACAGCTGCTTCAGGCCGCCATTGGCCAGCGCCGTGCACACCAGGGTGGCGCCGGCGAACACTGCGTGGCGCCATTGCCGGGCGACCAGCAGCAGCGAGGTGAGCAGGGCGCCGGCGAACAGCTGGGTGCGGAAGTCGCCGAGGCGGGTGACCAGCACCATGAAGCTGTCGAGGGTGTCGTTGCGCTGCTCCTGCACCAGCGCCATCAGGCCCTGGTCGAAGTCGTGCAGGTAGGACCAGCCGAAGAACAGCCCCGCCAGCAGCGCCAGGCTGAGGCCGGCGGCCAGGGGCGTCGCCCAGCGCTTCTCGCGCAGGCTGCCCTGGAGGATCAGCGCCAGCATCGCTAGCACGGCGACCACCACCACACCGGCTTCCTTCCAGAACCCCTCCGGCAAGGGCAGGCGGAAGGCCGCGCCCGTGGCCCAGCCGGGCAGCAGGTAGGCCACCGACCAGCCGGCCGCAGCGAGCATGCTCACGGCAATGAAGCGCGGCAGCGGCATGTCGAGCATGCCGGCGACCATGGGCAGCATCGGCCGCAGCGGGCCGATGTAGCGACCCACCAGCAGGCTGGCGACGCCGTAGCGGTTGAAGTAGTTCTCCGCCCCGGCCAGCCATTCCGGGTGGTGGCGCAGGCCCGGCAAGCGGCGGATGTTCTGGTGGAAGCGTCGGCCCAGCCCATAGGAGATGGCATCCCCCAGCAGGCCGCCGAAGTAGCCCAGCAGCAGGGTTTCCCAGAGCCCCAGCGCGCCGCTGCCGGCCATCACGGCGACGGCGAACAGCAGCACGGTGCCGGGCACGATGATGCCGGCGATGGCCAGGCATTCGACGCAGGCGATGATGAAGATGGCCAGGCCCAGCCACTGCGGGTGGGCGCCGAGCCAGGTGGTGAGGGCGTCGAGCCATTCGCTCATGGGGTCGTTCCTTCGATCAGGTGATAGTGCTGCCCTTCGACCTGCCCACGGCGCAAAGGGTTGCGTGTGCAGTGCCGTGCATAGCCGGCGTCGACGAAGCGGTAGAACAGGTGCTCGTCGCGGCCGTGGGGAATGCCCAGGCGGGTGGTCTGGATGATCTGTGTCGGCCGCTCGCCAACGTCTTCGACGAACAGCCGGGCGGGGTCGAAACGCTGCGCATCCCATTCCTTCACCCGCAGGCCCATGGCCTTGCACAGCAGGGTCTGGCCGGCGCAGAGGCGCTCGGGTGGGCGCGGGATGCCGTTGGCGTCGGGGTTGTTGAGCTGCATGGCGATCAGTGCCTCGGGGCCGCAGATCGCGTCCTGCCAGGGGTGGCCGGACTTGATCAGCACGGCGTTGCCGGGCCCCTGGGCGCTGAAATTGAGCGAGTCGCCGCCGCGCGCGTAGTACATATAGATGTGGCCGCCATCGAGGAACAGCGCCCGGCGCTTCTCGGTGTAGCCGAGGGAGGCGTGGCTGCCCTTCTCGGCGCAGTAATAGGCCTCGGTCTCGATGATGCGCGCCGACAGCCAGTGCTCGCCGACCCGGTGGCGGATGACCTTGCCAAGCAGTTCACGGGCCAGCAGTTGTGCGTCGCGGTCGAAGAAGGCATCGCCCAGGGCGCGGTCTTGCGGCCAGGGCAAACTTAGGGTGGGAACGGTGGGCATGGGCTGTCTTGGCTATCCGCAGCGGCTTAGGCTGGCGATTATACGTAAGCCTCGACGGCCGGCAGCTGAACGGCTGGATGGGAAACACCGAGAAAAACAATAAAGAGTCCTGCCATGTCCAGAACCGCCCGGGCCGACAGCGCCCACATCACGCCCAGCGCGCACTACACCGGTTATGTCTGGTACCGCCATCACCTGGCCGACCCGGCGTTCGCCACCTCCCTCGGGCGCTGGGTGCACGGCCTGCTCAGCCCCATCACCTGGGGCGCGCGGGTGGGCTTCGGCCTGGATATCGAGAACTTCCTGCTGCAACGCCACCTGCTGATCGACGCCCGGCTCGACGCCGCCATCGCCAGTGGCACGACCCAGGTGGTGGAGATCGCCTGCGGGCTGTCGCCCCGGGGCCGGCGCTTCTGCGAACGCTACCCGGAGCTGCGCTACCTGGAGGCCGACCTGCCGCCCATGGCCGCGCGCAAGCGCCTGCTGCTGCACGGCGAGGGCTGGCTCAACAGCCGCCACCAGGTGCGCGCCGTGGACATTCTCGCAGGCGAGGGCGGGCAGGGGCTGGATGCACTGTTCGCCGGGCTGGACCGCCACCGGCCGGTGGTGGTGATCACCGAGGGGTTGGTCAACTACTTCGAGCTGCCGGTGATCGAGGGCTTCTGGCAGCGCCTGGCCGATCAGTTGCGCGCCTTCCCCTCGGCCACCTACCTCACCGACCTCTACCCGGACCTGCGCGAGCACCCGCGCTACCGCCAGGTGCGCTGGGGCGTCGACCTGGTCGGCCGCTTCACCCGCGGCAACTACCCGCTGCACTACCGCGACGGGGCGGCCATCGTCGACGGTTTCAATCGCTGTGGTTTCCCTCGGGTGCAGGTGCTGGACCCGCAGGTGGATGGTGCCGACCTGGGCTTGAGCATGGGGCGATGGCCCACCCTGGTCCGCGTCGTCGAGGCTTCCATCTGAAACTACCTGCGTTGCCATCGCGGCGTTAAAAACAGGCTCAAGGTGCTCATTTACAGCACGTAAACTCCGCCCTTTCGCCTGTTTTTGCCTTGCGCTGGCTGCCTCGCCTACGTTTCAGGGTTTGAGCAGCAAGCGGCAAGCCATAAGTTACAAGCCAGAAGCGAGAAGCCAAAAGCTTCAAGAAAACTCTTGGCTTCCAGCTTCCAGCTTCCAGCTTCCAGCTTTCAGGCCGCTGCCGCCGCCATTTGCCAGGGTCCGACCTGGGCGGCGAGGGCGGTGCTGGCCTGGGCATCGACATGGGTGAACACCAGCGACAGCGTGTCGCCCTGGCGGCGCAGGGGCAGCAGCTCCAGCGCTGGCAGGTCGCCGGCGCGTAGGCTCCAGCCCCGGATGGGGAGGGTGGCCGGCAGGTCGCTGTGCAGCAGGCCGCCGAAGAAGCCCAGCTCGCTCACTTCCACGCGTAGCTCTCCCAGTTCCGGGTGGAACAGGTGGCCGTTGCGGTCGAGCGGGGCGAGTCGGGGTTCCTGGCGCTTTTCCAGGTTGCCGAGCATGCCCCGCGCCAGGCGCGTGGCGCCGGGGGCCTGCTGCGGCAGTGGGTTGCCCTTGAAGAAGGGCACGTAGAGGCGCGAACAGGCGTCGCGGCGTTCGAACTGGGCCAGGTGATCGCCGTTCTCGATCAGCGCGCAGTCGGCATCGTCGCAGGCGGCGGCGAACAGCGCGTGTTCCCAGGGCTGGGTGAAGTGGTCGTATTCGCCGGCCAGCACCAGGGTCGGGCAGCGCGGGTGCTGGGCGAAGCCGCCGAAATCCAGCAGGCGCCGGCTGTTCTGCCGATAGCGCTCCTGCTCCACCGGCGACAGGCGCTGCAGCTGGCGCAGCATGGCCTTGCGGAAGCCCGGGGTGATGCCGGTGGCGTCCAGGCGCAGCGGGTTGATCAGGCCGATCAGCACGCCCTGGGCGAAGGCCGCGAGGTTGCCTTCGGCAAGCATCAGTAGGCCTTCCTCCAGCAACGCGCGGGCGCCGTCGCGACCGAAGGCGGTGATGCCGGCCAGCAGCAGGCGCTCGCAGCGTTGCGGGTGGCGGCTGGCGAACAGCGCCGCCAGGGCCGAACCGTAGGAGAGCCCGATGGGCATCAGCGGGGGCAGCGCCAGTTCCTCGGCGAAGTCGGCGATCAGGTCGGCCAGTTGCTCCAGCCCCAGTTCGGGGGCCAGTTGCAGGTTGCCGCCCTGGCCGGGGAGGTCGAGGAGGATGACCGGGTGCTCGCCGAGCAGCTCCTCCACCTCGGCGGCGAAGGAGCGGAAGCTCTGGAAGGCGCCGCCGAGCATGAGCACCGGCGTTCGTGGGTCGTCTGCGTGGTGGGACCAGGCCTGGTAATGCAGGCACCAGGGGCCGATGTGGAGCCTCTCGGGGGGCGAGGCGAGCAGGTCTGCGCTGTATCCGGTGCGATAGAGCATGGCGATTCTCCGGCGCTCGGGCGCCTTGTTGTTGTTCTCGCCGCGAGTCGGGGCGCGGGGCACGACCTCAAGGTAAACATCGGTGACGATTTTGTTTACCCAACCTTCGGGCGGCAAAAAGCCAGTATTTTTCCGCGGGTGTCACCGTATCCCCTGCAACCGCGGGGGCTGGCGCTTGCGAGTGGGAGCCGGGGAGGGCGCGGAACGGGCTGTTTACCATCCGCCCGGCGCCGCTGGGCGTGACGGGGCGCGCGGGCTATAATCGCCCACTTTTCCCAACTGCCAGACCGCCGAGACCATGACCGAGTCCGTTCTCGATTACATGACCCGCCTGGGCCGCGCCGCGCGCGCCGCCTCGCGCGTGGCTGCCCGTGCCAGCACCGCGCAGAAGAACCGCGCCCTGCTTGCCGCCGCCGATGCCCTGGACGCCGCCCGTGGCGAGCTGTCCGCCGCCAATGAGCAGGACCTGGCCAACGGCCGGGCCAATGGTCTGGAGCCAGCCATGCTGGATCGCCTGGCGCTGACGCCGGCACGTATCGACGACATGATCGAGGGCCTGCGCCAGGTGGCCACCCTGCCGGACCCCATCGGCGAGATCCGCGACATGCGCTACCTGCCTTCGGGCATCCAGGTGGGCAAGATGCGCGTGCCCCTGGGCGTGATCGGCATCATCTACGAGTCGCGCCCGAACGTGACCATCGATGCGGCCAGCCTGTGCCTGAAGTCCGGCAACGCCACCATCCTGCGTGGCGGCTCCGAAGCCATCCATTCCAACCAGGCCATCGCCCTGTGCATCCAGAAGGGCCTGGCCGACGCCGGCCTGCCGGCCGAGCTGGTGCAGGTGGTCGAGACCACCGACCGCGCTGCCGTGGGCGCGCTGATCAGCATGCCGGAGTTCGTCGACGTCATCGTGCCGCGCGGCGGCAAGGGCCTGATCGAGCGCGTCAGCCGTGATGCCAAGGTGCCGGTGATCAAGCACCTGGACGGCATCTGCCACGTCTATATCGACATCGCCGCGGACCTGGACAAGGCGATTCGCGTCGCCGACAACGCCAAGACCCAGCGCTACGCGCCGTGCAACACCATGGAAACGCTGCTGGTGCATGCCGGCATCGCCGAGCGCGTGCTGCCGCCGCTGGCCGCCATCTACCGCGACAAGCAGGTGGAGCTGCGTGGCGACGCCGCCACCCGCGCGCTGCTGGGCAGCGATGTGCTGGAGGCGACCGAGGAAGACTGGCGCACCGAGTACAACGCGCCGATCCTGTCGATCCGCATCGTCGCCGGGCTGGATGAGGCCATCGAGCACATCAACGCCTATGGCTCGCAGCACACCGACGCGATCATCACCGAGAACTTCAGCGATGCCCGTCGTTTCCTCACCGAAGTGGATTCCGCCTCGGTGATGGTCAATGCCTCGACGCGCTTCGCCGATGGGTTCGAGTACGGCCTGGGCGCGGAGATCGGTATTTCCACCGACAAGCTGCACGCCCGTGGCCCGGTCGGCCTGGAAGGCCTGACCAGCGAGAAGTACGTGGTCTTCGGTGACGGTCACGTGCGCACCTGATGGGCAAACGCATCGGTCTGTTCGGCGGTACCTTCGATCCTGTGCACATCGGCCACTTGCGTGGTGCGCTGGAGGTCGCCGAACTGATGGGGTTCGACGAGTTGCGTCTGATCCCCAGCGCCAGGCCGCCGCACCGCGAGACGCCGCAGGTTTCTGCGACCGATCGCCTGGAAATGGTCCAGCGTGCGGTGGCCGACCTGCCGCCGTTGCGGGTGGATGACCGCGAACTGAAGCGCGACCGGCCGTCCTGGACCATCGACACCCTGGAGTCCGTGCAGGCCGAGCTGGGCACGGACGATTCGCTTTACCTGCTGCTGGGCTGGGACGCCTTCTGCGGCCTGCCGAGCTGGCACCGCTGGGAGGAGCTGCTGGAGCACTGCCACATCCTGGTGTTGCAGCGCCCGGATGCCGACAGCGAACCACCGGAAGCACTGCGCGACCTGCTGGCGGCGCGCAGTGTCGCCGACCCCCTGGCCCTGGCCGGGCGCGGTGGGCAGATTTCCTTTGTATGGCAGGCACCGCTGGCGGTGTCCGCCACGCAGATCCGCCAATTGCTGGCCACCGGGCGTTCGGTACGATTCCTCGTCCCCGATGCGGTGCTGGCCTATATCCATGAGCACGGCCTGTACCGTGCGACGAGCTGAATGATCGAGGTAGTTGAACCGATGCAAAACGAAGAACTGGTCAAGGTCGCTCTTGCGGCCCTGGAAGACATGAAGGCCCAGGACATCACCACCATCGATGTACGCGGCAAGACCAGCGTCACCGATTTCATGGTGATCGCCAGCGGTACCTCCAGCCGCCACGTCAAGTCGATCGCCGACAACGTGCTGGAGAAGGTCAAGGAACAAGGCGTGCGCCCCCTGGGCAGCGAAGGCCTAGACAGCGGCGAATGGGCCCTGCTGGACCTGGGCGATGTGGTCGTCCACGTGATGCAGGTCGCCACCCGCCAGTTCTATGACCTCGAGCGCCTGTGGCAGGGTGCCGAGCAGAGCCGCGCCCAGCATCCCCAGGAATAACGGAGCGTCGCCTTGCGTCTGCGTCTGATCGCCGTTGGCTCGCGCATGCCCCGCTGGGTGGAGGAGGGTTGGCACGAGTACGCCAAGCGCCTGCCGTCCGAACTCGCCCTCGAACTGGTGGAGATCCCCCTGACCACGCGCGGCAAGAACGCCGACGTTGCGCGGATGATCCGCCAGGAAGGCGAGGCGATGCTGGCCAAGGTGCAACCCGGGGAACGCATCGTCACCCTGGAAGTCGAAGGCCGCGCCTGGAGCACCGAGCAACTGGCGGTGGAGCTGGACCGCTGGCGTCTCGACTCACGCACCGTGAACCTCATGGTCGGTGGCCCGGAAGGGCTGGCCCCCGAGGTTTGCGCGCGCAGTGAGCAACGCTGGTCGTTGTCGCCGCTGACCCTGCCGCACCCGTTGGTGCGGATTCTGGTCGGCGAGCAGATCTACCGTGCCTGGACCGTGCTGTCCGGCCACCCCTATCACAAGTAAGCCGTACCGATGCCGCAGCCGATCCGCCTGAAAGACCACGAGAAGGATGCCCGCCTGGTGCGGCGTCGCGTCGTCGTCGGCGCTGTGGTGGTGCTGCTGCTGACCTGCGTGCTGATCGCCCGCCTTTATTACCTGCAGGTGATCCAGTACGAGTACCACTCGACGCTTTCCGAGAACAACCGCGTCCACGTGCAGCCGATCCCGCCGACCCGTGGCCTGATCTACGACCGCAACGGCCTGATCATCGCCGACAACCGGCCGAGCTTCAGCCTCACGGTGACCCGCGAGCGCGCCGGCGACTGGGAGCAGACCCTGGACGTGATAGTCGAAGCGCTGCAGCTGAGCGCCGATGATCGGGCGCTGTTCGAGAGGCGCATGAAGCAGGGGCGTCGCCCCTTCGAGCCGGTGCCCATCCTCTTCGAACTCTCGGAAGAGCAGATCGCACGCGTGGCGGTGAACCAGTTCCGCCTGCCGGGCGTGGAAGTGGTGGCGCAATTGGTGCGGCACTACCCCCAGGGCGCGCACTTCGCCCATTCGGTGGGCTATGTCGGGCGCATCAACGAAAAAGAGCTCAAGGAGCTCGACCCGATCAACTACAGCGGCACCCACCATATCGGCAAGACCGGTATCGAGCGCTTCTACGAAGACACGCTGCACGGCGAGGTGGGTTACGAGGAAGTCGAGACCAACGCCCGTGGCCGCGTGCTGCGGGTGCTCAAGCGTACCGACCCGAAACCGGGCAAGGACCTGGTGCTGACCATCGACACGCGCCTGCAGGAGGCGGCCGAGGCGGCCCTCGCCGGGCGTCGCGGCGCCATCGTGGCGATCGAGCCCTCCAGCGGCGACGTATTGGCGATGGTCAGCCAGCCGAGCTTCGATCCCAACCCCTTCGTCACCGGCATCAGCTTCAAGCAGTACGCCGAGCTGCGCGACTCCATCGACCGGCCGCTGTACAACCGCGTGCTGCGCGGCCTCTATCCGCCGGGCTCGACGGTCAAGCCGATGGTGGCCGTTTCGGGCCTGGACGCTGGCGTGGTGACCCCGGATTCCCGGGTGTTCGACCCCGGCTTCTACCAGCTGCCCAACTACGACCACAAGTACCGCAACTGGAACCGCAGCGGCGACGGCTGGGTGAACCTGGAGACCGCGATCATGCGCTCCAATGACACCTACTTCTACGACCTCGCCCATAAGATGGGCATCGACCGCCTGCACACCTATATGAGCCGCTTCGGCTTCGGCCAGAAGGTCGCCCTGGACATGTTCGAGGAAACCACCGGGCTGATGCCGTCCCGCGACTGGAAGCGCGCCCGCTACCGCCAGGCCTGGTACCCGGGCGAGACGCTGATCCTCGGTATCGGCCAGGGCTACATGCAGGCCACGCCCCTGCAGCTGGCCCAGGCCACCTCGCTGATGGCCAGCCGCGGCAAGTGGATCCGCCCGCACCTGGCCAAGACCATCGAAGGCAAGCCGCCGGAAGACCCGAACCCGATGCCGGACATCGCGCTGCGCGATCCCAAGTTCTGGGACTATGGCCGCATCGGCATGGAGCAGGTGGTGCACGGCGCCCGTGGCACCGCGCGCAAGGTCGGCGACGCCTCGGTCTATCGCATCGCCGGCAAGTCCGGTACCGCGCAGGTGGTGGCGATCAAGCAGGGCGAGAAGTACGACCGCTCGAAGGTCCAGGAACGCCATCGCGACCACGCGCTGTTCATCGGCTTCGCTCCCGCCGACAACCCGAAGATCGCCGTGGCGGTGATGGTGGAGAACGGCGAGTCCGGCTCCGGTGTCGCCGCGCCCGTGGTGAAGCAGGTGATGGATGCCTGGCTGCTGGGCCCCGATGGGCAGCTCAAGCCCGAGTTCCAGTCGCCGCAGGCGCCCCTCACCGCCGAGAAGAGCCCGAGCCGATGAACAGCAACTTCGACCGCACCCTGTCCAACGAGGACGTGATGCGCCGCCGCGCGAGCCTGCTGCAGCGTCTGCACATCGATGGCCAGTTGCTCCTGCTTCTGTTGCTGCTGGCCGCCGGCAGCCTGTTCGTCCTTTATTCGGCCAGCGGCAAGCACTGGGACCTGCTGATGAAGCAGGCGTCTTCCTTCGGCCTCGGCCTGGTGGCGATGGTGGTGATCGCCCAGTTCGAACCCCGCTTCCTCGCCCGCTGGGTGCCCCTTGGCTATGTCGGTGGCGTGGCGCTGCTGATAGTGGTGGACATCATGGGCCACAACGCCATGGGCGCGACGCGCTGGATCAACATCCCCGGGGTGATCCGCTTCCAGCCCGCCGAGTTCATGAAGATCCTGATGCCGGCGACCATCGCCTGGTACCTGTCCAAACGCACTTTGCCACCCAAGCTCAAGCACGTTGTGGTGAGCCTGGCGCTGATCGTGGTGCCCTTCATCCTGGTGGTGCGCCAGCCGGACCTCGGCACCGCGCTGCTGATCCTCGCCTCGGGCGCCTTCGTGCTGTTCATGGCCGGGCTGCAGTGGCGCTGGATACTCGGCGCGGTCACGGCGGTGGTGCCGATCGCGGTGGGGATGTGGTTCTTCGTCATGCACGACTACCAGAAACAGCGCGTGCTGACCTTTCTCGACCCGGAGAGCGACCCGCTCGGCACCGGCTGGAACATCATCCAGTCGAAGGCGGCGATCGGTTCGGGTGGGGTGTTCGGCAAGGGCTGGCTGCTGGGCACCCAGTCGCACCTGGATTTTTTGCCCGAAAGCCACACGGACTTTATCATTGCCGTCCTCGGCGAAGAGTTCGGCCTGGTCGGCGTGTGCATCCTGCTGCTGGTCTACATGCTGCTGATCGGTCGCGGCCTGGTCATCACCGCCCAGGCGCAGACCCTGTTCGGCAAGCTGCTGGCGGGCAGCCTGACCATGACCTTCTTCGTTTATGTGTTCGTCAACATCGGCATGGTCAGCGGCCTGCTGCCGGTGGTTGGAGTGCCTCTTCCCTTCATCAGCTATGGCGGAACTTCGCTGGTTACGCTGCTGTCAGGGTTTGGGGTTTTGATGGCCATCCATACCCATCGCAAGTGGATCGCCCAGGTTTGATACGAGTGAATAATTTGAAAATACTGCGCAACTGGATGATGCGAGGGGCTCTGGGAGTGGGCTTCTGCGGCGTGCTGGGTGCAGCCGCCCCCGCATTGGCGGGCGACTATGAAGGAAGCCCCCAGGTCGCCGAGTTCGTTGCGGAGATGACCCGCGACTATGGTTTCGCCGGGGAGCAACTGGTCAGCCTGTTCCGCGAGGTCGAGCGCAAGCAGGCGATCCTCGATGCCATCTCGCGGCCGGCCGAACGGGTCAAGCCGTGGAAGGAATACCGGCCGATCTTCATCACCGATGCCCGCATCCAGAAAGGCGTGGATTTCTGGAACAAGCACGCCGACGCCTTGGCCCGTGCCGAGAAAGAGTACGGCGTGCCCGCCCAGGTGATAGTCGCCATCATCGGCGTCGAGACCTTCTATGGCGGCAACACCGGCAGCTACCGGGTGATCGATGCGCTGTCCACTCTGGGCTTCGACTATCCGCCGCGTGCCGACTTCTTCCGCAAGCAGCTCAAGGAGTTCCTCCTGCTGGCGCGCGAAGAGCAGGTCGACCCGCTCACCCTCAAAGGCTCCTACGCCGGCGCCATGGGCCTGCCGCAGTTCATGCCGGGCAGCTTCCGCGCCTACGCGGTGGACTTCGACGGTGATGGCCACATCGATATCTGGAACAACCCGGTGGATGCCATCGGCAGCGTGGCCAGCTACTTCAAGCGCCATGGCTGGGTAGCCGGCGAGCCGGTAGTGAGCCGCGCCCAGGTGCGTGGCGAGAATGCCGAACAGGGCCTCACCGAAGGCCTGGACCCGGTGAAGAATGTCGGCGAACTGCGTGCCCTGGGCTGGGCAAGCGGTGACGCCTTGCGCGATGATCTCCCCGTCACGGCCTTCCGACTGGATGGCGTCGACGGCATGGAGTATTGGATGGGCCTGCCCAACTTCTACGTGATCACCCGCTACAATCGCAGCGTGATGTATTCCATGGCGGTGCATCAGCTTTCAGAATCCTTGGTCAATGCACGGGGCGGGCGTTAACAGATGCAGCCAATGCCTATGAGAATCGCTGCTTACGGTGTCCTGGCGCTGATGCTCGCCAGTTGCTCCAGCAGCCGTACCCCGCAGCCGGTACAGCAGGGCGGAAATATTTCCGGCCCCGGCGACTATTCGCGCCCTCACCGTGACGGCGCTCCCTGGTGGGACGTTGATGTCTCGCGGATTCCCGATGCCGTGCCCATGCCGCACTACGGCTCGTACAAGGCCAACCCCTATACGGTGCTCGGCAAGACCTACTACCCGATGAGCGATGCGCGCCGCTACCAGGCCACCGGCACCGCCTCCTGGTACGGCACCAAGTTCCACGGCCAGGCCACTGCCAATGGCGAGGCCTACGACCTCTACGGCATGACCGCCGCGCACAAGACCCTGCCGCTGCCGAGCTACGTCAAGGTGACCAACCTGGACAACGGCCGCACCGTGATCCTGCGGGTCAACGACCGTGGCCCGTTCTACTCCGACCGCATCATCGACCTGTCCTTCGCTGCCGCGAAGAAGCTCGGCTATGCCGAGAGCGGCACCGCGCGGGTCAAGGTGGAAGGCATCGATCCCAACGAGTGGTGGGCTGCCCAGGGCCGCCCGGTGCCCATGGTGCTGGCACAGCCGCAGCAGGTGGCCAAGGCGCAGCCGGCGCCGAGCGTCGCGCAGGTTGCCTCCGCCCCCGTTGAGCAGTACACCCCGCCGCCCGCGCAGCACGCCGCCGCCGTGCTGCCCGTGCAGATCGACGCAAAAAAAAACGGTTCACTCGGAGCATCTGGCCTGTATCTCCAGGTGGGCGCCTTCGCCAATCCGGACGCTGCGGAGCTCCTCAAGGACAAGCTGAGCGGGATGGTGAGTGCCCCGGTATTCATCAGCTCGGTCGTGCGCAATCAGCAGATCCTGCACCGGGTACGCCTGGGGCCGATCGACACGCAGGGTGAAGCACAGCAATTGCAGGACAGCGTACGCCTGGCCAACCTCGGCCAGCCGACCCTGGTGAAGCCGGACTGACGGCTTCGTTCTTTGCCCGCAAGGGCCTGTTAGACCATTAGCAACTTCAGAGAGACGGATGAACATCATCAGCTTTGCGAAACGCCTTCTACTGCCAGCAGCCCTGCTCATCGCCGCGCCGGTCGCCCTGGCCGCCGAGCAGATCGTCCCATCGCCGCCGCAACTGGCTGCCAAGGCCTATGTGCTGATGGATGCCGCCAGTGGCCAGGTCCTGGTCGAGAACGCCGGTGACGAGCGCCTGCCGCCCGCCAGCCTGACCAAGCTGATGACCGCGTACATCGCCACCCTGGAAATCCGCAAGGGCCAGATCGGCGAGAACGACCCGGTGACCATCAGCGAGCACGCCTGGCGCACCGGCGGTTCGCGCATGTTCGTGCAGGTGAACACCCAGGTGTCCCTGAGCGACCTGCTGCACGGCATCATTATCCAGTCCGGCAACGACGCCAGCGTCGCGGTGGCCGAGCACATCGCCGGCAGCGAAGACGCTTTCGCCGACATGATGAACACCACCGCCGAGAAGCTCGGCATGGTCGGCAGCCACTTCATGAACGCCACCGGCCTGCCCAACCCGGAGCACTACTCCACCGCGCACGACATGGCTCGCCTGGCCCGCGCGATCATCTACGAGGACCCGGCGCACTACGCCATCTACTCGCAGAAGGAGTTCTTCTGGAACAACATCAAGCAGCCCAACCGCAACCTGCTGCTGTGGCGCGACAAGACCGTCGACGGCCTGAAGACCGGCCACACCGAGGAAGCCGGCTTCTGCCTGGTGGCCTCCGCCGTGCGTGACAACCAGCGTCTGATCGCCGTGGTGTTCGGCACCAACAGCGAGCAGGCTCGTGCCGCCGAGACCCAGAAGCTGCTGACCTACGGTTTCCGCTTCTTCGAGACCAAGACCTTCTATCAGAAGGGTGCCGAGCTGGCGAAAGCCCAGGTATGGAAGGGCGCTTCCCGCGAAGTGAAGGCCGGCCTGGCCAGCGACCTGACCATGACCCTGCCGAAAGGCCAGCTGCAGAAACTGCAGGCTGCCATGACCCTGTCCCCGCAGCTGGTCGCGCCCATCAAGCAGGGCGACGTGATCGGCAAGGTCGAGGTCAAGCTGGACGACAAGGTGGTGCACAGCGCCGACCTGGTCGCCCTGGAGGCCGTCGAGGAAGGTGGCTTCTTCCGCCGCGTGTGGGATAGCATCCGCCTGTTCTTCTACGGCCTGTTCAACTAAGCCGCACCCACCGACCTACTGAGCCGACGCCTCGCCCCCCACCCGGGTGGCGGGGCGTCCGCATCGCGGGCCACGAGTCCGCCGCCGCCATGACCGACGAAACCGACGTACAAGCCCCGAAAATCGAATTCCCCTGCGAGCGCTACCCGATCAAGGTGATCGGCGATGCCGGCGAGGGCTTCTCCGACCTGGTCGTCGAGATCATCCAGCGCCACGCGCCGGACCTCGACGTCACCACCCTGGTGGCACGCGACAGCCGCAATGGCCGCTTCCTCTCCGTGCAGGTGCTGATCACCGCCACCAGCGTCGACCAGTTGCAGGCGATTCACGTCGACCTGCGCGCTACCGGTCGCGTCCACATGGTGCTCTAGTGGCGCCTGAGCTCATCGTGCGTCACCTGGGGTTGGCGGATTACCTGCCGACCCTGGAGGCGATGCGTCGCCTGACCGCCGAGCGCGACGGCAGCACCCCCGATGAAATCTGGCTGCTGCAGCACCCGCGCGTCTTCACCCAGGGGCAGGCCGGCAAGGCCGAGCACCTGCTGGCGCCAGGGGATATCCCGGTGGTCCAGGTGGATCGCGGTGGCCAGGTCACCTACCACGGCCCCGGCCAACTGGTGGGCTACCTGATGCTCGACCTGCGCCGTCTGGGCCTGGGTGTGCGCGAGCTGGTCACGGCCATGGAGCAGAGCCTGGTCGATGTGCTGGCCGGCTACGGTATCGAGGCCGCGCCCAAGGCGGATGCCCCCGGCGTCTATGTCGCGGGCGACAAGATCGCCTCGCTGGGGCTGCGGGTCAGCCGTGGCTGCTCCTTCCATGGCCTGGCACTGAATGTGGACATGGACATGTCGCCCTTCCAGCGCATCAATCCCTGTGGCTACGCCGGGCTGAAGATGGTACAGCTCCGTGAGCTGCTCGATTCGCCGCCGTCGTTCGACGAGGTGGCGCAGCGGCTGGAGCGCGTCCTGCGCGACCGGCTCTACCCGCGCTAGGCAGATACGAAAAAGGCGCCCAGTGGGCGCCTTTTTTCGAAGTCCTGATTTCCCTTCATCGCACTCCACCCCGGTTTCCCGGGGCGGTCTTGCCGTGCCCGCTCAACCCAGGTTGAGGGTGGGGATGAGGTTGGTATCCAGGGGCTGGCCCGGTACCGGAACCGGTGCGGCGAGGCCCAGGTTGTTCTTCTCGAACACCCGGTCGGCGCGGTAGCTGGAGCGCACCAGCGGGCCGGCGGCGACTTCCATGAAGCCCTTCTCCAGGCCGATGTCGCGGAAGCGGTTGAACTCTTCCGGGCTGACCCAGCGCTGCACCTTCAGGTGGTTGCGGGTGGGTTGCAGGTACTGGCCGAGGGTGAGGATGTCGACGCCGATGGCGCGCATGTCATCCATGGCTTCGAGCACTTCCTCGTCGGTCTCGCCCAGGCCCAGCATCAGGCTGGTCTTGGTCAGCAGGCTGGGGCGATGGCGCTTGGCATGCTCCAGCACGCGCAGGGTCTTCTCGTAGCCGGCGCGGGGGTCGCGTACTTCATAGGTCAGGCGTTTCACCGTTTCGACGTTCTGCGCGAACACTTCGAGGCCGGAGTCCGCCACACGCTCGATGGCTTGCAGGTCACCGTTGAAGTCGGGGGTGAGGGCTTCCACCACTACGTTCGGGGTGCGCTCCTTGATGGCGCGCACGCAGGCTGCGTAGTGGGCCGCGCCGCCGTCGTCGAGGTCGTCGCGGTCGACGGAGGTCAGCACGATGTAGCGCAGCGCCATCAGCTCCACCGACTTGGCGGTGTTCTGCGGCTCTTCCTTGTCCAGCCAGCCATTGGGGTTGCCGGTGTCCACGGCGCAGAAGCGGCAGGCGCGGGTGCACACCGAGCCCATCAGCATGATGGTGGCGGTGCCGTTGGACCAGCACTCGCCCATGTTCGGGCAGTGGGATTCCTGGCACACGGTGCTCAGGCGGTGTTCGCCGACATTGCGCTTGACCGCGTCGAAGCGGCTGCCACCGGGCGCCTTGACCCGCAGCCACTTGGGCTTGGGCTCGAACACCTGTGGCTCGGCCGAAGAACGGCGCTTCTGGCCATCCTTGATCGCGGTGATGCCCTCGGCATTACGGAATTTTTCGCCACTGGCGACGGGTTTTGGCGAGGCTGTATCGGACATCTGAACTGGCTCCGCTAGAGGCTCAGCTGGCTGCCACGGGGGCAAAAAAGGGGGTGGCGCAGTTTATCACAAAGGTGGATACAGACTGGCAGCCACCTGGAGACAAATGACCAGACGGTCAGCCCCTGCCGCCGGCCTTCCCGCAGGAGGGGCCGGTGGCCGGGCGAAGGCGGGGCTCAGCGTACCTTGCGCAGTTCGCCGAGCAGTTCCTGGTTGGGGTAGCCATCGGCTGGCCAACCCAAGCGCTGCTGGTAGCCGCGGATCGCCTTGCGGGTGTTGGCGCCGATGATGCCGTCGGCGGTGCCCGGGCTGTAGCCGTTGCTGGCCAGGGCTTCCTGCAGCTCGATGCGCTCGGTGCGGCTCAGCGGCTTGTCACCCTTGGGCCAGGTTCCGGCGATCAGTCCCTGGCCGTCGAAGCGCTGGGACAGCAGGCCGATGGCCAGGGCGTAGGACGAGGAGTTGTTGTACTTGAGGATGGCGCGGAAGTTGTCCAGCACCAGGAAGGCCGGGCCGCGATAACCGGCCGGCAGCAGCAGGTAGCCCCGCTCCTGCGCCAGCGAAGCGGGCAGGGGAGACTTGACCCCGAGGGCCTGCCACTCGGCCACCGTCTTGCGGATCTCGGTGTCGGCCTGGGCGTAGTCGAAGCCGGCGGGCAGCCGCACTTCAGCGCCCCAGGGCTTGCCCTTCTGCCAGCCGGAGGCCTGCAGGTAGTGGGCGGTGGAGGCCAGGGCGTCGGCGGTGGAGTTCCAGATATCGCGGCGACCGTCGCCGTCGAAGTCCACGGCGTGGGTGTTGTAGGTGGTGGGGATGAACTGGGTCTGGCCCATGGCGCCGGCCCAGGAGCCGCGCATGCCGCCTGGCTTGATGTCGCCGTGCTGGATGATCTGCAGGGCGGCGATCAGTTGGGCGTGGGCGAAGGCCGGGCGGCGGCCTTCGTAGGCCAGGGTGGCGAGGGAGCGGATCACCGATTTGTCGCCCATGAACTGGCCGAAGCTGCTTTCCATGCCCCAGACGGCGACCAGGGTCTGGCGGTCGACGGCGTAGCGTTGCTCGATGGCGTCCAGTATCCGGGCGTGTTCCGCCAGCAGGGCCTGGCCCTTGCGGACGCGGTAGGGCGACATGGCGCCTTCCAGGTATTCCCAGACCGGGCGGGTGAACTCGGGCTGGCTCTGGTCGGCCTTGACCACGGCGGGGTCCGGTTCGATGCCCTGGAAGGCCTGGTCGAAAATTGTGGCGCGGATGCCGGCCGCCAGTGCTTCCTGGCGGAAACGGTCACGCCATTGTTCGAAGGTCTCGTCGGGCAGGACGTCGGGCGCGAGCTGCTGCACGGTGGTTTGTGCGGAGGTGGAGGCGGGCTGGACGGGCGCGCTGGCCAGGGGGGCGGCGTTGTTCGGGGTGTCGGCGCAGGCGCTGAGGACTGCGAGGGTGGTAGCCACTGCCAGGCTGCGGAGGATCAGGCCGGGTACGGGGGCGAGGAGCATGGGGCGGTCTCGACAGCTGTAAAAACAAGCCGCGACCTTAACACGGATGGCCCTTTTCAGGCGGCCAGAAGCGAAGAAGCCTCCCAGTTACGGGAGGCTTCGCGGCGGTAGCTGCCTTTGCCTTTTGCCGGCTGTTCCTGGCGGCTGCGGAACAGGGGCTGGGCGATGATGCTTTTCGCCTTGTTGGGTTTCTTGCGCTGCTTGGCCATGGCCGACTCTCCACTGGACGCCTGCGGGGCTGCAGGCGCGCGCATCTTGCACCCGAGTGCGGGCGATGTCCAGTGTCAGGCGGCGGGGATGGGCAGGCGCTGGCCGGCAAGGCTGAGCGCGAGGTGCGCGAGGCCGATCCAGGGGTCGCCTGCGGCCTGGCCCTTGATCTGCGCATCGATGCGCTGGGCATCGCTGAGCAGCTGGTTCCAGCGCGAGGCAGGGTGGCGTTGCAGGGCACGACTGACCAGCGGACGGCGTTTGTCCCAGACCGGCGGGCGGGCGGAGGCGAAGGCCTTTTCCAGTGGTACGCCCTGGCTGTACTGCTGGGCGATACCGGCCAGCTGGCGCAGCTCGCGGGCCAGGGCCCAGAGGATCACCGGGGTTTCCACGCCCTCGCCACGCAGGCCTTCGAGGGTGCGCAGGGTGTGGGCGGCTTCGCCATTGAGTGCGGCATCGATCAGCCCGAAGACGTCGAAGCGGGCGCTGTCGGCAACGGCGGCCTGCACGGTGGCGGCGTCGATCTGACCGCCTTCGGCGAGCAGCTTGAGCTTTTCGATTTCCTGGGCGGCGGCCAGCAGGTTGCCTTCCACGCGGGCGGCGATCAGGTCCACCGCTTCCTGGTTGGCGGCGAGGCCGGCCTGGGCCAGGCGCTGGCGTATCCATTGCGGCAGCTGGTGGGCGTCCACCGGCCAGATCTGCAGGAACTGGGCATTGGGGCCGTCGATCAGCGCTTTGGCCCATTTGGTCTTCTGGGTGCTGCCGTCCAGCTTGGGCAGGCTCACCAGCAGCAGGGTGTCTTCCGGCGGGCGCGAGAGGTATTCGAGCAGGGCGGCGGCGCCCTTGTCCCCGGGCTTGCCGTTGGGGATGCGCAGTTCCAGCAGGCGCCTGTCGGCGAACAGCGAGAGGCTGGCACCGGCCTCATGCAATTGACCCCAGTCGAAGCTGGTCTCGACGTTGAAGACCTGGCGCTCGTTGAAGTCGCGCTCGCGGCAGGCCATGCGGATGGCGTCGCAGGCTTCCTGGCACAGCAGCGGCTCGTCGCCACTGACGACGTAGACAGGGGCGAGGGTGCCTTGCAGGTGCTTGCTGAGTTGGGCGGCGTTGAGCTTCATGGGCGGGAAATGACCGGGGCCGCAGTAGCGGCCCCGTGCACCTTACTGGATGGGCAGTTGCAGCGGAGACTGCTGCGGCTTGGCCTCGTCGGCGCGGCGCTCGGCCTCCAGGGCTTCGGCTTCCGCCTTGGCCTTGGCTTCGGCTTCTGCCTGCAGCTGGTCCAGACGCTCGGGGGTGATCAGCTGCAGGCGCATGGCCAGTTGCTGCACCACTTCGCGGCGCATTTCCTCACGCAGCTGGGTGGACTCCTGGGAGGAGCCGATCAGGTTGTTGCTGTCGTGGGTGTAGTAGCGCTGCACGTCCATGCGGTCGCTGAGCAGCAGCAGGTCGTTGTTGCCACGGATCTCGTAGTCGACGGTGTAGCTCATCTCGTACTCGGCGCTGCGCGCGGAGCCGGTGTAGGTGGCGGTGCGCTGGTCTTCCTTCTCGCGGGAAAGGACCAGGGTGTAGGGCGCGCCGGCGTGGACGTTGACGTTGCTGTTCTCCAGCAGCTCGCGTACCTGCTTCACGGTCTCGCCGTAGGTGTTGCGGCCGGTGACGTCGATTTCCTTCAGGGCGAACCGGGTGTCGCCGGTGCCGCGCAGCTGAAAGCCGCAGGCACTGAGCATCACGGCCAGACCCACGACCAGCAGATTCCGTTTCTTCATCTTTGTTTTCCCCTTGGCGAACGTACCGGGGCCGCGCTCCACACGCGGCCCCGGGCTCAATCAGTTGGCGACTATGTTGACCAGCTTGCCCGGCACCACGATGACCTTGCGGATCGTCAGGCCCTCGGTGAAGCGCAGCACGTTCTCGTTTTCCCGCGCGGTGGCCTCGACGGCCTCGCGGCTGGCGTCGGCCGGTACTTCGATCTGGCCGCGCAGCTTGCCGTTGACCTGAACCACCAGTTGCAGGGTGTCCTGCACCAGGGCGCTTTCGTCGACCTTCGGCCAGGTGGCATCGATGATCGCGTCGGCGTGGCCCAGTTCGCGCCACAGCTCATGGCTGATGTGCGGGGTGATGGGGGCCAGCAGCAGGGCGACGGTTTCCAGGCCTTCCTGCAGCAGGGCGCGGTCCTGGGCGGTTTCCTGGGCGGCTTTCTCGAGCACGTTCATCAGGGTCATCACGGCAGCGATGGCGGTGTTGAACTTGTGGTGCTGGCCGACATCCTGGCTGGCCTGCTTGATGGCCAGGTGGATGGCACGGCGTACTTCTTTCTGCGTGTCGCTCAGGGCGGCGGCGTCGAGGCTGCCCGGCAGGCCGGCGTTGACGTGGGCCTGGCCCAGGCGCCAGACGCGGCGCAGGAAGCGGCTCGCACCTTCGACACCGGAGTCGGACCATTCCAGGCTCATGTCCGGCGGCGAGGCGAACATCATGAACAGGCGGCAGGTGTCGGCACCGTAGGCGTCGATCATGGCTTGCGGGTCCACGCCGTTGTTCTTCGACTTGGACATCTTCTCGGTGCCGCCGATTTCCACCGGCAGGCCGTCGGTCTTCAGGCGGGCGCCGATGACCTTGGCCTTGGCGTCACGCTCGACTTCGACGTCGGCCGGGTTGAACCAGTCCTTGCCGCCGTTCTCGGTGGTGCGGTAGTAGGTGTCGGCGATCACCATGCCCTGGGTGAGCAGGTTCTTGAACGGTTCGTTGGAGCTGACCAGGCCTTCGTCACGCATCAGCTTGTGGAAGAAGCGCGCGTAGAGCAGGTGCAGGATGGCGTGTTCGATACCGCCGATGTACTGGTCCACCGGCAGCCAGTGGTTGGCTGCAGCCGGGTCGACCATGCCCTTGTCGTAGTGGGGCGAGGCGTAGCGGGCGAAGTACCAGGAGCTTTCCACGAAGGTGTCCATGGTGTCGGTTTCGCGCTTGGCCGCGGTGCCGCATTTCGGGCAGCTGCACTCATAGAACTCGGGCATCTTGGCCAGCGGCGAACCGGCGCCGTCCGGCACTACGTCCTCGGGCAGGACGACGGGCAGCTGGTCCTCGGGGACCGGCACGTCGCCGCAGCTCGGGCAATGTATGATCGGGATCGGGCAGCCCCAGTAGCGCTGGCGGCTGATACCCCAGTCGCGCAGGCGGAACTGGGTGCGCGCCTGGCCGAGGGATTTCTTCTGCAGGGCCACTTCGATGGCGTCGAAGGCACCGGGGAAGTCCAGGCCGTCGAACTCGCCGGAGTTGATCAGCTGGCCATGCTCGCCATAGGCGGGCTGCCACGGGGCCGGGGTTTCGTCGCCCGCGCTGGTGCGCACCACGGCTTTCACCGGCAGGGCGTACTTGGCGGCGAACTCGAAGTCGCGCTCGTCGTGGGCGGGCACGGCCATCACCGCGCCTTCGCCGTAGTTCATCAGGACGTAGTTGGCGACCCATACCGGCAGCTTCTCGCCGGTCAGCGGGTGCTCGACGAACAGGCCGGTCGGCAGGCCTTTCTTTTCCTGGGTGGCGATGTCGGCTTCGGCAACGCCGCCACGCTTGCATTCATCGATGAAGGCCTGCAGTTCGGCAGCCTTGTCGGCCGGCAGCTTCTGCAGGGCGATGGCGGCCAGCGGGTGCTCGGCGGCCACGGCCACGTAGGTGGCCCCCATCAGGGTGTCCGGGCGGGTGGTGAAGACCTTCATTACCCCGGCCTGGCCGATGCTGGCCGCGTCGTAGGGGAAGCTCACTTCCATACCGCGGGACTTGCCGATCCAGTTGCGCTGCATGGTCTTGACCTGCTCGGGCCAGCCATCCAGGTCGTCCAGGCTGCTCAGCAGCTCATCGGCGTAAGCGGTGATCTTGAAGTAGTACATCGGGATTTCGCGCTTCTCGATCAGCGCGCCCGAACGCCAGCCACGGCCGTCGATGACCTGCTCGTTGGCCAGTACGGTCTGGTCCACCGGGTCCCAGTTGACGGTGCCGTTCTTGCGGTAGATGACGCCTTTCTCGAACAGGCGGGTGAACAGCCACTGTTCCCAGCGGTAGTAATCCGGCTTGCAGGTGGTGACTTCGCGGGACCAGTCGATCGCCAGGCCCAGGCTTTTCAGCTGGGTCTTCATGTAGTCGATGTTTTCGTAGGTCCACTTGGCGGGGGCGACGTTGTTCTTCATCGCGGCGTTTTCCGCCGGCATGCCGAAGGCGTCCCAACCCATGGGCTGCAGAACGTTCTTGCCCTGCATGCGCTGGTAGCGGGCGATCACGTCGCCGATGGTGTAGTTGCGCACGTGCCCCATGTGTAGCTTGCCGCTCGGGTAGGGGAACATCGACAGGCAATAGAAGGTGTCCTTGCCGGGCTGTTCGCTGACTACAAAGGATTTCTGCGAATCCCAGTGGGATTGCGCGGCGGCTTCGATTTCGCGGGGCTGGTAGTTTTCGTGCATGGCTACTTGCGCTGAGAAAAGGGCATTCAGATCCGCTGCTGTCCCGGATTCGGTAGGCCTGATCTGAAAAGGAAATTCGAGCGCCGTAGCATACATGACCCCCCTCGGCTGAGGGAAACCCTGATTGTCCGCCTCCCGGGCGCGGCCCACCGTTTGTCGCGGCAGCCTGCCGGTTCGGCACCTGGCGCTAAGCTATTCATTAGCTTTGTAAAAGTCGGATGCGGTAACGAGGTGGTGGTAGATGGGCGATTTGCGGCGGGCGGAATCGGCGGGTGGGCTCTATGAGCGATTGCTGCATCGCCTGGCGCTCGCCCTGGATGAAGCCGACACCGCCGTCCGCCTGCGTGACGAACACCCCCGCGAGCTGGAGCTCAAGGGACTGACCCCCGCCGAGCTCGAACTGATCCGCGCCTACCTCGACAACGACCTGCACTGGCTGCGTGGATGGCACGCGGCCGCCGAAGAGCTGGCGTTGATCGAGCAGCAGCCGGCCAAATCCAAGGTCACTCGCACCGCCGCCAAGGCGCCCACGCCCTCGCCACGTGTCGCCAAACCCCTGTTCAAGCGGCGCCAGCAACTGGTTTGCGCACTTTGTGGTGCGGCTGCCAGCTGGCAGCGTGGTCAGGGTGTGCAGGCCTGCCCCACCTGCGGTTCGCAGCTTTTCCGTACCGGTAATCCCCGTTAGGCTTCGCGCACCTTTGGAGGTGCCCGATGCCCATTCGCTATTTCTTCAAACAATTGCTGTTGCCGCCCGGTGGCCTGTTGCTGCTTCTGCTGGCCGGCTGGTGGCTGCGTCGGCGCAGCCCGCGCCTGGCGCTGTGCTGCTTCGTGCTGGGCTTCGGCGGCTTGTGGGCGATGAGCCTGCCGGTGGTGGTCGAGTGGTCGGCACGGGCGCTGGAAACCGAAACACCCTTGACCCGGGATGAGTGGAGCGGCCTGGCCGGGCGTGCCCAGGCCATCGTTGTGCTCGGTGCCGGGCGCATGCGTGGCGACCCCGCCTGGGGCGAAGACCAGCCCAGCCTCCTGGCCATGGAGCGGGTGCGCTATGCAGCGTTCCTGGCCAAGGCCAGCGGTCTGCCGGTGCTGACCTCCGGCGGCCTGCACTACGGCACCCCGCCCAGCGAGGCGGCGATCATGGCCAGGACCCTGGAGCAGGAGCTCGGCGTGCCCGTGCGGTGGCAGGAAGGGACCAGCCGCACCACCTGGGAAAATGCCGTGGAAAGCGCGCGCATCCTCAAGGCCGAGGGTATCGACAAGGTCGTATTGGTGACCCAGGCCTTCCATATGCAACGGGCGCGCTGGTGCTTCGAGCAGGTGGGGCTGGAGGTGGTGACGGCGCCCATGGGCGCCTACGGGGTGCCGGTCTCGCAACCCTTCGGCGGCTGGCTGCCGGAAGCGCCGGCGGTGTGGAGGAGCGGCATGCTGCTCAACGAGTGGATCGGGCTGATCGCCTATCCGCTGGTCTATCGCTGATCCTCCGTGCGTCCCGGGCTGAAGCCCGGGCTACGGTGGCGCCGGGGCGCGGGGTCAGACGGTCTTGGCGATGCGGCTGGCCAGCAGGGCCCAGCCGAACAGCAGGCCGCAGAGGATCACCAGCGGCCAGGCACGCCATTTCAGGTAGGGCGTCAGCTCCTGCATCGGCACCACTTCGCCATACAGGGTGGCCTTCTGGAACTGCGGGATGCTTTCGGTGATCTGGCCGAAGGGGTCGATCAGCGCGGTGACGCCGTTGTTGGTGGCGCGGATCATCCAGCGGCCGGCTTCCAGGGCGCGCATCTGCGCCATCTGCAGGTGTTGCAGCGGGCCGATGGAAGTGCCGAACCAGGTGTCGTTGCTCACCGTCAGCAGCAGTTCGCTGTTGGCCGACAGGCCGGCGGCGAACTCCGGGTAGACCACTTCGTAGCAGATGAACGGGGCGATGCGGTATCCCTTGGCCAGCAGCGGCTGCTGGTCGGCCGGGCCCCGGGCGAAGTCCGACATGGGCAGGTCGAAGAAGGCGATCAGGCCGCGCAGCACGTCCTGCAGGGGGACGTACTCGCCGAAGGGCACCAGCTTCTGCTTGAGGTAGGTGCCTTCACCTTCACCGACCACGGTGATGCCGTTGTAGTAACGCTTTTCACCGCGCTCATTGAGCTGGCGGATCGGCACCCCGGTGATCAGGGTGGCCTGGCGATCATGGGCGAAGCGGTTCATCACCGAGAGGAAGCCGTCGGCGTATTCCTTGAGCACCGGCACGGCGGTTTCCGGCCAGATGATCAGGTCGGCCTTCTCGGCGCTGAAGGTCATGTCGCGGTACAGCGCCAGCTGCGCGTTGAGCTGTTCCGGGTCCCACTTCATGTTCTGTTCGACGTTGCCCTGCAGTGCGGCGACCTTCAGTGGCTCGCCGGCGGGTTTGGTCCAGGCGTGGCCTTTCAGGGCCTGGCCGGCGATCCAGGGGGCGACCAGCAGCACCAGGCCGGCAGCGAGGAAGCCCGGGCGTGTGCGCAGGCGCACCAGGTTGACCAGCAGGGCGGCGGTCAGCGCGAGGACGAAGGACACCAGCCACATGCCGCCCACCGGGGCGAGCCCGGCCAGGGGCGCGTCGAGCTGGCTGTAGCCGGCGTAGAGCCAGGGGAAGCCGGTGAGGAACCAGCCGCGGAAGGCCTCCTGGGCCAGCCATAGGGCGGCGAAGGCCAGGGCGTCGGCCAGGGGCGCTTCGCTGCGGCGGAACCAGCGCGCCCAGACGATGGCGGGCAGGGCGAAGAACAGCGCGACGCCAGCGCTGAAGCCGCCGGTGAGGAAGGCCGCTAGCGGCATCGAGGCGGCGCCGTAGTCATGGATGCTGACGTAGATCCAGCTGGTGCCGGCTATGAACAGGCCGAAGCCGTAGCACCAGCCGCGGATGAAGGCGGCCTTGGGCGCCAGGTCGCGCAGGCCGAGGTAGAACAGCGCCAGGGACAGCAGCGAGAGTGGCCAGATATCGAAGGGCGCGAGGGCGAGCGGGGTGAGCGCGCCGGCCGCCAGGGCCAGCAGGTTGCCCGGCCAGCCGGGGCGGGTGATCCAGTTCATGCACAGTCCTTGGGCTTGGTGGCGCGGTCGCGCCCGGGGAGTTCGTCGCGGCGCAGTCTAGCCGGGCCGCGCCCACGCCGTGAAGCGGGGCGCGGCGTGGTCTCAGCGGGACAGCGGGCTGAGGCGCAGCAGGTGCAGGCGGCGGCTATCGGCGTTGAGCACGCGGAAGCGGAAATCGCCGATCTGGGTGACTTCGTTGCGCTTGGGCAGGTGGCCGAAGGCGCCCATCACCAGGCCGCCGACGGTGTCGAATTCGTCTTCGGAGAAATCGGTTTCGAAGAATTCGTTGAAGGCGTCTACCGGGGTCAGTGCCTTGACGATGAAGTCGCCGCTGGGCAGCGGCTTGATGTAGCTGTCTTCCTCGACATCGTGCTCGTCCTCGATGTCGCCGACGATCTGCTCCAGCACGTCCTCGATGGTCACCAGGCCGGCGACGCCGCCGTATTCGTCGATGACCACGGCCATGTGGTTGTGGTTGGCACGGAATTCCTTGAGCAGGACGTTGAGGCGCTTGGACTCGGGGACGAAGGTCGCCGGGCGCAGCATGTCCTTGATGGCGAAGGGGCGCTCCGGGTCCTGGAGGATCAGCGGCAGCAGGTCCTTGGCCAGGAGGATGCCCATCACGTCATCCAGGCCTTCGCCGATCACCGGGTAGCGCGAGTGCGCGGCGTCGATGATCGCCGGAAGGAATTCCTTCGGGCTCTGGTTGGCCTTGATGCTGATCATCTGCGAGCGCGGCACCATGATGTCGCGTACCTGCAGGTCGGCGACCTGGATTGCACCTTCGACGATCGACAGGGCTTCGCTGTCCAGCAGCTTGTTCTGGTGCGCTTCACGGAGGAGCTCCAGCAGCTCCTGGCGGTTCTTCGGCTCATGGGCAAAGGCCTGGGTCAGCTTTTCCAGCCAGGACCTGTGCCCGTTGCTCGATCGATCTTCGCTCATATGTCCTTGCTCGGTGCCTTCTTATTCGTCATCGCGGTAGGGGTCGGGGTGGCCCAGTTCAGCCAGCAATTCCCGTTCCAGCGCTTCCATTTCTTCGGCTTCTTCATCTTCGATGTGGTCGTAACCGAGAAGATGCAGGCAGCCATGAATCACCAGGTGCGCCCAGTGGGCGTCCAGGGCCTTGCCCTGTTCAGCGGCCTCGCGGGCCACCACCGGGGCGCAGATCACCAGGTCGCCGAGCAGCGGGATATCCAGCAACTCGTCGGGCACGTCGGCGGGGAAGGACAGTACGTTGGTGGCGTAGTCCTTGTGCCGCCAGGTGTTGTTCAGCTCGCGGCCCTCGGGCTCGTCTACCAGGCGGATGGTCAGCTCCGAGTCGGCACTGCGCTGACGCAGGGCCAGTTCGCACCAGCGGCGGAAGTCGGCTTCGCCGGGCAGCCCGGGGGCTTCACTGGCCAGTTGCAGGTCGAGTTCAAGCATCGGCGTCGATCGCACCCGGGTCGTTGTCGGCAGGCTTGGGCTTGGGCTGGTTGCGGTTGTCGTAGCGGTCATAGGCTTCGACGATGCGCTGCACCAGCGGGTGGCGGACCACGTCCTGGGACTTGAAGTGGGTGAAGGCGATGCCCGGTACGTCACGCAGCACATCGATCACGTGGGTCAGGCCGGAGCGGGTGCCGCGCGGCAGGTCGACCTGGGTGATGTCGCCGGTGATCACGGCCGTTGAGCCGAAACCGATACGGGTGAGGAACATCTTCATCTGCTCGAGGGTGGTGTTCTGACTCTCGTCGAGAATGATGAAGCTGTTGTTAAGGGTGCGGCCGCGCATGTAGGCGAGCGGGGCGACCTCGATGACCTGCTTCTCGATCAGCTTGGCCACCTGTTCGAAGCCGAGCATCTCGTACAGGGCGTCGTAGAGCGGGCGCAGGTAGGGGTCGATCTTCTGCGACAGGTCGCCGGGCAGGAAGCCGAGCTTCTCGCCGGCCTCGACCGCCGGGCGCACCAGCAGGATGCGGCGTACTTGCTCGCGTTCCAGGGCGTCCACGGCGCAGGCGACGGCGAGGTAGGTCTTGCCGGTGCCGGCCGGGCCGATGCCGAAGTTGATGTCGTGGTCGAGGATCGATTTGACGTAGCGCTGCTGGTTGGCGCCGCGCGGGCGGATCATGCCCTTGCGGGTGCGCAGGGCGACGCTGGTGTCGACCTTGGCGGGGCTGGCCAGCTGCTCCATGCCGGTTTCCTGGAGGAACAGGTGGACCATGTCCGGCGATAGCTCGCTGGCTTCGGTTTCACGGTAGAGGCGGCGCAGGAGGTTTTCCGTGGCCTGGGTACGCTGGGCGTCGCCAACCAGTTCGAACTGGTTGCCGCGGTTGCGTATCTCGATGGCCATGCGCTGTTCGATCAGCCGCAGGTGCTCGTCGAATTGGCCGCAAAGGTTGGCGAAGCGACGGGCTTCAAAGGGTTCCAGGGTGAAACGGTGCAAATCCAGGGGTGCGTTCAATGTCGTCTGTATGTGGCCGCCGAACGGCAGGGATAGGAAAGGAAGAATAAACCCAGGTGCCCGACTGTGAAAGCTCGGGCATCTCGGAATTCAGTGCAGGGTCTCGTTGATCAGGGTGCCGCGCAGGGAGTGGGGCAGGGCGTCGTCGATGTGGACGTCGACGAACTGGCCGATCAGCCGCGGGTTGGCACTGCGGAAGTTGACGATGCGGTTGTTCTCGGTGCGGCCCTGGAGCATGCCCGGGTCCTTCTTGGAAAAATCGCTGACCAGGATGCGCTGGGTGCTGCCGACCATCCGTCGGCTGATCTCGAAGCCCTGCTGGTGGATGCGGCCCTGGAGGATCATCAGGCGCTGCTTCTTGACCTCGTCCGGGGTGTCGTCCACCAGGTCGGCAGCGGGGGTGCCGGGGCGCGAGCTATAGATGAAGGAGAAGGAGAAGTCGAAGCCGACGTCTTCCACCAGCTTCATGGTGGCTTCGAAGTCCTTCTCGGTCTCGCCGGGGAAGCCGACGATGAAGTCGGAGCTGATGCAGATATCCGGCACTGCCGCCTTCAGCTTGCGCACGCGCGACTTGTATTCCAGTGCGGTGTGGTTGCGTTTCATCGCCGCGAGTACGCGGTCGGAGCCTGCCTGCACCGGCAGGTGGACGAACTTCACCAGCTCGGGCACCTCGGCGTGGGCCTGGATCAGCGCATCGGAGAATTCCAGCGGGTGCGAGGTGGTGTAGCGCAGGCGGTCGATGCCATCGACGGCGGCGACCACGCGGATCAGCTCGGCGAAGTCGGCGATGCGGCCGTCATGGGTGGTGCCCCGGTAGCCGTTGACGTTCTGCCCGAGCAGGGTGATTTCGCGCACGCCGTTGTCGGCGAGGTGGATGACCTCGGCGAGCACGTCGTCGAAGGGGCGGCTGACTTCCTCGCCACGGGTGTAGGGCACGACGCAGAAGGTGCAGTACTTGCTGCAGCCTTCCATCACCGAGACGAAGGCGCTGGGGCCGTCGACGCGAGGCTCGGGAAGGCGGTCGAATTTTTCGATCTCGGGGAAGCTGATGTCCACCTGGGGCACGCGGGTGCTGCGTGCGGCGTCGATCATTTCCGGCAGGCGGTGCAGGGTCTGCGGGCCGAAGACCACGTCGACATAAGGGGCACGATCACGGATCGCCGCCCCTTCCTGGCTGGCCACGCAACCACCGACGCCGATCACCAGCTGCGGGTTCTGCTGCTTCAGGTCACGCCAGCGGCCCAGTTGCGAGAACACCTTGTCCTGCGCCTTTTCGCGGATGGAACAGGTGTTGAGCAGGATGACATCGGCGTCTTCGGCGCGCTCGGTCACTTCCAGCGCCTGGTGTTCGCCCAGCAGGTCGACCATGCGCGAGGAGTCGTACTCGTTCATCTGGCAACCGTGGGTCTCGATGTAAAGCTTCTTGGCCATGCACGTTCGTCGGGTGGTTCGAAGAACCGCGCATTATAGTCGGCAGGCGCCTGGCTTCCTAGCGTCCACCGTCCGGAGCCGTGCTATGCTTCGCGCCCCTCGAACTTCCCCCTCCTGCCGCCTCCTCCATGACCAAGCGCGACCCGATCTACAAGGTGATCTTCCTCAACCAGGGCCAGGTGTACGAGATGTACGCCAAGCAGATCTACCAGAGCGATCTGTGGGGCTTTCTGGAGGTAGAGGAATTCGTCTTCGGCGAGCGCACCCAGGTGGTGGTCGACCCCAGCGAAGAAAAGCTCAAGGCCCAGTTCGAAGGCGTGGTGCGCAGCTTCGTACCCATGCACGCCATCATCCGCATCGACGAGGTCGAACGCCTCGGCACCCCGAAGATCAGCGAAGCCAAGGTCACCGGCAACGTCATGCCGTTCCCCATGCCGATGCCGGATAAGAGCAGCTGAAAGCCTGAAGCCTGAAGCCTGAAGCTGGAAGTGCTGTGTGTAGGATGGGGCGGGCGGCGTTCCGCGAGCGTAGCGAAACCCATGCTGCCGATGCTCGGCATGACTCCGAAATGGTGGACCGGTGAAGCGTGGTCCACCCTACGTTCGGGCCTTCCCGGATACGTAAGGGGTGGGGAAATAAATAAGCCCGAGGGTTGACGGTTTCCGTCGAGGCCTCAGGCTCTTCCAGCTTCCAGCTGCTCCTAAGGCAACGGCGAGAAAGGCGAGCCGCCGTCGGCGGTCTGCAGTTCGATCAGGTAGTTGCGGAAGATTTGCCCCAGCACCTGGGTGGCGATCTCGAGTTCGTCGGCGCGCATCTGGCCGGAGACCATGTCGGCGGTGTCCATCGCCTCGTCCGAGCCGTTCACCGCGGCCATCTTCAGCACGATATAGGCCTGCACGTTGCTGGCTGGCACGCCTTCGCCACGGAAGAACATGTTGCCGAGGCGGAACTGCGCCTGGGCGTTGCCCTTCAAGGAGGCTTGCTCGAACCAGTTGAGCGCCTGGTGCAGGTCGCGGGGGGTGCGCTTGCCGTCGTAGTAGAACTCGCCCAGCTCGTACTGCGCCTCGGTGTCGCCGGCCTTGGCGGCCTGCTGGCAGTTGGAGAGGGCTTCCTGCTGGTCTTCGGGTTGCGTATTCAGGCTGCAGCGCCCGGTGGCCGAGATCAGCAGGGAGTTACCGCCGGCTTCGGCCAGCAGTGGGGAGAGGAGCAACAGGCTGCCCAGGGTCAGGATGCGGCCGGTGCGGTTCATGAAATCACAGCGCCTCGAAAAGCAGTGCGGGCGACGGGCCCGGCCGGCGAAACGCGCCGACCGTCACATTATGAAATAAGCAAGGCGCTTCTTACAAAGTCTTTGCGCGGATTTCCTTGCATCCGGGCGCTGGCCCGTAGGCGCGGCTCCCGGATGCAACGTCCGCGTAAAGCCGGTCAGGCCTTTTTCAGCTCGGCGAACGCGCGCTCGGCGGCCTCCAGGGTGATGGCCAGCTCGGCATTGCCGTGGGCGATGGAGGTGAAGCCGGCCTCGAAAGCGCTGGGCGCCAGGTACACGCCACCCTGCAGCATCAGGTGGAAGAAGCGCTTGAAGCGCTCGGCGTCGCTGGCCATCACGTCGTCGAAGGTGACGATGTCGTCGGCACCGCTGAAGTAGAGGCCGAACATGCCGCCCGCCTGGGTGGTGACGAAGGGGATGCCCGCGGCATCGGCGCGCTGTTGCAGGCCGTCGAGCATGCGGCTGGTGTAGTCGCTCAGCTCGGCGTGGAAGCCGGGGCGGCTGATCAGCTTCAGGGTGGTCAGGCCGGCGGCCATGGCCAGCGGGTTACCCGAGAGGGTGCCGGCCTGGTAGACCGGGCCCAGCGGGGCGATCTGCGACATGATTTCGCGCTTGCCGCCGAAGCAGCCCACGGGCATTCCGCCGCCGACGATCTTGCCGAAGGTGGACAGGTCCGGCGTCACGCCGTAGTAGCCCTGGGCACCGCCGAGGGCGACGCGGAAGCCGGTCATCACCTCGTCGAAGATCAGCACCACGCCGTGCTGGTCGCACAGGCGGCGCAGGCCTTCGAGGAAGCCCGGGGCCGGGGGGACGCAGTTCATGTTGCCGGCCACCGGCTCGACGATGATGCAGGCCACGTCCTGGCCCACTTCGCCGAGCATCTTCTCGACGGCGTCGATGTCGTTGAAGGGCAGCGTCAGGGTGTGCTTGGCGAAGGCTGCGGGCACGCCGGCGGAGCTTGGCACGCCCTGGGTCAGCAGGCCGGAGCCGGCCTTCACCAGCAGGCTGTCGGAGTGGCCGTGGTAGCAGCCTTCGAACTTGATGATGCTGTCGCGGCCGGTGTAGCCACGGGCCAGGCGGATGGCGCTCATGGTCGCCTCGGTGCCGGAGCTGACCATGCGCACCATCTCCATGGACGGCACCAGGGAGCAGACCAGGTCGGCCATCTCGGTTTCCATGGCGGTCGGGGCGCCGTAGGAGAGGCCGTGCTCCAACTGGCGGCGCACGGCGGCGAGCACGTCGGGGTGGCTGTGGCCGAGGATCATCGGGCCCCAGGAGCCGACGTAGTCCACGTAGCGCTTGTCGTCCTCGTCCGTTACGTAGGCGCCCGCAGCGTGCTTGAAGAACAGCGGCGTGCCGCCGACGCTCTTGAAGGCGCGGACCGGCGAGTTGACGCCACCGGGGATGTGTTTCTGGGCGTTGGCGAACAGGGTTTCGGAACGGGACATGTCAGGCTCTCTCTGAAAACGGGTGTACGGGGCTCAGGCCGGATCGAACAGGGCGCTGAAGGCGCGCGCGCGGCGCTCCACTTCGGCGGGGCTGTCGGCGGCGAACAGGGCGTGGATCACGGCGATCAGGTCGGCGCCACGGGCGATCAGCTCGGGGGCGTTGTCCTGGGTCACGCCGCCAATGGCCACCAGCGGCAGGGCGAAGCGGCGTTTGGCTTCGTCCAGCAACTCGGGCGTGGCGGCAGGGGCGCCGGGCTTGGTGTTGGAGTTGAAGAAGCGACCGAAGGCGATGTAGCTGGCGCCTTCGCGCACCGCGGCCTCGGCGAATTCCAGGTTGGCGTGGCAGGTGCCGCCGATGATGGCGTTGCGGCCGAGCAGGGCGCGGGCGGCGGCGAGGGAGCCGTCGCCCTGGCCGAGGTGCACGCCGACGCTCAGGCGCGCAGCCAGTTCGGCATCGTCATTGATGATCAACTGCGCACCGTGGCGCGCGCACAGCTCGCGCAGGGCGTCGGCTTCGCGCAGGCGGCGGGCGTCGTCACCGGATTTGTCGCGGTACTGCAGCAGTCGGGTGCCGCCCTTGAGCGCCGCCTCGACGTAGGGCAGCAAGCGGCCGTCAGCGAGCAGGGCGCTGTCGGTGATGGCGTAGAGACCGCGCAGCTTCATGAGCAGAAGTCCAGGGGCAGGCGGCGCGGCACGAACTGGCCCTGGCCGGGCTGCTCGGCGTCACGCAGGGTGCGCCAGGTGTAATCGAGGGCGGTTTCCACGGCGCTGACCAGGTCCTGGCCGAGGGCCAGGCGGCCGGCGAGGGTGCTGGCCAGGGTGCAGCCGGAGCCGTGATAGCTGCCCGGCAGGCGCTGGCAGGTGAAGGTGTGCTGGCTGCCATCGCGGGAATAAAGGCGGTTGTGCACTTCGGTCTCGTCGCCATGGCCGCCGGTGATCAGCAGGTGGCGGACGAACGGCAGCAGCTTCTCGGCACACTGGTCGGCGGTGCCTTCGGGCAGTTCGGCGAGGATGCGTGCTTCCGGCAGGTTAGGGGTGGCCAGGGTGGCGACCGGCAGCAGGCGCTCGCGCATGGCGAAGCCGACTTCGTCCTTGCCCAGGGCGCCACCGCCGCCCGCGCGCAGCACCGGGTCGCAGACCAGCGGCACGCCCGGCAGGGACTGCATGATTTCCAGGACCGTCTCGACCATTTCCACCGAGCCAAGCATGCCCAGCTTGACGGCGGAGACCGGCAGGTCTGCGATCACCGCATGGGCCTGGGCCAGCACCCACTCGCGGTCGAGCACGCGGAAGTCGGAAACGTTGACGGTGTCCTGCACGGTGAGGGCGGTCACGGCAGGGGCGGCATGGCAACCCTGGGCGATCAGGGCTTCGATGTCCGCCTGGAGACCGGCGCCGCCACTGGGGTCGTGGCCGGAAAGACAGAGGACGATGGGGCGGGAGATGGGCTTTTTCATGGTGCGCGAGCTTATCACTTTTCCAACGCCCGGAGCCCGGCCGGCCCGTGCGCATTGTCGGACAAAAGGTCTCTGCGACAACCTGCCCCAGGGTGGGGCAGGAACACGCCCTTGCGTCTTCCCGTGTCATGCCTTGTAAGTGCCGTTCTAGAGCGGCTGGTGGCTTATGGCAATGTGCCTCTTCGTGCGGCCTTGGGCTGTGCTAAAGTGAGCGAATTCGAACAACCAGGCCCCGTGTGGCGCGTCAGCAGGGGAAGAAGGGACTTCCCGACGCGCACAACAGGCCTTTGCGGGGCCTCATGCGGCGCGTCCTTCTGCTTCTTCTCCTTCTGGTTTCCACGTCCGTGCTGGCGGTCGAATTCGACGAGCAGACGCGCCAACTGCCCCTCGGGCGGCACATGGACGTATTCGAAGACGTACGCGGCGACGCCAGCCTGGCCGATATCACCTCGCCCGCCCTGGAAAGCAGCTTCCGCCGTCACGACAAACCCGTGCTCAACGCCGGCTACTCGCGCTCGGTGTTCTGGCTGCGGGTGGACCTCGACTACCGCCCGCGAACGCTGGGTGGCCAGCAGCCCTGGTTGCTGGAACTCGCCTACCCGCCGCTGGATCACCTCGAGCTCTACCTGCCCGACGGCCTGGGCGGCTACCGCCTGGCCCAGCGCACCGGCGACGCCTTGCCCTTCTCCAGCCGAGAGATCAAGCAGAACAACTACCTGTTCAGCCTCAACCTGCAGCCCAACCAGCCCCAGCGCCTCTACCTGAGGCTGCAGAGCCAGGGCTCGATCCAGGCGCCGCTGGCCCTGTGGTCGCCGCAGGCCTACCTGGAAGAGCAGCCCGGGCGCATCTACGTGCTCGGCATCATCTACGGCGTGCTGCTGGTGATGCTGATCTACAACCTGTTCATCTTCCTCAGCGTCCGCGACACCAGCTACCTCTACTACATCCTCTATATCGCCTCGTTCGGGCTCTACCAGATCTCGGTGAACGGCGCCGGCATCGAATTTTTCTGGCCCGACAGCCCCTGGTGGGCCAACGCCGCGACGCCCTTCCTGATCGGCTCGGCCTCGCTGTTCGGCAGCCAGTTCGCCCGCAGCTTCCTGCACACCGCCGAGCACAGCCCGTGGATGGACCGCACCCTGCTCGGGCTGATGGCCATGGGCGGCCTGGTGATGGTGCTGTCGCTGGCCGCCAGCTACGGCGTGGCCCTGCGCCTGGCCACCTCCCTGGCGCTGATCTTCACGGTGGTGATCTTCACCGCAGGCGTTCTCGCCTGGCTGCGCGGCATGCGGGTGGCGCGCTACTTCATCTTCGCCTGGACCACCTTCCTCATCGGCGGCGCCATCAACACCCTGATGGTGCTGGGCTACCTGCCCAATGTCTTCCTCACCATGTACGCCAGCCAGATCGGTTCCGCGCTGGAGGTCGGGCTGCTGTCCCTGGCCCTGGCCGACCGCATCAACGCCATGAAGGAAGAGCGCACGCGCATCCTCCAGGAAGCCGGGCGCAAGCTGGAGACGCTCAACCAGGAACTGGCCAACAGCAACCGCCTGAAGGACGAATTCCTTGCCACCGTCACCCACGAGCTGCGCACTCCGATGAACGGCGTGATCGGCTCCCTGGAACTGATGCAGACGGTCAAGCTCGACGTCGAGCTGGAGCAGTACCAGAAGACCGCCGCCAGCTCGGCGCGGGACATGATGCGCCTGGTCAACGACATCCTCGCCATGACCGAACTCCAGGCCGGCAAGCTCTACCCCCGGCGCGAACCCTTCAGCCTGCGTGGCCTGTTCGACAGCCTGCGTGCCCAGTACGCCCCGCGTGCCGAAGACAAGGGCCTGCGCTTCTCACTGGAGCTGGATGAAAGCCTGCCCGACATGCTCGAAGGCGACGCCGGCAAGCTCTCCCAGTCCCTCGGCTACCTGCTGGACAACGCCATCAAGTTCACCCCCCGGGGCAGCGTCACCCTGCGCGTGTTGCGCCTGGAGTCCAGCGGCGACGACCTGGGCCTGCGCGTGGAAGTGGAAGACACCGGCATCGGCTTCCAGACCCCGGCCGATGGCTCGCTCTACCGGCGTTTCCGCCAGATCGACGGCTCCATGACCCGCGAATACGGCGGCCTGGGTATCGGCCTGGCCCTGGCGCGGCAGCTGGTGGAGCTGCTGGGTGGCGACCTCACCCATGAATCCGAGCCCGGCCAGGGCAGCTGCTTCCGTCTCGACGTGCAGCTGACCCGGCCCGCCCAGCCGCAGTTGCCGGCCACGCCCCCGCGCCGCGCCGCCGGCCAGGCCCAGCGTCGGCCCGAGCAATGCACCGTGCTGGTGGTGGAGGACAACGCCATCAACCAGTTGGTGACCCGCGGCATGCTGCTCAAGCTCGGCTACCGCGTGCGCACCGCCGACAACGGCGCCGAGGCCCTGGAGCTGCTGCGTCGCGAGCCGGTGGACGGCGTCCTGCTGGATTGCCAGATGCCGGTGATGGACGGCTTCGCCACCTGCCGTGCCCTGCGCGGCATGCCCACCTATGCCGACCTGCCAGTGCTGGCGATCACCGCCCACAGCCACAGTGGCGACCGCGAGCGCTGCCTGGCGGCGGGCATGAGCGACTACCTGGCCAAGCCGGTCAAGTTCGAAGAGCTGCGCACCCTGCTGCACGACTGGCTGCTCTGCCGGCCGGTGGAAACCAGCGCCTGACACGGCAAGGCAGGCGGCGTTTTTCCCCTTTTCGACGGCGTTAATCCCGCTTTCTGCAAAGTCTGAATCCTGATTCACTGAAAAAGATGAATCAGGATTCAGACCATGTCCTACCGAGTCACCGCCACCCGAATCGACCGTGACCAGGAACTGCGCCGGCGTATTCTCGATTGCGCCCTGGCCCGCGTGGCCGAGGGCGGTTTCGCCGCACTCACCATGCAGGCCCTGGCCGAGGACGCCGGCGTCGCCACCGGCAGCCTGTACCGGCACTTCCGCAACAAGGGCGAGCTCGCGGCGGAAGTCTTCGCCCGCGCCAGCCAAGTGGAAGTGGACACCCTGGCCCAGTTGCTGCGCGGCCCAGGCCCCCCCACCTGGCGCCTGGCCGAAGGCTTGAACCAGTTCGCCGCCCGCGCCTGGAGCAGCCGCCGGCTGGCCTTCGCCCTCATCGCCGAGCCGGTGGACCAGGAAGTGGACGAGCAGCGCCTGCTCTATCGCGAGTCCTACGCCGAGCTGTTCATCGAGTTGCTGGAGGAAGGGCGCGCCAGCGGCGAATTCGACCTCCTCTCCACGCCCCTCACCGCTGCCTGCCTGGTGGGGGCCATCGCCGAAGCCCTGGTCGGCCCCTTGTCGCCGCCCGCCCGCGCCGCCCGTGAGCCCGGGCAATCCCAGGCCGACCTCGAACTGGTCAGCCGCAACCTCGTTTTCTTCTGCCTGCGCGCCGTTGGCGCCGCCACCCCTGCCTAGGAGAACCGCCATGAACCTGCACCAGTTCGCCGAAACCCATGACGTACTCAACCAGGTGCCGTCCCTGGACGGCGCCAACCTCTACCGCGTCGACCTGCCCCTGCAGGAATGGACCCGCCGCTACGACGGCGGCTGGGCCGAGGCGCAGCTCGACCGCTACGGTGCTGCGGCCGGCGGCGCGTTGATGGCGGCGGGTTTCCTCGCCAACGAGAACAAGCCGGTATTCAAGAGCCATGACCGCTACGGCAACCGCATCGACCTGGTGGAGTTCCACCCCGCCTACCACGAGCTGATGGCCTCGGCCATCGCCGCCGGCATCCCCTCGCTGCCCTGGACCGACCCGCGCCCCGGCGCCCAGGTGGCGCGCGCGGCCCTCAACTACCTGCACAACCAGCCCGAGGCCGGCAACGCCTGCCCGCTGACCATGACCTACGCCAGCGTCCCGGCCCTCAAGCTGCAGCCGGATATCGCCGAAAAGTGGCTGCCGAAGATCCTCTCCACCCAGTACGACCCGCGTAATTTGCCCATGGAGCAGAAGAGCGGCGTCACCATCGGCATGGCCATGACCGAGAAGCAGGGCGGCACCGACGTGCGCGCCAACACCACCCGCGCCCACCCCGTCGGCATCCCCGGCCCGGGCCAGGCCTACGAGCTGGTCGGCCACAAGTGGTTCTGCTCGGCGCCCATGTGCGACGCCTTCCTCACCCTGGCCTACACCGACAAGGGCCTGTCCTGCTTCCTGCTGCCGCGCCACCGCCCGGACGGCACCCGCAACCAGTTCTACATCCAACGCCTGAAGAACAAGCTGGGCAACTGGGCCAACGCCTCCAGCGAGGTGGAATACCGTGGCGCCCTGGCCTGGATGATCGGCGAGGAAGGGCGCGGCGTGCCCACCATCATCGAAATGGTCTCCCTGACCCGCTTCGACTGCATGATCGGTTCCAGCTCGCTGATGCGTCAGGCGCTGACCCAGGCCGCGCACCACTGCGCCCACCGCAAGGTCGGCGGGCGCGTGCTGGCCGACCAGCCGCTGATGCAGAACGTACTGGCCGACCTGGCCCTGGAAAGCGAAGCCGCGCTGGCCCTGACCATGCGCATGGGCCGCGCCCTGGACCACGCCCACGATGAGCAGGAAGACAAGTTCGCCCGCCTGGTCACCGCCGTGGGCAAGTACTGGATCTGCAAGCGCGCCCCCGCGATGATCAACGAGGCCCAGGAATGCATGGGCGGCGCCGGCTACGTCGAGGAAACCATCCTCCCGCGCCTCTACCGCGAAGCGCCGGTCAACTCCATCTGGGAAGGCTCCGGCAACGTCCAGTGCCTGGACGTGCTGCGCGCCCTGTCCAAGGAGCCCGGCGTGCTCGACGCTCTGTTCGCCGAACTGGGCGACGGCCACGGCGACGCCCGCCTGGCCGCCCACATCGGCAACCTCAAGGCTGCCTTCCATGACACCGCCGACATCCAGTACCGCGCCCGCCAGCTCACCGAAGACGTCGCCGTGGGGCTGCAGGCCAAGCTGCTGCTGGAAGCCGGCAACGCCACCGTCTCCGACGCCTTCATCGCCAGCCGCCTCGGCCAAGGCGGCCGCGTCTACGGCACCCTGCCGCGCGGCGTAGATGTCGAAGCGCTGGTGGCGCGCAGCACGCCGCATCTGGTGTAACGCTCGGCGTGTGGCGTCGTAGGTCGGGTGAAACCCGGCGATCTTTCTGGCCAGCGGTTCAGCGCCGCTGCCAGATCATCTTCCCGCCCGTGCCCTCGGTGACCAGGTAGGGGTCGCTGAAGCGGTAGCGGGCGGCGGGCTGGTAGTCGGCGGCGCCTTGCTGGCGCACCAGCAGCACGCCGTTGTCGCTGCGCCATTGGCCGCTGTATTGCAGCTGGCCGGGGCTGTCGTAGCTCCAGTCGCCGCCACCGCCGGCGGAGCGGGTCCATTGCGCCACGCTGCCGTCGGCGCCGAGGCGCAGGATCATCACGGTGTTGAAGGAGGCGAAGCCGGTGCCGCCGCTGCTGTTGATGATCTTCTCGTGCACCCAGTTGCCCACCAGGGCCGGGTCCAGGCCGCCGCCCGTGCTTTGGGGCTGTGCCTGTGCGTTCGCCTGGTCGGCGCGCAGGAACAGTGCCTGGCGCTCCAGTACCTGGCCGTTGCGCGGGTCGCGGGCGGCGATGCGGGTGGCGAGCTGGGCGTCGGCGTAGCGGGCGGCGAGGGTGGCGACCACCTGGCCGGATTGCGGCACGCTGATTTCCGCTCGCAGCACCTGGCCGTCGAAGCTGCCCTTGAGGTCGAGGCGCAGGCTGCCATTCTCCACGTACTGGCCGCTCACTGCCTGGCCGTCCTGGCGCAGCACCAGTTCGGTGGGCTGGCCGTCGAGGTTGGCCTGGTAGCGTCCGTCGAGTTCGCCGGCCAGCAGGGAGCAGCAGTAGAGGGCGGGTAGCAGGCAGAGAAGGCGGGCCATGGCGGAGGACTCGTCGTTGGGGTCGCCCAAGCCTAGCTGCAGGGCATGCAGGCTGCCATTGCCGGGACAATCGTCGCGCAATGCACCGAAGGCTCTATGCCGCGGGCCCGGACAGCGGCAAGATAGAACCTGTTCGCACAGACAGGATGCCGATCGTGACCCAGGATACCCCCGAGTTTCTCATCGCCAGCACCGCCGAAGAGGCGGTCGACCGTCTGGCCGAGCTGCATGGCCGCGCCACCTCTGCGCTGAGCCAGGCCCTCAAGCTCTACCTCAAGGAACGGGCCGAGCCGGACGCCGCCCAGCGCGCGCAGTTCCGCTACCCGGAGTTGCGCATCACCTATCGCTGCCAGGGCGAGGTACCGTCCACCGTCCGCGCCTACGCCAAGATGCAGGTGCCGGGCACCTACAGCGTCACCGTCACCCACCCCGCGGCCTTCCGCAAATACCTGCTGGAGCAGCTGCGCCCGCTGATGAGCGACTTCACCGTGCAGGTGGAAGTGGGCGTGAGCCAGCAGAACATCCCTTACCCCTACGTGGTCGAGCAGGGCGATGAGCTGGCCGGCACCGACGTGACCGCCGCCGCCCTGGCGCGGGTGTTCCCCAGCACCGACCTGTCCGCCGCCACCGATGGTGTCGCCGACGGGCTCTATGACTGGGAGCAGGCCGACCCGTTGCCCCTGGCACTGTTCGACGCGGCGCGGGTGGATTTCTCCCTGCGTCGCCTGGTGCACTACACCGGCAGCGACTGGCGCCATGTGCAGCCCTGGATCCTGCTGACCAACTACCATCGCTACGTCGACCAGTTCATCCAGCACGGCCTCACCCAGCTGCGCGAAGACCCGCGCTTCGTGCGCATGGTCCTGCCCGGCAACGTGCTGGTAGAGCGGGACATGAACGAGGAGACCATGCAGGCGGTGATCGACAGTGTGGTCTGGCACCGCTACCAGATGCCGGCCTATCACCTGATCGCCGCCGACGGCCACGGTGTCACCCTGGTCAACATCGGCGTCGGCCCGTCCAACGCCAAGAACATCACCGACCACCTGGCGGTGCTGCGCCCCCACTGCTGGCTGATGATCGGCCACTGCGGCGGGCTGCGGCAGTCGCAGACCATCGGCGACTACGTGCTGGCCCACGCCTACATGCGCCGCGACGGCATCCTTGATCGAGTGTTGCCGCCGCATATCCCGCTGCCGGCCCTGGCCGAAGTGCAGCAGGCCCTGCAGGACGCAGCAGCACTGGTTACCGGTGAACATGGCGAAGACCTCAAGCGGCGCCTGCGCACCGGCACGGTGCTCACCTACGACGACCGCAACTGGGAGCTGCGCTGGGCCCAGGAGCGCCCGCTGATCAACCTGTCGCGGGCGGTGGCGGTGGACATGGAAAGCGGCACTATCGCCGCCCAGGGCTATCGCCTGCGGGTGCCCTACGGCACGCTGCTGTGCGTGTCCGACAAGCCGCTGCACAGCGAGATCAAGCTGCCGGGCTCGGCCAGCGCCTTCTACCAACGTGCCGTCAGCCAGCACCTGCGCATCGGCATCGCCGCGCTGGACCTGCTGCGCACCCAGCTCAACTCGCTGCACTCGCGCAAGCTGCGCAGCTTCGACGAGCCGCCGTTCCGCTGAGTGGCAGGCAAAAAGAAAAGGGCCGCGCAATGCGGCCCTTTTCATTCCCGGATGGGGGGGCGACTTGTAGGGGCGACTTCAGTCGCCAAGCGGCGCGCAGCGCCGCCTGCTCACTCCGCTGCCACTGACTTCATCACCGGCACCTGCCACTGGTAGCCCGGCGTCGGCACGCGGAAGTTGTCGGCCTCGACGTTCCAGTCCGCCAGCGCCTTGGCCAGGTCCTTGGGCGGGGTGTACTGGCCTTCATCGGTGAGGTTGAAGGTGCCGAAGTGGATGGCCAGGCTGTTGCGCGAATCCAGCTGCTTGTGGGCCTGCACGGCATCGTCCGGGTTCATGTGGTTGTCGCGCATGAACCAGCGTGGCGCATAGGCGCCGATGGGCAGGGCGGCGAAGCGCATGGGCCCGAAGCGCTCGTGGATCAGGCGGAACTCCGGTCCCAGCCCGGTATCGCCGGGGAACAGCAGCGGGCCGTCCGGCGAGGTGACCACGAAGCCCATCCACAGGGTCTGGTTGGTGTCGCTGCGGGTGCGCGCCGACCAGTGCTGCACCGGCACCGAGTGCAGGGTGAGCTCGTCGTTCAGCGGCAGTTCCTGCCACCAGTCCAGCTCCACCACGCGGGCGAAACCGGTCTCACGGATCAGCGGGCCGTTGCCCAGCCCGGTGGCGACCGTGGCCAGGGGGAAGCGCTCGGCCAGGCCGCGCAGGCTTTCCAGGTCCAGGTGGTCGTAATGGTTGTGGCTGACCAGGATCAGGTCGATGGGCGGCAGCTGGTTGAGGCTCAGGCCCGGCTGCTGGTGGCGGCGCGGGCCGATGAAGCTGAAGGGGCTGACGCGCTGGGACCACACCGGGTCGGTGACGATGTTCAGGCCGCGGTGCTGGATCAGCACGGTGGCGTGGTTGATGTAGGTGATGCGCAGCTCGTCGCCCTGCACCCGCTCGACGACCTCGGGGGCTGCGACGGCGGGCTCTTCCACCCAGGGTGCCTGCTTCTCGCGGTTGAACTGCCACTTCAGCACCGACCACAGGTCCTTGTGCGGCTTGGGTTCGATGTTGTGGAAACGCTGGCCGTCGAAGTGGTCCGAGGTCGGCCCCTGGTAGGGCGTGCCCGCACAGCCGGCCAGGGTCATCAGGCTGATCAGCCAGGTGGGGCGTAACGCACGGGGCATGGTGGTCCTCGCTCTTGCGGTGGTGGGGCGCTCAACCTAGCATGCGCTTCCGATACCCTGTCCACTGCCGCTCGTAACCAGCCATGTCGTCCCGCCCGCCGCGCTCTCCACGTCCTTCTTCCCGCCGCCCCCAGCCTGCCGCTCCCCGCCGCGTGGCCAAGGCGCCGCCGGCCGAACCGCGCCTGGTGCTGTTCAACAAGCCGTTCGACGTGCTCACCCAGTTCAGCGATGGGGAAGGGCGCGCCACCCTCAAGGATTTCATCGACATCCCCGGCATCTACCCCGCCGGGCGTCTCGACCGTGACAGCGAGGGCCTGCTGCTGCTGACCAATGACGGCCGCTTGCAGTCGCGCATCGCCGATCCCAAGCACAAGCTGGCCAAGACCTACTGGGTGCAGGTGGAAGGGGAGCCCAACGAAGAACAGCTGCAGCGCCTGCGTGACGGCGTCGAACTCAACGACGGCCCGACCCTGCCGGCCGAGGCGCGCCTGCTGGAGGCACCGCAACTGTGGGAACGCGACCCGCCCGTGCGCTTCCGCAAGAGCGTACCCACGGCCTGGCTGGAACTGGTGATCCGCGAGGGGCGCAACCGCCAGGTGCGGCGCATGACGGCCGCCGTCGGCCTGCCGACCCTGCGCCTGGTGCGCGTGCGCATCGGCCCCTTCGCCCTGGACGGGCTGGGGCTCGGTCAGTGGAAGGACGTGCCGGCGCGTCTGGACTGAGCGCCGGCGGCTGGATCAGGAACTGATCAGTAGAAGGACTTGATCACTTCGATGCCCTTGTTCAGCACCTCGCGCCAGGCGCTGCGTACCTCGGTGCTGTGCTCCTTGTCGTGCTCGGCGATGGTCAGCAGCAGCGATTCCACCCACAGGTCGTACATCTCGGGGCGGATGTCGAAGCCCTCGCGGGAGTGGGTGGCGCCGAGTGCGCGCAACTTGGTGTCGGGCATGCCGCGGGCGAACATCACCAGGTTGAGGATGCCCTGGCGCAGCAGCGCCTTCTGCGCCGGCATATCGGTCTCGGTGAACTTGGCGCGGATCTGCGGCGAGCTGTCGAGAAAGCGGCGATAGAAGGCATCGAAGAAATCGGGGTTGGCACAGCAGCGTCCATAGCTCTGCATGACGCGATCAGTGGCGTTCATGTTGTCTCCAGGCAGAAAAAACGAAGCCGCCCACGCAGGCGACCTTGCCTGTGCGGGGAGCGCGGGGGAGGTTTTTTACATGCCTTCGAGGCCGCCGATCACCAGGGACTTGATGACGAAGCCGAGCACACCGAGACCCAGGGCGAGGAACAGGATGAAGGTGCCAAAGCGACCGGCCTTGGACTTCTTCGCGAGGTCCCAGACGATGAACGCCATGAACAGCACGAGACCGGCGATCATCGCGGTCATCATCCACTCTTCGAATTTCTCGGGGCTCATTCTCAACCTCTAGCAGCGAAACGAATCAGACCCGGCGCGGGAATGCGCCGGGCAGTGATGCCGTGAGGGCGGGGGCTGCGGTTGTTGTTCTGCGAGCCTGGGGCTCTTATTGGCGAAACCACGCGGGGCACAGCAAAGGCGCGGCGATTATACGCCGCGCTCCGGTGCTCGCCAGTACCACCTACGTATTAGCCGCGCAGGTGGGTCAGCGGCAGTTCCGTGGTGCTCAGCACCTGGTTGAGCACGAAGCTCGAACGCACGCTGGTAACGCCTTCGATGCGGGTCAGCTGGCCCAGCAGGAACTGCTGGTAATGGTCCATGTCCGGCACCACCACCTTGAGCTGATAGTCCGCCTCCATGCCGGTCACCAGGCAGCACTCCAGCACCTCCGGGCACTGGCCGATCACCGACTGGAAGTGCTCGAAGCGCTCCGGGGTGTGGCGGTCCATACCGATCAGCACATAGGCGGTCAGGCTCAGCCCCAGCTTCTTGCGGTCGAGCAGGGCCACCTGGCGCACGATGTAGCCGTCGTCCTCCAGCTGCTTCACCCGCCGCGAGCAGGGCGAGGGCGACAGGCCGATGCGCTCGGCCAGCTCCTGGTTGGAGGTGCGCGCATCGCGCTGCAGTTCGGCGAGGATCTTCAGGTCGTAGCGGTCGAGTTTTTCCATCTGTGCACCCGGATTCCATGTGGATTGCCAGGAATGATGCGTGATTAGTGAAAAATTGCGCAAGTGGCAATCTGCAGAGCAATCTTTGCAATCATCTGTCGTGCCCGGCAGCTTAAGATTCTTCTCAGTTTCACGGCCCGGACAGCATGTCCACCCGACCCGCCCAATCAGGCGCGTCGGCGCCGCCGAACCCACCGGTTCGAGTCGGCCCCCGGGTCCGCGCTGCCCAATCAGGCAGGCGATGAAAGCGGCGACACAATTGCCAGCACAGGACAGATTCCCCAAAGGGGGGCCCGAAATAGGGGCCCCCCTTTTTTATTGCCCGCGAGAAAAACCGTGATGCACAGGCTTGAACCGTAGGATGGGTAGAGCGAAGCGAAACCCATGCTGATGCGCATGCCCATGATGGGTTCCGCCACGCTCGCGGAACGCCGTCTGACCCATCCTGCGGTAGCTGTGGATATCTCAGACCAGATTGGCCAGGCGCAGCAGCCACCAGGCCAGCACCGCCAGCTGCACGAAGAAGCCGGCGAAGCGCAGCCAGACGAACAGCGCGCTGGTGCTGATCAGGTGGACGACGCTTTGGAAGATGCGCGCACCCAGCAGCACCAGGGCCAGAGGGTCGGTGATGGCGGTTTGTGCGGTGGCCAGGGCGAACAGCAGCACCGCCGCCTGCATCGGCAGGTTTTCCAGGCAATTGGCGTGGGCGCGCACCAGGCGCTGGCCGAGTGCACCGGGCGTGTTGCCGCCATCGGGGGCGAAGGCGTTGACCTTCATCCGCCCGCCGAGCACCAGCAGGCCGCGCTGATTTACCAGTAAAAAGACCAGCAGCAGGCTCCAGGCGACCAGGCCGAGTAAGGCAATGGCAGTGGGGGATTGCGACATGGGAAAGGCTCCTCGAATTGTTGTTGTGGGATGACGCGCGGCGAATATAGAGCAAAAGCTCTAAATCTGCGAAGCCAACCAACAATGGGGAGGAATACCGGTAGGGCAGTCTCAGCGGCGGGCGGCCTGGACCACCTCGATGGGGTCGGCGTGCACCAGCACCTCGGCCCGTGGGTAGGCCGCGATGATCGCCTGTTCCACCCGCTCGCACAGCGCATGGGCCTGGGACAGCGGCAGCTCGCCCGGCAGCTCCAGGTGCAGTTGCACATACCAGTGGCTGCCGGAAATGCGCGTGCGCAGGTCGTGGGCGCCCAGCACGCCGGGCACCGCGCAGGCAAGCTGGTGCATGCGCTCGCCCACTTCTGCGGAGACTTCCTCGTCCATCAGCACTGCCACCGATTCCCGGGCGATGCTGATGGCGCTCCAGAGGATGTAGGCGGCAATGCCCAGGCCGAAGAGGCCGTCCACCCGGTCCCAGCCCTGGCTGGCCAGCGCCAGGGCGATGAGGATGCTGGTGTTGAGCAGCAGGTCCGAGCGGTAGTGCAGGGAATCGGCCCGCACCGCGGTGGAGTGGGTGACCTGCACCACATGGCGCTGGAAGGCCAGCAGGGCGAGGGTCAGCACCAGGGACAGCACCATCACCGCCATGCCCAGGCCCTGGCTGCCCAAGGGCTCCGGCTGGCGCAGGTGCTCGACCGCCTGCACGCCCACCAGCACGGCGCTGGCGGCGATGAACATGGCCTGGGCCAGCCCGGCGAGGGATTCCGCCTTGCCGTGGCCGAAGCGGTGGTCATCGTCCGCCGGCTTCAGGGCGAAACGCACCGCCAGCAGGTTGAGCAGGGAGGCGGCGCTGTCCAGCAGCGAGTCGGTCAGGCCCGCGAGCAGGCTGACCGAACCGCTCAGCCACCAGGCGACGGCCTTGGCCAGCACCAGGGTCAGGGCGACACTCAGCGAGGCGCTGGTGGCCAGGCGTAACAGGCGTGCGTGCTGCGCTGAAGTGCTCATGAACGGCTGGGCTGGTAGTAGATGAAATCCAGCGGCGGGCTTTCCAGGCCCATCGCCGTCATCGCCGCGGTCACCTGGCCCCGGTGGTGGGTGCCGTGGTTCACCAGGTGGGTGATGATTTCCCCATGGGGGCGGTGGAACGGCTCGCCCTTCATGTTCTGGTATTCCAGGGGCGCGGCCAGGGCGTCGTCGTCCTGCCCGGCCAGCCAGGCGCGCCACAGGCCGATGCCTTCGGCCAGCACTGCGGCCAGGGCAGCGCGGTCCGGCGCGGCCTCGGCGTCCAGTCTTTCGAAGGGGCGGGGCAGGTGCAGCAGGCGGGAGAACCAGATGCGGTCCACCACGGCCAGGTGGTTCAGGGTGCCGTGGATGGAGCCGAAGAACAGGCCGCGATCGGCCCGGTAGCGGGTGTCGTCGAGGGGCGCGAGGCTCGCCAGCAATTGCCGGTAGGCCCAGCCGTGGTAGGCCAGGAGTTTGTCGAAATGGCCGGCGAGCGCACGCATCAGGCGGCCGGTTTCAGGCCATAGGCGGCCAGTTGCTCGAGGCTGCCGCTGTGCTGGATCAGGCGCGGGTCGTCCAGCGGCAGGTTGCGGCCGGTTTCACGCTCGATGATCGCCTTGAGGCGGGCGTTGTCGATCTTGCCGTCGGTGCCGATGGCGTCTTTCAGCAGCGCCGGGTCGACCTGGGCGGTCTCGTTGTCCGGCAGGTAAATGGCACCGGTGGCGAAGTCGACGCCGAAGGCGATCAGGCCGGGGATCACATAGAAGAGGATGCCGACGGCGTTGAGGGCGGCGACCACCGGGTCGATCTTGCCTTCGATCTGGCCACGGCGGTCAGGGAAGAACAGCGTGCCGCAAGCGGTCAGCTGGGTCAGCAGGGCGGCGGCGACGGCGCCACCGATCAAACGGGAAGACATGCGCATATGCGGCTCCAGGCGAGAAAATGGCGTCACTATACCAAGGCGTTCATTGCAAAACGCACGGCAGTGTTGAGACCACACGAAAGGGCTGGCAGTTCGCCGCTATAATCGCCACCCCGCGTTGGAGCCCCCATGAATCCGCTACCCATCGATGCCGTCCTGCCCGCCCTGCGCGAGGCCCTTGCGCAGCGCCATGAAGCGGTGCTCGAAGCGCCCCCCGGCGCCGGCAAGACCACCCGCGTGCCCCTGGCGCTGCTGGGCGAACCCTGGCTCGCCGGGCAGTCCATCCTCATGCTCGAACCCCGCCGCCTGGCCGCCCGGGCCGCCGCCGAGCGCCTGGCCGACGAGCTGGGCGAAAAGGTCGGCGAGACCGTGGGCTACCGCATCCGCCTGGAGTCGAAGGTCGGCCCGCGCACGCGCATCGAAGTGGTCACCGAAGGCATCCTCGCCCGTCGTTTGCAGGACGACCCGGCGCTGGAAGGCGTCGGCCTGGTGATCTTCGACGAGTTCCATGAACGCAGCCTCGACGCCGACCTGGCCCTGGCGCTGACCCTCAACGGCCGCGCGCTGCTGCGTGACGAGCCGCCGCTGAAGGTGCTGCTGATGTCCGCCACCCTGGAGGGCGAGCGCCTGTCCAGCCTGCTGGACGCGGCACCCGTGGTGCGCAGCGAGGGACGCATGTTCCCTGTGGATATCCACTGGGGGCGGCCCTTCCAGGCTGGCGAATACATCGAGCCGCGGGTGCTGCAGACGGTGCTCCTGGCCCTGGCCGACCAGCCGGGTAGCATCCTCGTGTTCCTCCCCGGCCAGGCCGAGATCCGCCGCGTCGCTGAGCAGCTCGGCGAACAGCTGCAGGGGCGCAGCGACGTCCTGCTCTGCCCGCTGCACGGCGAGCTCGACCTGGCCGCCCAGCGTGCCGCCATCGAGCCCGCGCCGGCCGGCACGCGCAAGGTGGTGCTGGCCACCAACATTGCCGAAACCAGCCTGACCATCGACGGCGTGCGCGTGGTGGTGGACGCCGGCCTGGAGCGGGTGCCCTGTTTCGACCCGGCCAGCGGCATGACCCGCCTCGACACCCAGCGCATCTCCCGCGCCTCCGCCACCCAGCGTGCCGGCCGCGCCGGGCGCCTGGAGCCGGGCGCCTGCTACCGCCTCTGGTCCGAGGCCCAGCACCAGCAGCTGGCTGCCCACGGCAGTGCCGAAATCCTCCAGGCCGACCTCGCCGGCCTGGCCCTGCAACTGGCGCGCTGGGGCGTGGAGCCCGGCGAACTGGCCTGGCTCGACCCGCCGCCCGCCGCCGCCCACGGCCAGGCCCGTGACCTGCTGCGCCGCTTGGGCGCCCTGGCCCCGCGCGACAGCGGCGGCCTGACGCTCACCGCTCACGGCCAGGCCATGGCCGAGCTGCCGGCGCACCCGCGCATCGCCCACCTGTTGCTGCGCGGGCAGGCGCTGGGGCTCGGCAGCCTGGCCTGCGACCTCGCTGCGCTGCTCGGCGAGCGCGACATCCTCCGGGGTGGCGGCGCCGACCTGCACAGCCGCATCGCCTTACTCGCCGGCGAGGCGGGTGCCGCCCGTGGCGCCAAGGGCGGGGTGCAGCGTGCCCGCCAGCTGGCGCGGCAGTTCCGCTCCCACCTGCGTGGCGCCGCCAGCGAAGCCGTGGCCGACCCGGACCACCCGCGCTGGCTCGGCTGCCTGCTGGCCTTCGCCTACCCCGACCGCATCGCCCAGCAACGCCGCCCCGGGGGCGCCGAATACCGCCTGGCCAACGGCCGTGCCGCGCTGTTCGCCGAGCCCGATGCACTGATGAAAGAGCCCTGGCTGGTGATCGCCGACCTGGGCAGCCGCCAGGGCCAGCGCGAGGAGCGCATCTACCTCGCCACCGACCTCGACCCGACGCTGTTCGAAGGCCCCCTCGCCGAACAGGTCAGCGCCCAGGAGCTACTGGACTGGGACGAGCGCGAAGGCGTGCTGCGGGCCGAACGCCAGCGGCGCATCGGCGAACTGGTGCTGGACCGCGAACCCCTGGCCAGCCTGGACGAAGCCGCGCGCACCCGCGCCCTGGTGGGGCTGGTGCGGCGCAAGGGCCTTGAGCTGTTGAACTGGACGCCGGACCTGCGTCAGTGGCAGGCCCGCGTGGCGCTGCTGCGGCGCCTCGACCTGGCCCGACAGGGCAGCAGCGATTGGCCGGACCTCTCCGATGCCGCGCTGCTCGACTCCCTGGAAGACTGGCTCGCGCCCTGGCTGGGCAAGGTCAGCCGCCTCAGCCATTTCTCCGCCCTGGAGCTGTCGGGCATCCTCGCCGGCCTGCTGCCCTGGCCGCTGCCCCAGCGCCTCGACGAGCTGGCGCCGCGCGCGATCACCGTGCCGTCGGGCTCGGCCATCCGCCTCGACTACAGCGAAGACACGCCCGTGCTGGCGGTGCGCCTGCAGGAGCTGTTCGGCCTGGCCGACACGCCGCGCATCGCCGAGGGCCGCCAGGTGGTCAAGCTGCACCTGCTGTCTCCCGCGCGCCGCCCGGTGCAGGTCACCCAGGACCTGGCCAGCTTCTGGGCCAACACCTATATCGAGGTGAAGAAGGACCTCAAGGGCCGCTACCCGAAGCACTACTGGCCGGACGACCCGCTGATCGCCGAGCCCACCGCCCGGGCCAAGCCGCGCAAGTGAGGGGGCGGCTTACCAGCTGAGGAGGAACATCGCCTTGGCCAGGAAGATCACCCCCAGCATGTGCACCAGCACGCTGATGTGGATGCGCCGCGAACGCTGCGGCGTCATCTGCCCACGGCGCATCAGCACCACCACCAGCAGGAAGTGCCCGAGGATGCTCAACGCCAGGATGATCTTCAGCGTCAGCAGGGTGCCGAAGCTGCTGGACAGCGGGGCATGCAACGCCGCGCGATAGTGCATGGCCAGCCCCAGCCCAGCACCGAACAGTGCCAGCACCACCCAGTGCATCACCTTGCGTGCGCGTTGCCCCAGGGCCTTGGAGAAGCGCTCGCGGGGTTCCTGCTCCAGCACCGGGGTGGCACGGCTGAGAATCATCACCTCGAAGAACACCCCGCCAATGAAAAAGGCAGCGGCGGTGAGGTGGATGAATTTGAGCAGCAGGTAATGCATGGCGGGCTCCCGAACGGCGGATGGCGGCGGGCACTAAGCCCGTTGCCGATCATGCCGCGTACCGCCAAGCGCGCCCTGACCTGGGTCAGCTGTGTGTGAAGCGGCCGGAACGCCCCATCCTGCGAAAAGCATGAAGCCCCGCCGTAGGGTGTGCCGAGAAGATGAGACGTGCCTGATACCTCGGATGAGCCGCGAAAAGTGGGGCAGCTAAAAACGCCTCGCCCCAGTCAACATCTCAATGCACCGGCGGCAGCAGGAAGCGTGCGATCAGGGGCAGGTGGTCGGAGATGCGCAGGGTATCGAGCTGGCGCACGCGTGCGTCGATGCGGGTCAGGCGGGGGCTGTGGAACACATAGTCGACGGTGCGGTCCGGCCCCGTCACGCGCGGGTCGTTGGGGAACTGGGTGAACCAGCGTTGGCGCTCGGCGCCGTCGGTTTCCTCGGCGGCGGGCACCCTCGGGTAGGCCTTCAGCGCGTCCAGCTCGCTGTCCGGGGCGAAGCGGCTGCGTTGCACCGCGTCCAGATGCGGGTACTGGCCCGGCGGCAACTGGTTGAAGTCGCCGCCCAGCACCCAGGGCGTGCGCTCCCGTTCCAGTTCGTCGAGCAGGCTGCGGGTCATCGCCAACTGGCGCTGTGCGGTGTCCTGGCCTGGCACCCAGGGGTCCAGGTGGGTGTTGATCGCCGCTAGGCGCCCGCCCTCGCGCACCGGCAGGTAGCTCACCAGCAGCGCCGGCTTGCGTTCGAAGGGGCGCTGCAGCAGGTCGCCTTCGGCGAGGGGCAATTGCAGGCGTTCGGCGCTGTCCATGCGCAGGCGGCTGAGGGTCGCCAGCTTCATGCCGACGCTGCCGAGGATGTGTGGCTGCGGCACGAAGGCGGCCTTCCGGTAGAAGGCCTGGGTGCTGCAGGGATAGACGTCGGCGAGGCGCTCGCGCAGCAGGGCCAGCTGGTCCTGGTAGTCGGTGGCGCGGGCGCCTTCGTCCAGTTCCTGGAGGAACACCAGGTCCGGTTGCTCGTCGCGCAGCACGCGCACCACCTCGTCCAGGCTGTAGGCCACGTCGGCGGCGGTCGGGCGTTCGTCCGGGCCTTCGCGGTCAGGCAGGTCGTAGTAGAAGACGTAGCGCTTGCCGGCCAGGTACTGCAGGTTCCAGGTCAACACCTTCAGGGCTTGGCCGGGTTGCAGCAGCGGCGCTTCGGCCACGCAGCTCACCCGTTCCTCCTCGCGTGCGGCGGGGTGCCAGGTCAGGCTGTAGACCAGCGCAGCCAGGGCGACGGCGAGGATCAGCAGGCAAAGCAGGAGGCGGCGCAGTAAGGGGGGCATCGGCTGGGAGCTGGGCTTGGCTGGAACCGGGAATTGCCGAGCATACCCGAGCAGGCGGCCTGGCCAAAACCCATGGCCAAGCGAAGCGGCCAGGACGCGTGAGCGACGCTATTCTTGTCTTGTCGCGATGGATCGCAGAGCAGTCCGGTAAAGCCGGTTTGCGCATTCCTCGGGTTGCCCTACCATTCCCGGCCCCGTAGGCAAGGGTCTTGCAGGATCAACCCGACAGTCCCGACTTCCAGGAGCAGGCATGCATCGCCAGATAGTGGTCAGTCCCGCCGAGCCGCCGGCCCTTCGCCGGGGTGGCCCGTGGCTGTTCGTGGTGCTGGGGTGGTTGCTCGGCGCCACCGCGGCGCTGGCCGAGGAGCGCGCGCCGTTGCGGGTGATGACCGATTATTGGCCGCCCTTCCGCATGGAAGGCGAGCGCGGTGCCCTGCATGGCCTGGACATCGACCTGCTGGCCGAACTGGAGCGTCGCACCGGGCTGCGCTTCGATGTGCAGCGCGCGCCTTGGGCCCGTGGCCTGGCCGCCTTGCAGAGCGGCTCGGCGGACCTGATGACGGGCCTGGCGCGCACCCCCGAGCGGGAGCGCTACATCGACTACCTGCCCATCCCCTATTACGCCTGCGCGCCGCGCCTGTATGGCACGCCGGAGCTGGCGGCGAGCATCACCCGCTACGAACAGCTGCGTGGCCCCACCATCGGCTACGTGCTGGAGTCGGTGTATTTCCAGCCCTTCGATTCCGATGCCGGTCTGCACAAATCCGGGGTCAACAACGAGCAGCAACTGCTGGAGATGCTCATGCGTGGGCGCCTGCAACTGGTGATCGGCACCGATTGCCAGGTGGACTACGAGCTGCGCGACCCGCGCCTGGCCGGGCGCATCGTCAAGACCGGCTACCAGCCGCAGACCCGCACCGAGCTGTTCATCGGCTTCACCCAGCAGCACCCGCTCACCGACGAAAAGAAGCGGATCGCCACCGCCCTGCAGCAGATGCTCGACGAGGGCTGGGTGGCCGCGGCCGCCAAGCGCTACCAGCCCGCCACTCAGTGAGCGTGGGGTTCGACCACCAGTTCGTAGTCCAGGCTGGTGTCCCAGAACGCCGCCTCGATCTTGTGCCCGTCCGGGTCCCGCACGAAGCAGCCGAAGTAGGGCGCGCCATATTCCGCGCGGGGCCCCGGTTCGCCATCGGAACTGCCGCCACTGGCCAGGGCCGCCTGGTAGAAGGCCTGCACCGCGTCCTTGTCCGCCGCGAAGAAACCGATGTGGGTGCCGTTGCCGGTGCTGGCGGGCTTGCCGTCGATGGGCTTCTGCACCCAGAACTCCGGGTACTCGCGGCCATAGGCCACGGCGCCGGGGTGCTCCATTACGCGGCGGCAGCCGAGGGTCGGCAGCACCTTGTCGTAGAAGGCGAGGGCGCGGTCGAAGTCGTTGGTGCCGAGCGAGATATGGGAAAGGATGCTGGGGTTTTCGGCCATGGAATGAATCTCCCTGTGCAATGGCCCGGACAAGATTAGCCGGCTTTCAGTGTGGCTCTGTCTGCGTTAAGTGTTGCTAGAAGAATTGAGCCCAGCTGATTGCCGAGCTCTGCTGGTGCTTTTGGTTTCGCCCTCCCAGGCGAGTCCCTTTTAACAATCGCCTTAAAAGGAACCAAAAGGGCTTGCCCCATCATCCGGCCCGACTGCGTCGGGTTCCCTCACTCCATCGCCGCTCTGGGGGCCGGCGCGATGGGCCATCCATGGCCTGGCGCGCCTCTCGCGGCATCCATGCCGCTCGTCCCCCGGCGCAACGACTGCGTTCGGCCTCCTGGAGGGGCGTTGGCGGCTGCCCCACCTTTCTTCGTCCAGCGCATCACCACAGGTGCGCACAGGCTTTCGTAGGATGGTGTAGAGCGAAGCGAAACCCATGCGGTGGAGGTGGCACAAACCCTCAAGCGCCCGGAAAGTACCGTGCTTGAGCGCCTGCATTAAAATCACAACAGCTAACGCAGACAGAGCTTTCAGTGTTCCGCTGCCGGCTCCCCCAGCAGGCTGAACAGGCGGAAGATCAGCACGCTGGTGAACAGTTGCAGGAAGCCATCCAGGCAGTCGACGACGATGCTGGCGATGGTGTCCGGGCGTTCGCCCAGCTCGCCATAGGCCCACCATTCGAACAGCCATACCGGTCCCATCGCCAGGAGGATGCAGCAGAGGATGGTGAGGAAGTGCCCGTCGCTCATGCGGAAGCTCTGCTTCATGGCGTCCATCGGCGACATGCCGTCCAGCACCAGAAGGTACTCGGCGAACGCCAGCCGGCTCATGACCCACAGCCCCGGCAGGATCAGCAGCGAGGCGCCTAGCATGATCAGCAGCGTGCTGAAGGCCGCCAGCACCGCGAAGGACGGCCAGCGCAGCAGCGCCAGGCCCCATATCTGTTTCTTCTTCAGGCTCACCCGGCTGCTGCGGCTGTCGAGGAAAACGATCAGCGCGCCGGTGTAGAGGGGGTAGAACACCAGGCGGATGAGCAGGTCGGAGGCTGCCGAAGGCGTCTCGCCCATCCAGGTGGAGGCCAGTTGCAGGGCCAGTGCCTCCAGCAGGATCACCGGCAGGCAGAGCGAGGCGATCATGCCGAAGTGACGGCTGAAGAAATACCAGGAGTCGCGCAGCAGCAGCAGGGGGTTCATCGACGGCGCCATAGGAATGCAGGGCAATGAGGCAACTCTAGTCGATGCCTCGCACCATCTCCAAGGCGCCGCACGCGCTAGAGGGCGGCCTGCGTCGATCCGCCTCGCCGCCGGAGGCGCGCCAGCCAGAGCGCCGCACCCAGCAGGCTGAGCTCCAGCAGGAACGACCAATGCAGGATGAAGTTCAGCCACCAGGGCTGGTAGCGCGGCGTCACGGTGGCCAGGGAGAAGGCCTGGTCGACCCAGGGCGCCAGCCACCAGATATCGCCCACCACGCTGTCCAGCAGCAGGTGCACGCAACCGTTGAGGGTGAACAGCACGAGCAGCATCGGCACCCAGGTGCGCTGCGCCAATCGCTGCCAGGCGAGGGCCAGTGCCAGGGCGCTGAACCACACCACAGGCCAGTGGCTCCAGTAGCTATGGTGGTGATGCTGGCGGCCATCCACCAGGTGGAAATAGAGCATGTCCAGGTCCGGGGCGAAGGCCCCGAGCAGCGCCACCGCCAGCCACAGGCGCGGGCTGCAGGCGGCGGGGCGGAAGCGACGTTCCAGCAGGGCGCCGATCAGGTAGCCCGTGGGCAGGTGGGCGACGATCACGAAACCAGTCCGGCCAGCAGGGCCTCGCTGTTCAGCACCTCGGCGTACTCGCCGGCGAGGTTGGCCATGGCCATGTCGTGCACTTCCTCGGCGCTGCGCGGGCGGCCGGCCCAGTCGGCCTTGGCGAAGGTGTAGCAGGCGTCGGCCACCACAGTGGTAGCGAAGCCCAGGTTGCTGGCGCTGCGCGCGGTGGCCTCCACCGAGTTCTCGCTGGCGACCCCGGTGATCACCACGCGGCGGATGCCGCGCACATGCAGCCAGCGCTCCAGGGCGCTGTGGGTAAAGGCATCGGTGACGTTCTTCTCCAGCACCTGCTCGCCAGGCGCCGGTGCCAGCGCCGGCTGGAACAGCGCGCCGTCCTGCCCCGGGGCGAACACCGAGCCCGGCTCGCGGGACATGTGGCGCACGTGCACCAGCGGCCAGCCGTGCTCGCGCCAGTGGGCGAGCAGGGTGGCGATGCGTGCTTCGGCCTGGGGGTTGTTGCGTGGCGTGGTGACGCGGGCGATGCCCTGCTGCATATCGATGATGATCAGGGCGGGAGGCGCGTAGAGAGGGTCGTTCAGCGGCATATCGGGTGTCCTTTCCTCGGTGCTGGCATACTGTGCGCCGACTCTAGCAGACCGTTGAAAAAACTGACTGCGCTGCCTCGTTTACGTTTTTTCGCAGCTTTAAATCCACGCCCGCCACCCGAGGAAAACCGGTGAAGAAGATCGCAGTGTTCGCCGATGTCCAGAACCTCTACTACACGGTGCGCCAGGCCTATGGTTGCCACTTCAACTACACCGCGCTGTGGAAGGACATCGCCGCCCGTGGAGAGATCGTCGAAGCCTATGCCTATGCCATCGACCGGGGCGACGCCCGCCAGCAGCAGTTCCAGCAGATCCTGCGCAACCTCGGCTTCACCGTGAAGCTCAAGCCCTTCATCCAGCGTGCCGACGGCTCGGCCAAGGGCGACTGGGACGTGGGCATCACCATCGACATCCTCGACGCCGCCGCGCGGGTGGACGAGATCGTCCTGGCCTCCGGCGATGGCGACTTCGACCTGCTGCTGGACCGCGTCCGCGACCATGGCGTCGAAGCCGTCGCCTACGGCGTGCCCGGCCTCACCGCTCAATCGCTGGTGCGCGCCGCCAGCCGTTACGTACCCATCGAGGGTGGCCTGCTGCTCAAGTGACAGCGCGCCGCCCCCGCGAAACACTGGAAACCCCGTGGACCCCATAGCCGTCATCGACTTCGAAACCACCGGCGTCACGCCGGGGGACAACTGCCGCGCCACCGAAATCGGCGTGGTCATCCTCGAACAGGGCCGCATCGTCGACCGCTACCAGAGCCTGATGAACGCCGGCGTCTGGGTGCCGCCCTTCATCGAGAGCCTCACCGGCATCAGCAACGCCATGGTCCGTGCCGCACCGCCGGCGGCCCAGGTGATGGGCGAGGTGGCGGATTTCGTCGGCGACATCCCGCTGCTGGCACACAACGCCTCCTTCGACCAGAAGTTCTGGGACGCCGAGCTGGCGCGCCTCGGACGCCGTCGCCGGCAGGCCTTCGCCTGCTCACTGCTGCTGTCGCGTCGCCTGCTGCCGGAGGCGCCCAACCACAAGCTCGGCACTCTCAACAGCTGGGCGCGCCTGCCTCACACGGGGCAGGCCCACCGGGCGCTGGCCGATGCCGAGATGGCGGCCAACCTCACCCTCTTCATCGCCGAGCGCCTGCGTGACCGCCACGGCGTGCAACGGATCTCCCACGAGCTGTTCTGCAGCCTGCAGAAAGTCCCCGCCGCCAAGATCCTCGATGCGCTGAAGCGGTTGTAGGTGCGCTCGGCGCCGCACCCGGCGAGGTGCTTTGCGTAGGGTCGATGACGCTCTTTTCATCCACCAGGCGATGTCGAGTCCCGCACCGCCTGGTGGGAGCGAATTCATTCGCGATGGGCTGAAGCGATCGTAGGTGCGATGTAGGTTGGGCTGAGGTACGAAGCCCAACGCAGCAGACCCCAACCCAGCACCGTTGGGCCTCGCTGCGCTCGGCACCAACCTACGGAGCCCCACACGGTGATGCGTCCGGGAACACCGTTGGGCCTGTAGGTCGGGTGCAACCCGACGTCTACGGCGCCTGGAACACCTTCACACCTTGCGCAACGCCTCCACCTTGCCGGTGTGCACCTGCAGTTCCGCCGGGATGCGCCGTTCGAAGGGGGTGGAGAGGATCAGCGAGGTCTTGCTGGCGCCGTACTGGCTGAGGCGGTCGATCAGGTCCTGCAGCTCCGGCATGGTGGCCACGGCGGCTTTCATCAATACGCAGGCGTCGCCGGTGATGCGGTGGCAGAGGGAGATCTGCCGGATCTTCTCCAGGGCCTCCAGGGCGCGCTTGGAGTCGTGGTCGGCGAGGCGCAACTCGATCACGCACTCGATGGGCAGGCCGATCTTCGCCGGGTCCACGGCAGCGTGGTAGCCGGTGATCACCCCGCTGGCCTCCAGCTTGGCCACGCGGTCGGCCACGGCCGGGGGCGAGAGGTTGACCCGGCGCGCCAGGTCGGCGAACGAGGCGCGTCCGTTCTCCATCAGCGCCGAGAGTAGCAGGCGATCATACTTGTCCATCGTTGGTCTCCACGCGCTGTGTTTGGGAAAAAAAGGCAAACAGCGTTTATTGGCGTTGATTCGAAAGTTAAGGGACCATTGAAGCAGGTTTCATCGCTTATTTTCCCCATATGGCCTTGCATAGAATAAACACCCTGCCAACCGGATCGTCGAGCCCCCCATGCCTGCGCAACGTTTTCCCCTCCTGCTGATCGGCGCCTTCATCGCCCTCTACATCATCTGGGGGTCCACCTACCTGGCGATCCGCATCGGCGTCGAATCCTGGCCGCCGCTGCTCATGGCCGGCGTGCGTTTCGTCATCGCCGGCAGCCTGATGTTCGCCTGGCTGCGCTGGCGCGGTGCGCCCATGCCCACACTGCGTGAATGGAAAGCCGGCGCGGTGATCGGCGTGCTGCTGCTCAGCTGCGGCAATGGCGGCGTCACCCTCGCCGAGCACCTGGGCGTGGCTTCCGGCGTCGCCGCCCTGGCGGTGGCCACGGTGCCGCTGTTCGCCCTGGTGTTCGGGCTTATCTGGGGCCAGCGCACCACGCGCCTGGAATGGGCCGGCATCGTCCTCGGGCTGATCGGCATCGCCCTGCTCAACCTCGGTTCCAACCTCCAGGCCAGCCCCCTGGGCGCCGCGCTGATCCTCTTCGCCGCCGCCAGCTGGTCCTTCGGCTCCATGTGGAGCAAGCACCTGCCGCTGCCCGCCGGCCCCATGGCCAGCGCGGTGGAAATGCTCGCCGGCGGCGCCGCGCTGCTGCTGGGCAGTGCGCTGAGTGGCGAACGCATGGAAACCCTGCCCACCCCCGCCGGCTGGGCGGCCCTGGCCTACCTGGTGGTGTTCGGCTCGATCATCGCCTTCAGCTCCTACCTCTACCTGCTGAAGAACGTGCGCCCCGCGGCGGCCACCAGCTACGCCTACGTCAACCCGGCGGTGGCGGTGCTGCTCGGCGTGCTCTTCGCCGGTGAACACATCGGCGGCGAGGAGGGCCTGGCGATGCTGGTGATCATCAGCGCCGTGGTGCTGATCGGCCTGCCGCAGTGGCGCAAGGCCAAGGAGCCAGTGCTGCAGCAGACGAGCTGACGGGAGGCCGGAATCCGGCCAAGGAACGCAGGTAGTTTTCCAATGGCCTGATAGAATTGCGCCTTTCCGTTCCCTGGCTGTTACCTCCATGACCTTCGCTTCCCTTGGCCTGATCGACCCCCTGCTGCGCGCGCTCGACACGCTCGGCTACCAGACCCCATCGCCGGTGCAGGCCGAGGCGATCCCCGCCGTGCTCAAGGGCCGCGACCTGATGGCCGCCGCGCAGACCGGCACCGGCAAGACCGCCGGTTTCGCCCTGCCGCTGCTGCAGCGCCTGACCCTGGAAGGCCCGCAGGTGGCCGCCAACTCGGTGCGCGCCCTGGTGCTGGTGCCCACCCGCGAGCTGGCCGAGCAGGTTCACGAGAGCTTCCGCGTCTACGGGCAGAACCTGCCGCTGCGCACCTATGCGGTGTATGGCGGGGTCAGCATCAACCCGCAGATGATGAAGCTGCGCAAGGGCATCGACGTGCTGGTGGCCACCCCCGGCCGCCTGCTCGACCTGTACCGGCAGAACGCGGTCAAGTTCAACCAGGTGCAGGCGCTGGTGCTGGACGAGGCCGACCGCATGCTCGACCTCGGCTTCTCCCGCGAGCTGGACGATGTCTTCTCCGCGCTGCCGCGCCGCCGCCAGACCCTGCTGTTCTCCGCCACCTTCTCCGACGCCATCCGCCAGATGGCCCGCGAGCTGCTGCGCGACCCGCTGTCCATCGAGGTCAGCCCGCGCAACGCCGCCGCCCGCAGCGTCAAACAGTGGGTGACCACCGTGGACAAGAAGCGCAAGTCCGAGCTGTTCCTGCACCTGCTGCAGGAGCGCCGCTGGGGCCAGGTGCTGGTCTTCGTCAAAACCCGCAAGGGGGTCGATGAACTGGTGGGCGAGCTGCAACGCACCGGCGTGTCCGCCGACGCCATCCACGGCGACAAGCCGCAGCCCTCGCGCCTGCGTGCCCTGGAGCGCTTCAAGGCCGGCGAGGTGCAGATCCTCGTCGCCACCGATGTCGCCGCCCGTGGCCTGGACATCGACGACCTGCCCCTGGTGGTCAACTTCGACCTGCCCATCGTCGCCGAGGACTACGTGCACCGCATCGGCCGTACCGGGCGTGCGGGCGCCACGGGCGAGGCCATCTCCCTGGTCTGCGCCGACGAGGTCCAGCTGCTCTCGGCCATCGAGGTGCTGATCAAGCAGACCCTGCAGCGCCGCGACGAGCCCGGCTTCGTCCCCGATCACCGGGTGCCGCAGACCGACGCCACCGGCGCCATCCTGAAAAAGCCCAAAAAGCCGAAGAAACCCAAGGAGTCCCAGGGCAAGCCGGGCAGCGCGCGCCTGGGCAACTGGATCGACAGCGAGGCGCCGAAGGCCAAGGCCGTGCGCAAGGGCCCCGGGTTCGGCAAGGCGAAAAAAGGCTGACTGCTACCGCCCGGTGTAGCGTCGGGTGACGCAACGCGGGGCGCGGCGAACCATCGAGGTGCACTGCGCAGGCCGCTGAGCGAGGCGGCGCGCAGCCTGGCGCGGGATTGGCCAGAGTTCGGGATATTGGCGCAAATCGTGCATTTCTGTGCGAAATGATGAACGCCTAGTGTGTTCGAAGCGCCGTCCCACGTCAGACGATTCCATGATGCGCCCCAAGGAACTCAAGCACTGGACCACCGGTGTCGCCCACCTGCTGTCACAGCCCGCCGGCCGTGCGCGCCTGCTCGGCCTCGCCCAGTGGCTACAGCAGATCTGCCACGTCGACCACTTCGTGCTCTTCGTCTACGAGGGCAACCACCGGCCCCTGGCGCTGTTCGACACCTTCCCGGCGGACAAGCGCCACGTCTACGTCGAGGATTACCAGGTCGGCCCCTACCTGCTCGACCCCTTCTACCTCGCCTGCACCCGCAACCAGGCCCCCGGCCTGTGGCGCCTGCGCCAGTTCGCCCCGGACCACTTCTACCTGGGCGAGTACTACGTCACCTACTACCAGCAGACCGGCCTCACCGAGGAGATCGCCTTCTTCATCGACCTGGCCGACGGCGCCAAGGCGGTACTCTCGCTGATGCGCAGCGCCTGCAGCCCGGCCTACAGCCGCGACGAGATGCAACTGCTCGACTGCGCCCAGGCGGTGGTCGAACAGGTGGTGGGGGAGGCCTGGGAACAGCGCCGCGCCCACCAGCCACGCCCGGCCCAGGACCTGGACTACAAGATCCGCGAAACCTTCGAGCAGTTCGGCGCCCACCTGCTCACCGCCCGCGAACAGGAAGTGGTGCAGATGCTCCTGCGCGGGCACTCCAGCGCCTCGGTGGCGGAGCACCTGGCCATCAGCCCCGGCACGGTGAAGATCCACCGCAAGAACATCTACGCCAAGCTCGGTATCGGCAGCCAATCGGAGTTGCTCGGGCTTTTGGTGCGCGACCTCGCCGGCCAGCGCGAGGCGGTCAGCGAAGCAGTATTGCGTGCGGCGATCTGAGGCATTTCGCTTATCGCCAAGTGGAATTTAGCGGCGCTGATCAATAACCATCCATCATGCTGGAAGCCGCGCGGCGCTTGGCCCCGAGCCGCCTGTCCACGAGTTATCCACAATCCGTTCCACAGATAATGTGAGCAGAAAACTGCACCCCCTGCGGCATTTCGGCCTGTGCAGCAAGCCTTTTTATGCAGAAAAAAAGCTTGCCTTCGCGGGGCCCGGGTGGCAGGCGCTTTTCGTCGCCGCTGCGACCTGAAATCGCAGTTTTGCACCGCTGTTCATTTTTTGTACATATTCGCAAGGTGCCCATATCCAGAGGGCTGTAGAAGGTTATAGACGAGTTATCCACAGCTTCATCCACCGTTTCTGTGGGCACTCGTACCCTTGCCCGGCAGGGTTCGATCTGCTAGCCACCGACGCACTCCGGGGTAGAGCGATTGATCGTTTTTTGAACAGTCGGCGGTGGCCCCTGTCGGGAGTGGTGCGCACGCGCCCATCCACCCTCTGTCCACAAAGTTATCCACAGCTTCTGTGCATAGCTGCGGCAACCGACAGGGCGGGGGTTGTGGCCGGCCAGCCCTATCCCCGGAGGGATATATACAGCCCGAAACGGCGGTTGCTAGCGTGGCTCCACAAGCAGGAACACCTGGAAAAGGGGCTGGTCGTGAGCGATGCAGAGGCTGTCTTCGATATCGAATTCCGCAACGTGGAAAAGAGCTACGGCTCGGTGCGCGCGGTCAGCGGGCTGAACTTCAAGGTCCGTCGCGGCGCCTTCCACTCCTTCCTCGGCAGCTCGGGCTGCGGCAAGACCACCACCCTGCGCATGATCGCCGGCTTCGAGCAGCCCAGCGCCGGCGAGGTCTGGCTCGGCGGCCGCCCGGTGGCGGGCATACCGGCGCACCAGCGGCCGGTGAACATGGTGTTCCAGAGCTACGCGCTGTTCCCCCACCTCACGGTGGCGGAAAACATCGCCTACGGCCTCCGCTACCTCAACCCGCGCCCGGATCGCGACGAACAGCGCCGCCGCGCCGACGAAGCCCTGGAGATGGTGCGCCTCGGCGGCTTCGGCCAGCGCAAGCCCCACGAGCTCTCCGGCGGCCAGCAGCAGCGCGTGGCCCTGGCCCGCGCCCTGGTCAACAAGCCCACCGTGCTGTTGCTGGACGAGCCCCTGGCGGCGCTGGACCGCAAGCTGCGCAAGGAGATGCAGTCCGAACTGCTGCGCCTGCAGCGCGAGGTCGGCATCACCTTCGTGCTGGTCACCCACGACCAGGAAGAGGCGCTGTCGATGAGCGACAGCATCAGCGTCATGCAGGACGGCGGCATCATCCAGACCGCCACCCCCGAGCAGCTCTACGAAACCCCCGCCAGCCGCTACGTGGCGGACTTCATCGGCGAATCCAACCTGTTCACCGGCACCGTGCGCCGGGTGGACGGCGACTGCGTGCTGCTGGACATGCCCCAGGGCCTGCAACTGGCCAGCCCGGCCACCCCCACCGGCCCGCGCCTGGCAGCCAGCGAGCCGGGCTGCATCGCCGTGCGCCCGGAGCAGATCGCCATCGGCAATGCCGCCGACGCCCTGGCCCGGGAGATCAGCCTGGCCGGGGAGGTGGTGGACCGCATCTACCTGGGCAACCTCACCGAATACCGCGTGCGCACCGAGCCCTTCGGCATCGTCTGCGTGCGCGTGCCGGGCCACACCGGGCGCGACAAGGCGGCCTTCGAGCATGGCGCGCCGGTGCGCATCGGCTGGGACCAGGCCGCCGGCCTGGCCATGGCGCTCTAGTTCATCCCCCCGGCAAGGCATCGCAGGGGCTTTTGCAGTGCAGGGCAGACAAGAAAACCAACACTCAACAGGCGGGGTAGCAGGCAATGGACCGTAAAGACTTCATCAAACAGATGCGCAGCTGGCAGAACGGCTCCATCACCCGACGTGAATTCCTCGGCCGCACCGGCCTGGGCCTGGCCGCTGCGGTGGTCGCGACCCACATGCCCGGCCTGCTCACCGGCAAGGCCTACGGCGCCGACAAGGCCATCGGCGACCGCGTGGTGCTGGCCACCTGGCCGAACTACCACAACGCCGAGAACTTCGCGGCCTTCGCCGAGAAGACCGGCGCCCACGTGCAGATGAACGTCTTCGGCTCCAACGAGGAGATGCTCGCCAAGCTCCAGGCCGGCGGCAGCGGCTGGGACCTCTTCGTGCCCACCAACTACACCATCAGCACCTACGTCGAGCTGGGCCTGATCGAGCCGCTGGATCTCTCGCGCCTGCCCAACTTCGATGCCGCCAGCTACGAGAAGCGCTTCATGGAGCAGGGCATCGTCAACGGCAAGCTCTACGCCGTGCCGAAGAACTGGGGCACCACCGGCTTCGTCTACGACAGCGACAGGATCAAATCCAGGCCCAGCAGCTGGAAAGAGTTCTGGGAGCTGGCCAAGGGCGAGGCCTCGGGTCGCGTGATGGTCCATGACTACCAGCTCACCGCCATCGGCAATGCGCTGAAGTCCTTCGGCTACAGTTTCAACTCGTTGGACCCGAAGGAGTTGGCCGACGCCGAGAAGCTGCTGCTGGAGGTCAAGCCGCACCTGTTCGCCATCAACTCCGACTACCAGCCCTCGATGCGCAACGGTGACGCCTGGATGTCCATGTGCTGGACCGGCGACGGCTCGCAGCTGCACCGCGACCTGCCGAACATGCAGTTCACCCTGGGCAAGGAAGGCGGCGAGCTGTGGAGCGACTTCTTCGCCATCCCCAAGGGTGCCGAACGCCCCGATGCCGCCTACGCGCTGATCAACTTCCTCCTCGACCCGCAGGTCAACAAGCTGGAAGTGGAAGCCCACGGCTACCCGAGCGGCGACAAGCGCGTGGACGCGCTGCTGCCCAAGGCGATGCTCGACGACCCGATCATGTACCCGGCCGCCGAGCTGCTCAGCGCCCTGGAGTTCGGCGCCGCCGCCACCCTCACCAGCCCGGAACGTGCCGAACTGATGGCGCGTTTCAAGGCTGCCTGACCCTCATCGGCCTCAGGGGCGAGCTCCAGCCGTGAATCGCGACGCCGCATTCGCGAGCAGAGCTCGCTCCTACCCTGGTCGCCTCCATGAATCGTAGGGACTCTTCCATGAACGTCGCTCTCAGCGCTCCCGCACCGGTCGATGCGGGCCAGGCCGCGCCGGTCGAAAGCCGCAGCCTCGGACGCCGCGTCACGCTGCTCCTGCTGCTGCCGTCCACCCTGTGGTTCCTGCTGATGCTGCTGATGCCGCTGGTGATCATCCTGGTCTTCAGCCTCGGCGAGCGCAGCCCGGTGGGTGGCTACGCCGCCGCGCTGACCCTGGACAACTACCTCAACCTCGGCTCGCGGGCCAAGGCCTTCGCCAACACCCTGTTCCTCGCCCCGGTGGGCACCCTGGTGTGCCTGCTGGCGGCCTACCCGCTGGCCTACTTCCTGGCGGTGAAGGTGCAGCGCAACAAGTCGCTGCTGCTGACCCTGGTGATCGTGCCGTTCTGGACCAGCTTCCTGATCCGCACCTACGCCTGGATCTTCATCCTCGGCGGCAAGGGCATCCCCGCCTTGCTGGCCAGCGTCGGCCTGGAGGACGTGCGCCTGATCAACACCCCCACGGCGGTGCTGATCGGCATCGTCTACGGCTACCTGCCGCTGATGGTGTTCCCCATCTACGTGAGCCTGGAGAAGCTCGACAAGCGCCTGCTGGAGGCCTCCTCCGACCTCGGCGCCAGTGCCTTCGAGACCTTCCGCCGGGTGACCCTGCCGCTCTCCGCGCCGGGGGTGATCACCGGCGCCATGCTGGTGTTCATCCTGCTCATGGGCGAGTTCCTGATCCCCGCCATCCTCGGCGGCGGCAAGGTGTTCTTCGTCGGCAACGCCCTGGTCGACCTGTTCCTGCAATCGCGCAACTGGCCCTTCGGCAGCGCGATGGCCATGACCCTGGTGGCGATGATGCTGGTGATCATCTTCATCTACCTCAAGCTCGTGGCGCGCTACGGCAAGCGCTCCACCGACGGGATGCTCTGACATGTGGCTGCGCAGCTATTCCACCTCGCTGTACCTGTTCCTCTATGCGCCCATCGCGCTGATCATCCTCTTCAGCTTCAACGCCGGGCGCAGCGGGCTGTCCTTCGAATGCTGCTCGGTGCAGTGGTTCGGTCGCGCCTTCGGCAACCCCTTCATCATGGAGGCACTCGGCAACAGCGCGCTGATCGCCCTGTGCTCGGCGCTGATCGCCACCCTGTTCGGCACCCTCGCGGTGTTCGGCCTGCAGCGGGTCGGGCGGCGCGTGCGGATGTTCTTCGACGCCCTGACCTACTGCGCGATCATCATCCCCGGCATCGTCATCGGCATCGCCACGCTGATCGCCTTCATCAGCCTGTTCGAGGTGCTCAACCCGCTGCTGGACCTGCTCCTCGGCGCCGGCCTGCCGCGCCTGCGCATGGGCTTCATCACCGTGGTCGCGGCCCACTCGCTGTTCACCATGGCGCTGGTGATGGTCATCGTCCGCACCCGCGTCGAGTCCCTGGACAAGGCCCTGCTGGAAGCCTCCGCCGACCTCTACGCGCCGCCGCTGGAGACCTTCCGCCGCGTGGTGCTGCCGCAGATCGCCCCGGCGATCATGGCCGGCTTCCTCCTGGCGTTCACCTTCAGCTTCGACGACTTCATCATCGCCTTCTTCGTCGCCGGCTCGGAAACCACGCTGCCCATCTACATCTTCTCGTCCATCCGCCGGGGCATCACCCCGGAGATCAACGCCATCTCGACCGTGATCATCTGCGCCTCCCTGGCGCTGCTGTTCACCTCCCGCTACCTGCAGAACCGCCGCACCGGCGCCTGACGACCCTGGAGAGCCACCATGCGTGACCAGCTGTATATCAACGGCCAATGGGTACGCCCGGACCTGGGCGGCCATTTCGACGTGCTCGACCCGAGCAGTGGCGACCTGATCCAGCGCGTGCCGGCGGCCACCGAGGAAGACATCGACCACGCCGTGCGCGCCGCGCGTCAGGCCTTCAACCGCGGCTGGGGGCAGACCACGGGCGCCGAGCGTGCCGGCTGGCTGGAGGCCCTGGCCAACGAACTGGAAGGGCGCCAGGACGCGCTGGCGGTGCTGGAGGTGCGCGACAACGGCAAGCCGCTGCCCGAGGCGCAATGGGACATCGCCGACGCCATCGGCTGCTTCCGCTACTACGCCGAACTGGCCCGCGAGCTGGACGGCCGCCAGGACGAGGCGCTGGAGCTGCCGGACGCGCGCTTTCGCTGCCGCATCCGCCACGAGCCGGTGGGCGTGGCCGGGCAGATCATCCCCTGGAACTACCCGCTCCTGATGGCCGCCTGGAAGGTCGCCCCGGCCCTGGCCGCCGGCGCCACCTGCGTGCTCAAGCCGTCGGAGCTGACCCCGCTCACCGCCCTGGAACTGGCCAGCGCGGCCGACCGCATCGGCCTGCCCTCCGGCGTGCTCAACGTGGTCACCGGCCTCGGCGGCGATGCCGGCGGGCCGCTCAGCCAGCACCCGGGCGTGGACAAGCTGGCCTTCACCGGCAGCGTGCCGACGGGGGCGAAGATCATGTCGGCGGCGGCGGCCGACATCAAGAACATCAGCCTGGAGCTGGGCGGCAAGTCGGCCTTCATCGTCTTCGACGACGCCGATGTCGAGGCGGCGGTGGAATGGATCATGTTCGGCATCTTCTGGAACCAGGGCCAGGTGTGCAGCGCCACCTCGCGCCTGCTGGTGCAGGAAGGCATCGCCCCGCGCCTGCTCGAGCGCCTGGTCGCCGAGGCGCGGCGCATCACCATCGGCCCCGGCCTGGAGCGCGGCGTGCTGCTGGGCCCGCTGGTCAGCGCCGGGCAGTACCAGAAGGTGCTGGGCATGATCGAGCAGGGCACCCGCGAGGCCACCCTGATCAGCGGCGGCAAGCGCCCCGCGCACCTGTCCCACGGCTACTTCCTGGAGCCGACGATCTTCGACGAGCCGGCCGACAACGCCAGCATCTGGCGCGAGGAGATCTTCGGCCCGGTGCTCTGCGTCAAGCGCTTCAAGACCGAGGCCGACGCCCTGCGCATGGCCAACGACAGCCGCTTCGGCCTCGCCGCCGCCGTGATGAGCGCCGACCTCGACCGCGCCGCCCGGGTGGCCAACGGCCTGCGCGCCGGCATCGTCTGGGTCAACTGCTCGCAACCCACCTTCACCCAGGCGCCCTGGGGCGGCATGAAACAGAGCGGCATCGGCCGCGAGCTCGGCCGCTGGGGGCTGGACAACTACCTGGAGGTCAAGCAGGTCACCGAATACCGCAGCCAGGAACCCTGGGGGTGGTACATCAAGTGATGCGAGGACGCCTCGTAGGATGGCGTAGAGCGAAGCGAAACCCATGCTGTGCGTGCATGGCCGGATCGCCCCATCGCGAATGAACTCGCTCCTACAAAAGCAGCCGGCCCCCGCCGCACAAGCGTGACCGCTGCGTAGGGTGGAGGTCGTTCTTTACCTCCACCAGGCGGAGTCGGGCCCCGGCACGGCATCATGCCTGAGGCTTCGCATCGATGGGTTTCGCGGAGCTCTACCCATCCTACGACGACGCCCCACGCAGAGTCAGGATCGGCACCTCGTCACGCGGAAACTCCGAGCAGGTCGACGAGCAACGGTGGGCTGAAGCGGAGCGCCGCCCGGCCCACCCTACGCCCTGTGTCTGTGCATGACCGGATGGGCTCGACCCATGCGTGGGTGGAGGTCGCTTTTTACCTCCACCAGGCGGAGTCGCGCCCCGGTACAGCGTCATGCCTGAGGCTCCACATCGATGGGTTTCGCGGAGCTCTACCCATCCTACGAGGCCTCCACGCAGGGTTCGCCGTGTGCACAACGAACGGATCGGTGGGCGTTACGCCGGGCCGCCGTCGCCGGCGCGGAGGGCGGCGACCTGCTTCTTGTAGCGCGCCACCTCGGTGACGTCGTAGATCACCACGCAGAGGTGCTCGACGCTGCCGCTGGCGCCCATCAGCGGCAGCAGGGTGACGTTCTGGTACATGAGGTCCTCCTCCCCGGTGATCGGCTGGTAGTTCTTGAAGCGCACCAGGTAGGGCCGCTGCTCCCACAGGCTGAAGGCGCGGGTGCCGAGTTGCACCACGCTGTCCACCTTGCGTCGCAGCCAGGTCTCGTCGATCTCGTCGAACAGCTCGAACAGCACCTTGCCGTGGACCTCGTCCGGGCCCATGCCGGAGTGGTTCTCCATGAAGCTATTCCACACCTCCACCTTGTACTGGCGGTCGAGAACGATCACGCCGACGTCGATGCACTGCACGATGTCGAGCAGCCAGTGAACCTCTTTGATATCGATCTGTGCCGGCATGGTCAGTCCATCAGGTAGCGGATCTTGTGGGTCAGGCGCGGGATCGAGTCCTCGGTGAACAGCAGCAGCAGGTCGAAGTGCACGTTGTGGCCCTCGACGCTGTAGCTGATCTCCACCGCCAGGGTCTTCTTCCAGCGGGTGCGGTTGAGGTGGATCAGCCGCTCGATGGACGCATGCTGGCCGAGCAGCTGCGGGTGGCCCTGGGAGAAGCGCACGTCGATCTGCTCGGCGATGCCCGCCAGGCAGGCGCCGATGATGATGCTGGCCAGGTCCAGCAGCATCTCCGAGGTTTCCTTGTCGTCGGCCGGGTGCCAGCCCAGCAGGTTGGCCATGTCGGCGATTTCGGAGTCGTGGAACAGCAGCAGCGCCTCGCCGGCGATGGCGTCGCCGATGAAGCCCTGGCACAGCGCGCTGAGCCGCTCGCCGCTCTGGGCGTCGGCCAGGGTCATGTGCAGCTCGCTGACCTCGAAGATGTTCACCTGGGGCACCGGCAGCTGCACGAACACGTTCAGCACCTTGGCCAGCAGCGCGGCGGCGCGGCCCATGGCGACGTTGCTCACCTCGCGCAGGGCATCGCGGAAGTTGACCTTGAGGACCAGGTCCTCGCGGGAGGGCACCGGCTCGGCGGGCACACCCGGTGCCGGCACCTTGAGCAGGCCCAGGCGCACCAGCACGGCGCGCAGCTCGGCGGGGTCGGCGGGCTTTTTGATGAAGGCCAGGGCGCCCAGTTCCAGCACCCGGCGCTGGGCCTCCTCCTGGATATCACCGGAAACCACCACCACCTGGGCCACCAGGCCCTCGGCCTGCAGCTGGGTCAGCACCTGGTAGCCATCCATCACCGGCATGGTCAGGTCCAGCAGCACCACCTGGCCCAAACCCTGGCGAATGGCGGCCATGGCTTCTTCACCCTGGGTGGCCTGGGTGATGGTCACCGGCCAATCCTGGGGCAGCGCGCGGATCAGTTGCTTGCGCGCCATCATCGAGTCATCGCAGACGAGGAGGGGAATCACTTAGCGGCACCGCCGTCACTTCAGGTCAGAGCAAGCATAGACGCTGGCCCGGGGCCCGCCGGCACGGGCGCCGGCGGGATTGCGCTCAGATGTTCTGGCCGATCCGCCAGAGCACGCCGCTGGGGTCGAAAAGAATGAAGTCGCGGATGCGCCAGGGCTGGTCCTCGGGCGGGATGGCGCGCACGCCGTAGCGCTCGATCACGCCGCTGGCCTGCACATGCTGCCACCAGGCCTCAACGTCCTTCACCAGCAGGTGCATCATCAGGTTCTCGGCCAGGGCCTGCTCGTAGAAGTTCTGCAGGAGGAAGGCGCAGTCGCCATGGCTGAAATAGGCGATCTCCTCGGAGACGCCGCCGGGCTTGAAGCCCAGGTCCAGGTAAAAGGCCTTGCTCTGTTCGTAGTCCTTCGCGGGGACGAAGGCCTTCATTTCAACGGTTTCCAGCGTGCTCATGGGCTATCCCTGTGGTCGGTGAACAGGCCGTCGCGGTCAGGTGGGCGCCTCTGCGGGCGCCTGCAGCCGCATCCTAAACCCAGGAATACCCGCTCCGGTAGCCCGTCAGGAGCACGAAGGTCGCGTCTCCGCATGATCGATGCAGGGGCGACTTCAGTCGCCAAGCGGCGCGCAGCGCCGCCGCCCTGGTAGGAGCGAATTCATTCGCGATGGGATGATCAGGCCATGCACGGCACAGCATGGGTTTCGCTTCGCTCTACGCCATCCTACGGTCCGCGACCCCCCTCAAATCCCCCGGGTCATGAACCGATGGGCGGCGATGCCGGGGATAGGGGAGGGGCGCTCGTGTTCGACCACGAAGCCGAGGCGTTCGTAGAGGGCCTGGGCGCGGGGGTTGGCGGCGGAAACGTCGAGGGCGGCGCGTTGCAGGCCGTCATGGCGGCCCAGGTGCAGCAGGTGGTCGATCAGCCGCTGGCCGATGCCCTGGCCGGTGAGGCCCTCTGCCACGCCAAGGTGGGCGAGGTAGCAGGTGGCGGCGGGGGGGCGGCTGGATGATGCGCTCCAGCTGCAGGCCGCGGCGGATCACCGCGGCGGCGCCGAAGCCGTAGAAGCCGACGATCTGCCCCAGCGCCGCCAGGCTGTTGCGCAGGTTGGCCTCGCCGCTGAAGGCGGTGCCAGTGGCGACGATGCGGCCATCCTGCTCGCCCACCCAATGCAGGCGGTAGCCGAACTCGCCCGCCTCCCGCGCCAGGGTCCAGCGCAGGAAGTCCACCGCGCTGCGCCCGCCACGGGCGAAGGCGTGGTCGAAGGCGGCGGGGCCGGAGCGGTACACCAGCGGGGCGATGGCCGGGGCATCGGCCGGTGTCGCGGGGCGGAAGGTCAGGGCCATGGCGGGGGCTCGGAAGGGCAGGGGAATGCGAAAATTAGCACTTTCGTGCCACGTTTCGCGAGTGCCCCGCCGAGCCGCCCACCGCGCCGCCCTGAGCCCCGGGCAGCGCGGCTTTCCGGCCTCAGTCGCCCTGCAGCAGCTGCTGCACGCCGTCCAGGGCTTCGCGGCGCAGGCGCTCGACATCGAGCCCCGGGATCACCCCGTCATCCACCACCAGGCGCCCGCCCACCAGGCTGTAGCGCACCGCCATCGGCTCGCCGGCCAGCACCGGCGCCAGGGCCGGGTCGTGGAAGCCGAAGAAGCGCGGGTGGTCGAGGCCGTAGAGCACCAGGTCGGCGGCCTGGCCCACTTCCAGGGTGCCCACCGCGCCCAGGCCCAGCACCGTGGCGCCGCCGGCGGTGCCCCAGTGGATGACGTCCTCGGCCAGGGTGGCCGAGGCGCCCTGGTTGGCGCGATGGATCAGCCAGGCGGTGTTGGCCTCGCCCACCATGCTCCCGGACTCGTTGGAGGCGACGCCGTCCACCCCCAGGGAGATGGGCACGCCGGCTGCCGCCATCTGCGGCACCGGGGCGATGCCGCTGCCCAGGCGCGCGTTGCTCACCGGGCAGTGGGAGATGCCGGTGCCGGTCTGCGCCAGCATGCGGATCTCCGAGGGCTGGGCGTGGACCATATGGGCGAACCACACGTCCGGCCCCAGCCACTCGTGCTCGGCGACGAACTCCACCGGCAGGCAGTTGTACTTCTCGCGGCAGAAGTTCACGTAGTTCTGCGTCTCCGACAGGTGCGTGTGCAGGCGCAGTCCCATGCGCCGGGCGCTCTGCGCCAGCTCGCGGAGCAGCGTCGGCGGCAGCGAGAAGGTCGGCGTGGTGGGGGCGACCACCACCCGGCGCAGGGCGTCCGGGGTGTTCTGGTGGTAGCGCGCCTTGAGCCGCTCGATGTCGCCGAGCATCTGTTCAAGGCTCTCCGGCTGCAGCGCCGTCCTGGAGAAGCCGGGGTGGGCGTTGGCCGATTCCAATGCGCCGCCCCGGCAGAGCACGAAGCGCATGCCGAATTCTTCGGCGATGTCGAACAGCGCGTCGCCGCCCTCGGTGCTGCCATGGGCGTGGTAGAGGTAATGGTGGTCGGCGCAGGTGGTGACGCCCGACAGCAGCAGCTCTGCCATGCCCAGGCGCGCGGCGATGCGCACCAGCTCGGTGGTGAAGCGCGACAGGCGCGGGTAGGGCACGCTGGCCAGCCAGCCTTGCAGGTCCTGGTTGAGGCCGGCGGGTACGGCCTTGAGCAGGTTCTGCGCCAGGTGGTGGTGGGTGTTCACCCAGCCCGGGTAGACCAGGCAGTTGCGCGCGTCGATCACCCGCTCGCCGGCGCCCGGCTGCAGGTCGTTGGCCATCTCGGCGATGCGCCCGTTGCGGATGCGGATGTCGACGCCACCGGCGCGGGCGCGGTCGCCGCGCAGGCCGGTCATCACCGCCTGGGGATTCTTGATCAGGATGTCGTTCATGGAAGGTTCCCGTGGTTGCGCTCAGAGCACGTCGTGGAGGGTCTTGCCGTTCGCGGTGTCCGGCACGCCGACGCCATTGAGGGCGGCGTTGAGGCCCACCGACACCAGGCAGGCGATCACCACGCTGCTGTGCAGGAAGGGCTGGCTCCACTCGGGCAGTTGATGGAACAGGGCAGGGGAGAGCACCGGCACCAGCGCGGCGGCGATGGTGAAGCCGACGATCAGCACGTTGTAGCGGTTGCGCTCGTAGTCGACCTTGGCCAGGGTCTGGATGCCGGCGGCGGCGACCACGCCGAACATGGCCACGGCAGCGCCCCCCAGGGCGGCGGTGGGCATCGAGGCGATGACGGCGCCGGCCTTGGGGATCAGCGCCACGGCGCACATCATCAGCCCGCTGACGGCCACCACCCAGCGGCTGCGCACGCCGGTGAGGATCACCAGGCCGACGTTCTCCATGAAGGCGATGAAGGGGAAGCCGGCGAACATCCCGGCGATGGCGCTGGACAGGCCGTTGGCGCGCAGCCCGGCGACCACCTGGCGGTCTTCCACCGGGCGCTCGACGATGTCGCCGATGGCCACGAACAGGCCCATGGACTCGACCATCTGCACGATCATCACCACCACCATGGTGGCGATGGGGATCAGCGCGAAGGTGGGCACGCCGAAGTGGAAGGGCACCGGCACCGTCAGCCAGGGCGCTTCCTCCACGCCGTGGAAGTTGCCCATACCCAGCCCATAGGCCAGGCCGCCACCCACCAGCATGCCGATCAGCACCGACATGTTGCGCAGCAGCGGGCTGCCGTAGCGGGTCACCAGCAGGATCACCGCCAGCACCACCACCGTCACCAGCAGGAAGCCGGGGGCGCCGAAGTCGCTGTGGTTGCGCCCGCCGCCGGCCCATTCGTAGGCGATGGGGAACAGCTGCAGGCCGATCACCGTGACGATGCAGCCGGTGACCACCGGCGGGAACAGCCGTCGCAGGCGCCCCACCCAGGGCGCCACCAGCATGGTGAAGAGGCCGGCGCCGATCACCGCGCCGCAGATGCCGGCGACGCCGATGTCGGGGTTGCTGCCGATGGCGATCACCGGCCCCACGCTGCTGAAGGCGGCGCCCTGGAGGATCGGCAGGCGCACGCCGAACTTCCAGAAGCCCAGGGTCTGCATCAGGGTGGCGATGCCGCAGCAGAACAGCGTGGTGCTGATCAGCAGCACGGTGTCCGGCTGGGACATCTTCAGGGCGCTGGCGACGATCAGGGGGACGGCGATGGCGCCGATGTACGACACGGCCATGTGTTGCAGGCCGAGGGTGAGCATCTGACGGAGCGGCAGAATCTGGTCTACCGGGTGCACGGCTGAATTCATGGTGTAAGTCCTCTGGCGAATTGTTCTTGTTGCTGAGGGAACCCGTTCAGTGTGCCCAGGGCCGTCGCCCGGCTCACGGGCGTAGCGGCAGCCCGGAGCGTGGTCAGCCTGCGAGGCAGGCGGCGAACCCCTGGTTGAGGGCGGCGCGATCGAGGTCGCGACCGATGAATACGATCTTGCTGGTGCGCGGCTCGTTGCCCCAGGGCGTGGAGGCGCGGAATTCCACCAGGCTGTGCACGCCCTGCAGCACGTAGCGCTGGTCCTCGCCCTGCACGGCGAGCACGCCCTTCATGCGGTAGAGGGTGTCGGCCTGGCGCTGGCGCAGGTCGGTGATCCAGCGGTGGAAGGCCATCAGGTCGATGTCCTGGGTCACGGCGATGCCCACCGAGCTGACGCTGGGGTCGTGCTCGTGGTCGGTGTCCGCAGCAGGCTCGTGGTGGTCATGGTCATAGTCATGGCCGTGGTCGTGATGCTCCGCGCCGATCTCCATCAGCTTGCGGGTGGCCTCGAAGGCGCCGACGCCGAGGATGCCGTCCAGGTCGATGCGGGCGTAGCTGGAGGTCACCAGCTCGGCGGTGGCGTTGAGGCTGCGCACCTTGCCTTGCAGGTCGGCCAGTTCCTCGCCGTTCACCAGGTCCACCTTGTTGATGATGATGCGGTCGGCGCAGACGATCTGGTCCACCGCCTGGTTGTCCACGCCGTCGAGCTGCAGGTCCTCCAGGTGCTGGGCGACGTGCTTGGCGTCCACCAGGGTGACGATGGCGTCCAGCTCCACCTCGGCGGCGATCGGGTCGTCGATGAAGAAGCTCTGCGCCACCGGGTAGGGGTCGGCCAGGCCGCTGGTCTCGATGAGGATGCGGTCCAGGCGCACCGGGCGCGCCACCAGCTCGCGGATGATGCGCACCAGGTCCTCGCGGACCTCGGCGGTGCAGCACACGCAGCCGTTGACCATCTCGTAGATCTCCTCGCTCTCGGAGCTGAGCACCAGGTCGCCGTCGATGCCGACTTCGCCGAACTCGTTCTCGATCACGGCGATCTTGTGGCCGTGGTTCTCCTTGAGGATGTAGTTGAGCAGGGTGGTTTTGCCGGCCCCGAGGAAGCCGGTGAGGATGGTCACCGGGATCTTGCGGTTGGGCGTCGGGGCGTTGAATGGACTGTTCATGCGAGCTCCTTCGGGGTTGCGGAATGGCCGCCGTCGGCGCCGGCTTGCGGGGCGGGTTCGCCCCAGCGCAGTGCGGTGCCGGCGTCGAGGCCGAACAGGTCGAGCACCCGGCCGAGGCTGTGGTCGACCATCTGTGAAAGCGATTGCGGGCGGGCGTAGAAGGCCGGCACCGGCGGGGCGATGATTCCGCCCATCTCGGTGACCGCCGTCATGTTGCGCAGGTGCGCCAGGGTCAGTGGCGTTTCCCGCGCCATCAGCACCAGGGGCCGGCGTTCCTTGAGGGTCACGTCGGCGGCGCGGGTCAGCAGGCTGGAGGAGGCGCCGCTGGCGATCTCCGCCAGGGTGCGCATGGAGCAGGGCGCCACCACCATGCCCAGGCAGCGGAACGAGCCGCTGGCGATGCCGGCCGCCACATCGTCGGCGCGGTGGTGGTGGCTGGCGCGGGCGATGACGTCGGCCAGCTTGTAGTCGGTCTCGTGGGCCATGGTCAGCTGCGCCGCGCGGCTCAGCACCAGGTGGCTCTCGATCCCCAGCTGTTCCAGCAGCTCCAGCAGGCGCACGCCGTAGATGAAGCCCGAGGCGCCGCTGATGCCCACCACCAGGCGACGGGGGGCCGTCATGACGCGCTCCCCGGCAGGTAGCCCTTCAGCAGCTGGCGCATGCGCCCCTGGATACGCGGGTCGAGCTGCGCGCGGATGCCGTCGAAGCCGCTGCTGCGGGTGGCGTCCAGGCCCATGCGCGAGGTGGTGCCGTTGGCCGAGGAGGACGGGTCCAGCGGGCTGCCCGGCAGGCCGTCGATGGTGAACAGGTCCTGGTGCGGCTGGAAGTGCGTGGCCAGCGCCCAGAGCACCTGGCTGTCGTCGCTGATGTCGATGTCGCTGTCCACCGCGATCACCGTCTTCAGGTACGGGTCCCAGCCGAGCAGGGCGAGCATGATCTGCCGCGCCTCGCCGTCGCGGCTCTGGTCCAGCGCCACGTAGCAATGGAAGTGGGTGCCGGAGTTGGGGTAGTGCACGGCGGTCACCGCCGGGAAGCGCGCCTTGAGCTTCTCGCTCATCTCCGCCTCGCGGGGCAGCCGCGCCAGGGTCAGGTGCTCGGCGTAGCGCCCGCCCACCACGTCCACCAGCCAGGCATCGCGCCGGCGCAACAGGGTGTCGACGCGCAGCACGTTGTTGGTGGAACTGTCGGAGGAGTAGCCGCTGAATTCGCCGAAGGGGCCTTCCTCGGCATAGGCGGTGGGGTCGATGGCGCCCTCCAGCACGAACTCGGCGTGGGCCGGCACGCCGATGCCGTAGCGCGGCGTCTTCACCAGCTCCAGGGGCGCGCCGAACAGGCCACCGGCCACCGCGCGCTCGTCGGCGCCATAGGGCAGGCGCGCGGCGGCGGCCAGCATGAACAGCGGGTGGGCGCCCACCACCATGGCCACCGGCAGCTCCTCGCCGCGTTCGCGGGCGGCCTGCAGCATGCGCCACAGGTGGCCGCGGGAATGCAGGCTGGTGGCCAGGGCCTGGCGGGCGTGGCGCATGGAGCGGTGGTAGCTCATGTTGGCCACGCCCGTGACCGGGTCCTGGGCGACGATGATGGCGTTGGTGATGTAGGGCCCGCGGTCGCTGTCGAAGTGCTTGAGCATCGGCAGCAGCGCCAGGTCCAGGGCCTCGCCCTCGATCACCTCGTCGAGCACCGGGCCGGTGGCCAGGTAGACCGGCGGAACGGGGGCGTTGGCGCGGGCCTGGAACACCTCGTGGAGCTTCGCCGGGGTGGTGCCGAAGAGCCGGGCGATGCGGGTTCGCGAGGCGAACAGGTTGGTCACCACCGGCACGCCGAGGCTGCCCACCCGCTCGCAGATCAGCAGCGGGTGCTGGCCCCGGGCGGCCAGGGCGTCGACCAGGGCGGTGACGTCCTGGTCGGCGGAAAGGGGTTCCTTGATGATCAGCACGTCGTCGGCGAAGCGCTCGCGGTAGGCCTCGATGAACGCGTGGAAATCCTGGGTCGTGGCAAAGCTCGGCAGGGTCATGGTGCACCTCTCGAAAAGCAGGCGGTCCCGGGGCGCGGGGTGTCCGAGTCCCTGCACGCGGCCGGCCGATGGCCGACCGCGCGCGGTCCCCGGGACGCCTGTAAGTACCGCAGTGGAAACCCTAGAGGTAGGTGGTGGTCAGGCGGATCTCCGCCTCCGTCAGGTCCTTGGGCGGCGGCGTCGGGTCGATGCCTACCAGGCGGGCGATGTTGTTGCCCAGGTAGTCCTCGAGGTGGTTCTCGTCGATGCCCAGCCCCTGCGGGGCGGGTGAGCAGAGCACCTCCAGCTCGCGCAGCCACATGCCCGGTTCGTTCGGCGGCGAGTCGGTGCCGAAGACGATCTTGTGGCGCGGCAGCTCCTTGGCGAACTCGACGATGCGCGACTGGAAGCACCAGCCCGACTCGCAGTACACGTTGGGCGTGTCCATCGCCATCCAGAAGGCCTCGAAGGAGTAGTTGCCGCCGGTCTGGATGCCGAAGTGGCCGATGATGAAGTTCACCATCGGGAACTCGCGGATGATCGGGTAGAACATGGTCGGGATGGTGTAGGGCCCGTCACCGGTGTGGATCAGCACCACGATGTTGTACTTGGCGCAGACCTTCATCGCCGGGCGCAGCCAGTCCAGGGCGCGGTCCGGGCGGTAGCCGTGCATGTTGGCGTGCAGCTTGAGCATCTTGAAACCGTATTCCTTGACGTGGAATTCCAGCTCCGCCGCACCGTTTTCCGGGCCCCAGCGCGGGTTGAAGGTGAAGTTGCCGATGAAGCGGTCGGGGTAGTTCACGCACAGCTCGGCGATGTACGACATGTAGTCGCGCACGCCTTCGCGGCCGCGGCGGTTGCCGTCGCGGTAGCCGGTGTTGCCCGGCGGCGGCTGGATGAAGCCCATGTCGATGCGGCGCGGCTTGCCGTTGATCATGTAGGGGCCGTCCATCAGCTTGAGCATGCGCTCGCCGGTGAAGGGCGTGCCGGTGTGGCGCCAGGCCTCGTCGACCAGGTTGGTGGGGTGCAGGTGGGTGTCGATGATCATCGCATCAGCTCCTGGCCAGTTGCGTGGTGACGGGGCTCTTCAGCAGCGCCTCGGCTTCGGCGAGGCTGCGCGGCGGCGGGGTCGGCTCCAGGCCGATCATCCGGGCGGTGTTGTTGCCGAGGTAGTCCTCGAGGGTGTCCTCGTCCAGGTCCAGCCCCTGGGGCGGCTCCATGCACAGCACCTCCAGCAGGCGCAGCCACATGCCCGGCTCGTTGGGCGGGGTGTCGGTGCCGAAGAGGATCTTGTGGGTCGGCAGGACCTTGGCGAACTCGACGATGCGCGATTGCAGGCACCAGCCGGACTCGCAGTAGACGTTGGGCAGCTCCATGGCCCACTGCATGGGCTCGAACACGTAGACGCCACCGGTCTGCACGCCGAAGTGCGCCATGATGAAGTCGACGTTGGGGAACTCCTTGATCATCGGCACCCACTCGGAAGGGATGCTGTAGGGGCCGTCACCGGTGTGCAGCTTCACCGGCACGCCCAGCTCGGCGCATTTCTCGAAGGCCGGGCGTACCCAGTCCAGGGCGCGGTCCGGGCGGTAGGCATGCATGTTGGCCTGCATCTGGACCATCTTGAAGCCGTGCTCGGTGACGTAGCGTTCGATGGCCTCGACGCCGTTCTGCACGCCGCAGCGGGGGTTGTAGACGAAGCAGCCGATGAAGCGGTCCGGGTAGGTCTGGACCATCTTCAGGGTGTAGGCCATGTAGGCGTCGATGGATTCGCGGCCCGACAGCTCGCCGTCGGTCCAGGTGTAGATGGTGTTGCCCTGGGGCGGCTGGATGAAGGCCTTGTCGATGCGGCGCGGTTTGCCGTTGACCAGATAGGGGCCATCCATCATCTCCAGCAGGCGCTCGCCGGTGAAGGGGTCACCGTCGTGCCTCCAGGCGAGGTCCACCAGATCGGTGGGGTAGCAACTGATATCGATGATCACAGTTCGATCTCCTGATAGTGCGGGGAAGGAAGACCTTCCGGTTCGCAACAGATCGACCTGTGCAATGGCCATTGCTAGGTGCCTCGCAGCACCTTCCCGCGCCTCTTGCAGGGCGCACAGGACCTGAGCTGTCGCTTGGTCCGCAGTATTGGGAGGGGGCTCGAAGCGCGACCAATACTATTTGGCCGCTGGGTTGATATGCGCTGGATATCGGCCCCGCAAGGGAATGATTTGCAAGGGGTTATCCACAGCGCCGCCTCCGCGTTGGGCACGAATTCACCGCGCAAGTGGCCTCTGTAGGATGGGTAGAGCTCCGCGAAACCCATCAATGCGGCGCGCCAGGAATAACTACGTGCCGTGCCCGACTCCGCCTGGTGGATGAAAAAGCGCCATCCACCCTACGCAGCGGTCATGTCCGTGCAGCGCCGCCGCTTTTCCTGTGAGCGAATTCATTCGCGATCGGGTTTTCCCTATGGCTCGGTGCTCAGGCTCCGCCAGCATGGGTTTCGCTCCGCTCTACCCATCCTACGAACGCATTGCTCCGCCGCAGGATGGGGCGCGATCGGGCTTCCAGGTATTCACCCGATCGCCTCGAACGTTCTCGCCGCCATTTCGCGGATGGCGGCGATCATCGGCGCGACCTTCTCGCCACCGCCGTGGGGCCAGAGGGCGTAGAGGTTGTAGTGCGCGGGAATGCTGGTGCGGGTCAGGCGCACCAGGCGGCCTTCGCGCAGGGCATCGGCGGCCAGCAGGCCGCGCACCAGCCCCACGCCGGTGCCGGCCTCGGCGGCGGCCAGCAGGTTGGCGACGTTGTCGAACACCATCACCGCCGCGGGCTCGGTGGGCTCCAGGCCGGCGGCGTCGAGCCAGGGAATCCACGAGCGCCGCGAGTAGCCCAGCAGCGGCAGCCTGAGCACCTCGGCCGGCTCGATGGGCGCCACCAGGCCATGGCGTTGCAGCAGCGCCGGGGAGACGACGGGGGTGACGCGGTCGTCGCAGAGGGGGGCGAACTCGCAGTCCTGCCACTCGCCGTAGCCGTAGCGCAGGCTCAGGTCGACGCGCTCGAACGCCTGGCGCTCCAGGCGCGGCATGGACAGGAAGAGGATCTCGCGGCCGGGGAACAGCTCCAGCAGCGCCGGCAGGCGGGCGTTGAGCCAGCTCTGCGCCAGCTCGGCATCCACGTCCAGGGTCAGGCGCCGGGGCAACTCGCGGTGGCTCACCGAGGACAGCGCCTTGTCGATCTGCATCAGGCCGTCGGCGAGCATCCCGGCGAACAGCTGGCCGGCGTCGGTGAGGCTGCTGCGGCCCTTCTCGCGAAGGAACAGCGGCTGCCCGACGAACTCCTCCAGCGTGCGGATCTGCTGGCTCACGGCGCTGTGGCTGAGGTCCAGGTCGCGGGCGGCCTGGGAGAAGCTGCCGGTACGGGCGGCCTGGAGAAACGCGCTCATCGACTGCAGCGACGGGTATCGCTTGTACATGGCTGTAAGTCCTGCTTACACGGGTTGGCGGAAATCGTCGCTGGCTGGCGCCACAGCTCCCACCCACTATGGGGCGGCACGACTACACGCGAATTCTCGCCTCAGTTCAAGGAGCGCCCGGCATGATCGAGATCGTGGTGAACGGTACAGGCCATCAGTTGGAAGACACGCTGGCGTCAACGCCCTTGCTCTGGGTCCTGCGCGACCGCCTGTACCTGACCGGCACCAAGTTCGGTTGCGGCGGTGGTTTCTGCGGCGCCTGCACGGTGCACCTGGACGGCACGCCGATCCGCTCCTGCCAGTTCCCCCTGGCGGCTGCAGCGGGGCATGCGATCACCACCATCGAAGGGCTTTCCGCCGAGGGCGACCACCCGCTGCAACTCGCCTGGGTCGAGGAGGACGTGCCCCAGTGCGGCTACTGCCAATCCGGCCAGTTGATGTCGGCGGCGGCATTGCTGGCCTCCGGCACCGCCATCGACGACGACACCATCCGCTCGGCCATGGCCGGCAACATCTGCCGCTGCGGTACCTACCCGCGCATCAGCAAGGCCATCAAGCGTGCCGCCGCAGCACAGGGGGACGCCACATGAGCCTGGCCCGGCCGCTGGCGCGGCGCACCTTCCTCAAGCATTCGGCGACCCTGGCCTCGGGCCTGGCCATCGGCTTCCACCTGGGCGGCGCCCAGGCCGGGCGCGAACTCGGCACGGCCGCCGGGGCCACGGCGCCCTTCGAGCCCAACGCCTGGGTGCGGGTGCTGGCCGACGGCACCGTGAGGATCGTGGTGCACAAGCACGACTCCGGCACCGGCACCCACACCGCGCTGGCCGCCTGCGTCGCCGAGGAACTGGACCTGGACCCGCTGGAGGTGCAGGTCATCACCCCCGAGAACCCCTTCTTCGAGGCCTACCGGCACCCGCTGTGGAAGGTGTTTTCCACCGGCGGCAGCACCAGTGTTTCCCTGGAGTACGGGCGCCTGCGCGAGGCCGGCGCCACCGCGCGCACCCTGCTGGTGGAGGCCGCGGCGCTGCGCTGGGGCGTGGCGCCCAGTGATTGCACCACCCGGGGCGGGCAGGTGCTGCATGCCGCCAGTGGCCGCCGCGCGGGCTACGGAGAGCTGGCCGACGCCGCCGCGCAATTGCCGGCGCCGAAGGAGGTGAAGCTCAAGGACCCGGCGCAGTTCCGCTACATCGGCAAGCTGCGCCACAAGCGCCACGCGGCGGACAAGGTGCGCGGGCGCTTCGAGTACGGCATCGATGCCCGGGTGCCGGGCATGTGGGTGGCGGTGGTGCAGCGCAGCCCGGTGGTCAACGGCCGGGTGGCGAGGATCGACGACAGCGCGGCGCTGAAGGTGCCCGGCGTGCACCGGGTCATCCGCATCCCCGCGCAGGACAAGGTGCTCGGCGGCAACCAGGAGGGCGTGGCGGTGCTCGCCGACGACTACTGGGCCGCCAAGCTGGGGCGCGCCGCGCTGGTGGTGGAGTGGCAGGGCGGCCTGGCGGATTTCGACAGCGAGCAGCTGGCCGCAACCCAGGCCAAGGCGCTGGAAGCCGCCGGCGCCGCGCCGGTGCCGACGCTGCAGGCCGGTGACGCCGCTGCGGCCCTGGGCGGTGCCGGGCGGGTGATCAAGGCCGACTACCGCATGCCCGGCAAGATGCAGAACCCCCTGGAGCCGGTGTGCATCATCGCCTGGCTCGATGCGGGCGGGATCACCTTCAAGGGCGGCGTGCAGGTGCCGTCCTTCGCCATGGAGGCGGCCGAGCTGATCTGCGGCCTGCCACCGGAAAAAGTGCACATCGACGAGATGGTTTCCGGCGGCAGCTTCGGCGCGCGGGAGGCCAAGTACTGGCTGTTCGAGGTCGCCTACCTGGCCGCCCAGGCCAAGGTGCCGGTGAAGCTGATGAACAGCCGCGAGGACGAGATGCGCGCCCTCTACGGCCACCCCGCCACCCTGCACCGCCTGGAAGGGGCGCTGGATGGCGAGGGCGCCCTGCAGGCCCTCAGGCTGCGCGCGGTGTCCCCGGCCTCGCCGGAGATGTGGGAGCCGGGCTACTTCGAGCGCCCGGACCACATGGACTACAGCACCACCGAGGCCATCTCCGCCTTCGACTTCGCCTACCGCGCGCCGCACCTGGACCTGGCCTGGCTGCGCCACGAGAGCGGCGTGCCCAGCGGCTGGTACCGCTCGGTGAGCTTCATCCCCAACGTCTTCGCGGTGGAAAGCTTCATGGACGAGCTGGCCCAGGCCGGCGGCCGCGATCCGCTGGATTTCCGCCTGGCGCACATGCACGAACGGCCGCGCCACGTGGAGGTGCTGCGCACCGCGGCCAAGCGCGCCGGCTGGGGCCGCGCGGCGGGGGCGGATTCGGCCCTGGGCATCGCCACCAATCAGGGCTACGGCAGCTTCATCGCGGTGATCGCCCAGGTGGCCCGGCGCAACGGCACGGTGCAGGTGGAGCGCCTCACCTGCGTGGTGGATTGCGGCCTGGCGGTGTCCCCCGGCGGGGTGGAGGAACAGCTCCAGGGCGGGCTGATGTGGGGGCTCGGCCATGCGCTGTTCGACCGCCTCGACATCCGCCAGGGCCAGGTGGTGCAGAGCAACTTCCACGACTACCGGGTGGCGCGCATGTCGGACATGCCGGCGCTGGACATCCAGGTGCTCGAAGGCGCGCGGGACAAGCCCGGCGGCATCGGCGAGCTGGCCAGCCCGGCGGTGGCGCCGGCCATCGCCAACGCGGTGTTCCGGCTCACCGGCAAGCGCCTGCGGGACACGCCGCTGGCGCTGGATGGCCTGGGCTGAACGGAGTGGATTGAACGGCTTGCGGAGGCTGCATGGACCTACGACTGCTGCGCTATTTCTCGGTGCTCGCCGATGAACTGCACTTCGGCCGTGCGGCCACCCGGCTGCACATGTCGCAACCGCCCCTGAGCCAGCAGATACGCCTGCTGGAGGAATCCCTGGGCACCCGCCTGTTCGAGCGCAGCCACCACCGGGTGGAGTTGACCGAGGCCGGCCGCACCCTCAAGCAGCAGGTGCCGCTGGTGTTCGAGCAGTTGAACCGCGCGCTCGACCTCACCCGCCAGACCGCCCGTGGCCAACTGGGCGAGCTGGAGATCGGCATGATCAGCTCGGTGATGGTCGGCGTGCTGCCCAAGGCGTTGCACCGCTTCCGCACCCGCTACCCGGACGTGCGCTGGCGCCTGCACGAGATGACCCCGGCGGCGCAGCTGGTGGCGCTGAAGGAGCACCGCATCGACGTCTGCGTGTTCCGCGTCGGCCATGACGACCCCGGCCTGCGCAACGAGCTGCTGCTCTACGAACCCCTGCGCGCGGTGCTGCCGGCGGAGCACCCGTTGGCCCAGCGCGCGACCTTGGCGCCCGTCGACCTGGCGGGGGAGTTCTTCGTGACCCTGGAGCTGAACCAGTCGAGCTTCGCCAATTTCCTCGTGCAGTGCTGCGTACAGGTGGGCTTCAGCCCGCTGATCCTGCAGCAGGTGATCGAGGTGCAGACGCTGCTCGGGCTGGTCCAGGCGGGGTTCGGCGTGGCGCTGCTCCCGGCTTCGCTGGAGCAGCTGGCGCCGGCCGGGGTGGTGTTCCGCCGCCTGCAGCCGCCCCTGCCGGAGGTGCCGCTGTACGCCATCTACCGGGCGGGGGATGACTCGGCGGTGCTGCAGCGCTTCCTTGAAACCCTGCGCGAACAGAGCGCCACCGAGCGGCCGTTGCCGGCCTGACGTCTAGCGGGCCAGCCACTCCAGCATGCCCAGCCCCGCGCGTCGGCCGCTGGCGAAGCAGGCGGTGAGCAGGTAGCCGCCGGTGGGGGCTTCCCAGTCGAGCATCTCGCCGGCGCAGAACAGGCCGGGCAGGGCCTTGAGCATCAGGTTGGCGTCGAGGGCTTCGAAGGGCACGCCGCCGGCGGAGCTGATGGCTTCGTCCAGCGGGCGCGGGCGCACCAGGGTGATGGGCAATGCCTTGATGGCGGCGGCCAGGCGCGCCGGGTCGGTGAACACCTCGGCCGGGGTGAGCTCGCGCAGCAGCCCGGCCTTGACCCCGTCGATACCCAGCTGGCTGTGCAGATGCTTGGCCATGGAGCGCGCGCCGCGGGGCTTGGACAGGGCCTTGATGACCTTCTCCAGCGGGTGGTTGGGCAGCAGGTCCAGGTGCACCGTGGCGCTGCCGTCGCGGGCGATGCGCTGGCGGATGCGTGCCGACAGCGCATAGACCAGGCTGCCCTCGATGCCGCCGGCGGTGAGCACGAATTCGCCCGGGCGTGGCGGCTCGTCGTCCAGGCGCAGGGCCACGGTCTTCAGCGGCGCACCGGCGAACTTGTCCTTCAGCAGTGGGCTCCAGCCTTCCACCTCGAAGCCGCAGTTGGCCGGTTGCAGCGGGGCGATGGCGACGCCACGGCCTTCCAGCAGCGGCACCCAGGTGCCGTCCGAGCCCAGGCGCGCCCAGCTGCCGCCACCCAGGGCGAGCAGGGTGGCGCGGGCCTCGATGCTGCGCTCGCCCTCCGCCGTGGCGATGCGCAGGTCGCCCTGTGCGTCCCAGCCCAGCCAGCGGTGGCGGGTGTGGATGGCCACGCCCGCTTCGCGCAGGCGCTTGAGCCAGGCGCGCAGCAGCGGCGCGGCCTTCATGTCGGTGGGGAAGACACGGCCCGAGGTGCCGACGAAGGTGTCGATGCCCAGGCCGTGGATCCACGCGCGCAGCTCTTCGGCGCCGAAGCCGTGCAGCAGCGCGGCCACATCGTCGCGGCGTTCGGCATAGCGGGAGAGGAAGGCGTCGCTGGGCTCGGAATGGGTGATGTTCATCCCGCCGACACCGGCCAGGAGGAACTTGCGGCCCACCGAGGGCATGGCGTCGTAGAGGTCGACCCGCACGCCGGCGAGCGCCAGGGTTTCGGCGGCCATCAGGCCGGCGGGGCCGCCACCGATGATGGCGACGGGGAGGGGATTCTGGGTCATGGCGGGCTTGGCGAGGTTGGGCTGGCGCGCATTCTAGCGCAGGCCTCGCCAGCGGGCATGGGCGCCGCACGGGGCGGCGCCCGGCGGGCTCACTGCTGCTGGCGCAGTTGCGGCTCGGCCTGCGGTTGTTGCGAGTGCTGCTGCTCGACACGGGCCTGGGCGGCCTTGGCCCGCTCCACGTATTGCTGGTAGGCGGGGATGGCGATGGCGGCCAGGATGCCGATCACGAACAGCAGCGCGACGCCGCCCGCCAGGCCGATCAGCCAGGCGCTGCCCTTGGTGCGGCCGTACTTGGCGTTCCAGGTCTGGTCGCTGGTGCAGAAGAACACGATGGTCTCGATCAGCGAGATCAGGCTGGGGATGCCGGTGACCCAGAACAGCAGGTAGAACAGCCCCCACCACTGGCCCAGGTAGAAACGATGGAAGCCGAGGCCGCCGAAGAAGAACGCGAGCACGCCGGCGGTGATCTTGCTCTTGGAGTTCAGGTTCTGGTCAGCGTGGCAGCGCGGGCAGGCCTGCGCGGTGGGCGCGATGGCGGCCCCGCAGTTGCGGCAGAACACGCTTTCCGCTTCGAGGTTGGCGCTGGGTGCCTGGTAGGCATGGACTTCCATGGGGGATCCTTGTGAGGGGAAAAGCGGCGACTCTAACAGTGGCTGGAAATGACTGTCAGCAGGTGGTCATGACTAGGTGAAGGCCGCGTGGATTGTGCTATGGGGGAGCGGCGGTGTTGTAAGGAGGAGGTTAGGAGCGAGTTGCGATTGGGGTGTTGGAGTTAGGTGTATTCGGTCGGCCGAAGCGGAACGCCGCCCGGCCCACCTTACGCGCACCCTGCGCCTACACAACAGTCACTCTGTGCCGGTTCCAGGTTCAGACGAGGCCCATGCTGTGCCAGACGCGGGCGGCGCTGTGGTGGAGGATGCCGTGGCGGCGGGCGAGGGCTGCGCGGTCCTTGCTGTAGCCGCCGCCGATGACGCCGACCACGGGGATGTCGCGGCCCAGGCAGTGGCGCATCACCGCTTCGTCGCGGGCGGCGACGCCGGCATCGGTGAGTTGCAGGTAGCCCAGGGCGTCGTCCTTGTGCACGTCGACGCCGGCGTCGTAGAGCACCAGGTCGGGCTGGTAGAGCGGCAGCAGGTAGTTCAGCGCGTCGTCCACCACCTTGAGATAGTCCCCATCGCCCATGCCCATCGGCAGGGGGATGTCCCAGTCGCTCTCGGCCTTGCGTGCGGGGAAGTTCTTCTCGCAGTGCAGGGAGACGGTGATGGCGTCGGGCGTGTCGGCGAGGATGCGCGCCGTGCCGTCGCCCTGGTGCACGTCGCAGTCGAAGATCAGCACGCGCCCGACCCGGCCGGCCGCCAGCAGGTAGCGGCTGATCACCGCCAGGTCGTTGAAGATGCAGAAGCCCGCCGGGAAGTCGTAGTGGGCGTGGTGGGTGCCGCCGGCCAGGTGGCAGGCGAGGCCGTGCTCCAGGGCCAGTTCGGCGGCCAGCACCGAGCCGCCCACCGCGCGGATGGTGCGCCGGGCCAGGGCCTCGCTCCAGGGCAGGCCGAGGCGGCGCTGGTCCTCGTGGGCCAGCTCGCCCTGCAGGTAGCGGGCGATGTAGTCGGGGCAGTGGGCGAGGGCGAGGACCTCCGCCGGGCACAGCTCGGGGCGCAGCAGCTGCTCGTCGCGGACCAGCCCGCTGTCCACCAGGTGGTCGCGCAGCAGGCGGAACTTCTCCATGGGGAAGCGGTGCCCGTCGGGGAAGGGCGGGCTGTAGTCGTCGTGGTAGACCAGCGGCAAAGGCATAATGCGGAGCTGTTTTTTCGTCGGCCGGGTCGCAGAGAGTAACGCGGCGGCTGTCCATCTCGTAAGCACCGTCACCCTTGGAGGAACCGGCAATGCCCCTCGAACTGCAGACCCCGCGCCTGTTGCTGCGCGCCTGGCGCGACGACGACCTCGATCCCTTCGCCGCGCTCTGCGCCGACCCCGAGGTGATGCGCTACTTCCCCGGCACCCAGAGCCGCGAGGAGGCTGCCGCGCTGATCCAGCGCGCCCACGCCGCCGAGCACGGCTTCGGCCTCTGGGCCCTGGAGCGCAAGGACAACGGCGAGTTCATCGGCTTCACCGGGCTGGGCAAGGTCGGCTTCGAAGCGCCCTTCACCCCCGCCACCGAGATCGGCTGGCGCCTGGCCCGTGCCCACTGGGGCCAGGGCTACGCCAGCGAGGCGGCGCGCGCGGCCCTGGCCTGCGCCTTCGACACCCTGCAGCTGGCCCAGGTGGTGGCCTTCACCGTGCCGGCCAACAGGGCCTCCAGCGCGGTGATGGAGCGCATCGGCATGACCCGTGACGAAGCCGGCGACTTCGAGCACCCGAAGGTGGCAGTCGGTCACCCGCTGCGCCGCCACATCCTCTACCGCATCCACCGCCAGGATTGGCTGGAGCGGCCATGAGCGATGAGGCCCATGCGCACCACGCGGATCAGGCATCGCCCGGCGAGCGGTGGAGTCGGCATCGGCTGTTATTTCGACGATGCGGTGCACGAATTGCTCGGACTTGCCGACAGCCGCTGGCAAAGTCTTTACCATTTCACCCTTGGCCGCGCCCGCTGGGATGAGCGCCTGACGACGGCACCGGCCTATCCTGAATGAACTCGACCCCGACCCTGAACGGGGCAGCCGCCTTGCAGAGGAGATACCCCACATGACCCAGGTGCTGGATGATCTGGTCGCCTTGCTGAGCCTCGAATCCATCGAGGAGAACCTCTTCCGTGGCACCAGCCAGGACCTGGGCTTCCGCCAGCTGTTCGGCGGCCAGGTGCTCGGGCAGTCGCTGTCGGCGGCCAGCCAGACGATGGAAGAGGAGCGCCACGTGCACTCCATGCACGGCTACTTCCTGCGCCCGGGCGACGCCACCCTGCCGGTGGTCTACACCGTGGACCGGGTGCGCGACGGCGGCAGCTTCAGCACCCGGCGGGTGACGGCGATCCAGAAGGGCCAGCCGATCTTCACCTGCAGCGCCTCGTTCCAGGCCGATGAAAACGGCTTCGAGCACCAGATCACCATGCCCCAGGTGCCCGGGCCGGAGAACCTGCCCTCGGAGCTGGAGATCACCCGGCAGAACGCCCACCTGATTTCCGAGCGCATGCGCGACAAGTTCCTCTGCGACAAGCCCATCGAAATCCGCCCGGTCACCGCCAACAACCCCTACGACCCCAAGCCCGGCGAGCCGATCAAGTACGTCTGGTTCCGCGCCGACGGCAACCTCCCGGACATCCGCGCCCTGCACAAATACGTGTTGGCCTATGCCTCGGACTTCGGCCTGCTGACCACCGCCATGCTGCCCCACGGGGTTTCGGTGTGGCAGAAGTTCATGCAGGTGGCCAGCCTCGACCACTCGCTGTGGTTCCACCGCGACCTGCGCGCGGACGACTGGCTGCTGTACTCCATGGACAGCCCCTGGTCCGGCAACGCCCGCGGCTTCTCCCGCGGCAGCATCTTCAACCGCGCCGGCCAGCTGGTGGCCTCGGTGGCCCAGGAAGGCCTGACCCGCGTGCGCGAAGACTGGAAGTAACTCCCCGCGCCGGCCCGTAGGAGCGAGCTCTGCTCGCGAAGCGCTCCGCCGGGTGGGCCATGGCGTAGCGCCCGACTCCGCTGGTGGACATAAAAAGCGATGTCCACCCCGAAATGCCCCGGTGCCGCACGGCGAGCGGGCTCGCGTAGGGTGGATGACGCTCTTTTCATCCACCAATCGGTGTTCCCGGCCTGCACCCTGGGCGAGTTTTGCACCGCATGGGTTTCGCTGCGCTCTACCCATCCTACGTGTGCCTTGCAGGTGCTTCGTAGGATGGGTAGAGCCGTGCGAAACCCATCACCTCGGTATCCCCAGGCGTCCCCACGGCCGGCCTCAGGACAACTGCTGCTTCAATGCCTCGCTCTGGCCGAGGACGCGGGGCATGTCTTCGTAGCGGATCCACCATTGGCCTTGCCATTCCATGAGGTTGACCTGGTGGTGGCCCTGCCATTTCAGCAGGCGGCGACGGGGCTGGTGGTCGGGCGTGCGTTGGCCGTCGAGGAGGGCGGGGAGCACTTCCTGGGTGATCCACTGGCGCAAGCTGCGGTTTTCCGGGTGGTAGAAGTTCACCAGCAGCAGGCTGTGCAGGCCGCTTTCGTTCACCAGCAGCTCGTCGGTGAATTGCCCGGCCTCGTGGCGCAGGGTTTCCTGGCGCCACTGGTCGGCGTCGAGCTTGGCGGTGAGGCGCATGTCCAGGCGGCTGTTGGTGAGGCGGGCGAGGTCGCGGCAGCAGAACCAGGGCAGGCCGTCGATCAGCACGACGTTGAGGGGGCGGCGGTAGCGGATGAAGCGCGTGGCGATGCGGTAGTCAGTCATGGCGCACCTCCGGGGTGGAGGGGCGGCAGGTGATGCGCTGTTGCGACTGGATGGCTCGCATGTTCCAGAACTCCTGTGCTGGACGTGGAGCCGCCACCGATTGGAAGGGTGGCGGACCGTGCGAGGGTAGAGCCCGGTCTGCTTGTGCGTGAACCGGAGGGTTTGCACCCACCTCGCACAGTCCGCCATAGACTGCCAGCCCGACGATTTTCAGGCTCGTGGGGCTGCTATGGCGTGTGTGCTGCACCAGCAAGTACGGGGCTCTACTCCCGGTCATGACCAAGGCCATGACGGGGCGAGAAGCTACCCAGCGGCTTTGTAGGACGGCAATGCAGTTGTCATGTAGGGATCGGCCTGCAGTCCACTCCCCGTCATTTGTTTATCCCGCTGTAAGACCCTGAGTGAAATATTTCCAACGAGTCGATGTTATTAGGCGATTTGCTGTAGGAGAATCCGCTCAAGTCTTTATTGCCAATCGCAATTTAAACCCGTCCGAACAGTGCTAATGCGTTTAAAAACGCATACTGGCTATTTGCTCTTTATTTCGTAAGTAAAACGCTATTTATTCTTCCTCTTATTTCCTACAAGGCCCTGAAAGCCGCGCCAATACATAGGTTTGAAGCCCTGTAGGCCCTGTGATGGCACGTTGCGCCAGCGTGCTGGCACCTTCAGCTTTTTGAACGCCGCCGAATTTCTACTACGGTCCCATTCATTGGTACGCAAGTGCTCGTGGAGTCTTGGGTGTTGTAGGAGTTTTCATAATGAACCGCGCTCAGTTTTTGATTTCGTCCCTGGTGCTTCTGCCTCTGTCGTCGTCTCTGGAGGCCGCGGGGACGGTCCAGGGGCAGTTGGGTATACAACTCGTGATCGGCGCCGGCTGCACCGTGAACAACGGCAGCAACAACGGCAGCGCGAACACGTTCGGCAGCATCGCCTTCGGCACCTATCCCAGCCTGAACAGCATCATCGAGGCCCAGTCCGTGGGGGCTTCGGCGGGCAGTTCGTTCGGCGTGACCTGCACCACCGGCACCAACTATTCGGTGGCGCTGGATTCGGGCCTGCATGCCACCGGCAACCAGCGCAACATGAGTGCCGGCGCCACCGATGTGATCGCCTACAACCTCTATAAGGAGGCGGCGCGCACCACGCTCTGGGGCAACGGCAGCAACGGCGGCACGGCCCTGGCCGCCACCGGCACCGGCGCCAACCAGGAGCTGGTGGTGTATGGCCGCGTACCGCCGCAGACGACACCCGCCACCGGCACCTACACCGATACCGTCCAGGTGACCATCACCTGGTAAGCGTTGTGACCGGGCCCGGCGCCCGGCAATGACCACTGCGACACGGAAGTAAGACTCACAGCCAGGAACCGCCATGGTCTGCCATTGCGACAGCAAGTGGATGTGGCTGGTGCTGATGGTTTCGACGACGGTCTGTCCGTCGATCCATGCCGCCAGCAAGAGCGCCACCATCGGAATAGCCGCTGAAGTCCTGCCGGCCTGCAGCGCCGGCAGCACGGTACCGGCGACCCTCGGCCAGTTCGGCACCCTGGATTTTGGCACCCACTTCAACCTCGCCGCGCAGGTCACCGTGGTCGGCACGGCGGGAGCCGGTGCACTGCGGGTCAACTGCCTGACCAGCACCCCCTATCGCGTACTGATCAGCGCCGGCGGCAGCGGCAACGTCAATGCCCGCCGCATGACCGGGCCCTCGGCGGCCCAGGTCAGCTACAACCTCTACACCTCCGCCACCTACGCAACCGTGTGGGACAACAGCATCGGCGTCACCGGCACCGGCAACGGCCAGGACCAACTGCTGCCGGTGTACGGCCGCGTGCCGGTGCAGGCCGCGCCGCTGTCGGGCACCTACACCGACACCGTCACCGTGACGGTGAGCTGGTGATGTTGCGCCGGCCCCTGGTCGCCAGCCTGGCCCTGCTGCCGGGCCTGGGCTGCTTCGCCGACACGGGCCTCAACGAGCTGCAGATCACCCAGCTGTTCGAGATCAAGGCGGCGGTGACCGCCGGCTGCATCCTGGGCAGCGGCAGCAGCGACGTGACCACCTACGGCAGCATCAACTTCGGCCAGGTCAGCACCCTGCCCAGCGACGTGACGCGGGTCAGCACGGTGGGCAACGGCTCCATCCAGTTGCAGTGCACACCCGGCACCTCGCTGAGCATCGCCCTCAACGCCGGGCTCAACACCGCCAGCGTCACCGGCGGCCGCTACATGATCAAGGGCGCCGAGACCCTGCGTTACCAGCTTTACAAGGACGCCGGCTACAGCGCCGTGTGGGGGGATGGCAGCAACGGCGCCACGGCCATGAGCCTGACCTACAGCGCCACCAGCGGCACCCAGTCCTACCCGGTGTATGCGCGGCTGTTCGCGGTGGCGACCATGCCCAGCGCCGGGATCTACAACGACACGGTGACCGTCACCGTGACCTATTGAGAAGGGGAAGCCCATGCACCGAACCGCCCTAGGACATGGCCTGCGCACCGGCGTCATCGCCGCCTTGCTGGGGCTGGGCCTGACGGCGGCGAACACGGCCATGGCGGCGAGCTCGGTGCTGATCTGGCCGATCAACCCGACCATCGAGGCCGAACAGAAGGCCGCCGCGCTGTGGCTGGAGAACCGTGGCCAGCAACCCGTCGACCTGCAGGTGCGGGTGATGACCTGGCGCCAGGGCAACTTCGACGACCAGCTCGACGCCCAGCGCACCATCATCGGCAGCCCGCCGGTGGTGACCATCGCCCCGGGCAAGCGACAGATGATCCGCCTGATCGCCACCCAGCCGGCGCCGGCCGGCACCGAACAGGCCTACCGGGTGCTGGTGGACGAGATGCTGCGCCCGGATGCCCAGGTGGACCCGCAGCTGGGGGTGAAATTCCAGATGCGCTATTCGGTGCCGCTGTTCGTGTTCGGCGGTGGCGCGGGGCCGGAGCCGGTGAGCGGCGCCAAGCCCCGCGAGGGGGTGCAGATCCTGCAGCCCAGGCTCAGCTACCAAGTGCGCCAGGAAGGAGGCAGGCGCTACCTGTTCCTGAGCAACCAGGGGCCGGCCCATGCCCGCCTGTCCAAGGTGTCGGTGCGCCAGGGGGGCGCCAGCACACTGATCGCCGACGGCCTGCTGGGCTACGTGCTGCCTGGGGCGCAGATGCGCTGGCAACTGCCGGAGCGGGCGCCGAGCGGCAATTTCGTGCTGGAGGCGCGGATCAACGAGCAGGCCGAGCCTCAGCCGATACCGGCCCATTGAACAGCGGCCGGGCGACTGCCGAAGGATGGCGCGTATTGGGGGCAACGGGCGCAACACAACGGCATGGGCATGGCGCCTGTGGGGCGGGCTGCTGCTCGTCCTGCTGCTGGGCGGGGCGCCCTGGGCGGCCGAGCCCAACCCACCGCCCGCCGACGCCGCTGCTGCGCCCGCCGACTCGGGCGCGGTGCCGGGGGAATACACCCTCTACCTGGAGCTGGTGGTCAACGAGATGCCCACCGACAAGGTGGTGCTGGTGATCGTCCGTGATGGCCGCTATTGGGTCGAGTCCGAGGACCTGCGCGGCGCTGGGGTGCGCCTGCCCGAGGGCGCCAGCGGGCCCCAGGCGCTGGATGCCATCGAAGGCCTGGGCAGCGAATACGACCAGGAACTACAACGCCTGAAGCTGACGCTGCCCAGCGAATGGCTGCCGCGCCAGGAGGTGGGCGACACCAGCGTGTACGCGCGCACCCCGGCCCGCGCCGACTTCGGCGCGCTGTTCAACTACGACCTCTACTACACCGACAGCGATGCCGGGCAGCGCTACGCCAGCACCTGGCTGGAGCAGCGCCTGTTCGGCAGCCGCGGCACCCTGGGCAATACGGGCGTGTACCGCAAGAGCTTCGGCGACAGCGAGGGCGAGGGGGACGGCTACGTGCGCTACGACACCCTGTGGACCCTCAACGACCAGGAGAGCCTGCGCACCTTGCAGGTGGGCGACCTGGTCACCGGGGCGCTGACCTGGAACAGCGCGGTGCGGGTGGGCGGCGTGCAGGTGTCGCGTAACTTCGGCCTGCGCCCGGACCTGGTCACCTACCCCCTGCCGCGCTTCAGCGGCGATGCCGCGGTGCCGAGCACGGTGGACCTGTTCATCAACAATGCGCGGGTCAGCAGCGACGACCTGCAGCCCGGCCCCTTCACCGTGAGCAACGTGCCCTACATCAGCGGCGCGGGCACCGCCACGGTGGTGACCACCGACGCACTGGGGCGCCAGGTGTCCACCGACGTGCCCTTCTACGTGACCAACACGCTGTTGCAGAAGGGCCTGTACGACTACTCCCTGGGTGTGGGCAAGCTGCGCGAAGACTACGGCGTGAAGAGCTTCGCCTATGGCAGCACGGTGAGCAGCGGCACCTTCCGCTACGGCATCAGCGACGCCTTCACCCTGGAGAGCCACGCCGAGCTGGGCGAGGAACTGCGCCTGGGCGGGCTCGGCGGCACCTTCGGCCTGGGCAACTGGGGCACCCTCGGCACTTCGTTTTCCCAGAGCACCTATGAGGGCCTGCGCGGCCATCAGGCCAGCCTCGGCTACAGCTATTACTCGCCGCTGTTCGGCTTCGCCTTCCAGCGTGTGCAGCGCAGCTCGGGCTTCGTCGACGTCAGCCAGGTGAGCGCCCTGGAGCTGGGCCGCGAGGAACTGGGCCTGGCGCGGCGCACCGACCAGGTGACCTTCTCGGTGAGCCCGGAGGAGATCGGCAGCCTCGGCATCGGCTACTTCGCCAGCGAGACCCGCAGCGGCGAGCGCACCCGCGTGCTGAACTTCTCCTGGTCGCGCAGCCTGTGGGCCAACAGCAGCCTGTATGTGTCGATGAACCGCGAGTTGGGCACCTCGGGCTACTCGGCGCTGGTGCAGCTGATCATGCCGTTCGACATGCTCTCCACCTTCAGCGCCAGCGTCGAGCGCGACACCAACGGCAAGTACCGCGAGCGGGTCAACTACGGGCGCACCGCACCGAGCCAGGGCGGCGTCGGCTACAACCTCAGCTATGCCGCCGGTGGCGGCCGCTACACGCAGGCCGACGTCACCTGGCGCACGCCTTATACGCAGATGCAGCTGGGCGTGTACGACAACGATGGCGAGCGCACCCAGTGGGGCGATATCAGCGGCTCGCTGGTGTGGATGGACGGCGGGGTGTTCCCCAGCAACCGCATCAACGACGCCTTCGTGCTGGTCAGCACCTCGGGCTTCGCCGACGTGCCGGTGAACTTCGAGCACCAGCTGCTGGGCTACACCGACAGCCGCGGTCACCTGCTGGTGCCCTGGGTGCCGTCCTACTACCGCGCCAATTACGAGATCGACCCCCTGGGCCTGCCGGGCAACGTGCGTATCCCGGATGTCTCCCAGGAGATTGCCGTGCACCAAGGCAGCGGCGCCCTGCTGGAGTTCCCCATGGCGCGGGTGGTGGCGGCGAGCATCCTGCTGATCGACGTGCGTGGCGAGGTGCTGCCGCGCGGCGCCATCGCCCGGGTCGAGGGGCGCGACCTGGAGGCCTATGTGGGCTGGGACGGGCTGGTGTATTTCGAGGGGCTGGAGCTGCGTAACGCGTTGCGCGTGGAGCTGCCCAACGGCAGCCACTGTGCGGTGACGGTGGAGCTGAAGAGCCTGGACGAGGAACTGGCGCAGATCGGCCCGCTGACCTGTCGCTGACCTGCACGAACGAGGAACGAGTCATGGATGCGAAGCGCAATATCCTCCCCCTGCTGCTACTGGCGCTGCTCTGGCTGGGTGCGGGGCGGGCGTGGGCGGCCTGCACCACGGTGAACCCGGCGGTGAGCCTGGGCAGCGTCAGCTCCTTCACCATGAACGCCTCGGCCCAGGGCAACCTGGGGGGCGCAGGGCTGACCTGCGCGACCTTCCTGTCCCTGCTGGCGGCCAACTATGTACAGGTGACGCTGCAGTCCACTGCGCCGGTGCTCAGCGATGGCAACGGCAACAGCATTCCGCTGAAGGTGTTCGTCACCAACGGCGGCGCCGAGATCACCCCCGGCTCCACGGTGCAGCTGAGCAGCCTGGCGGTGCTGGCGCTGCTGACCAATGCCAGCACCGGCATCAACCTGTACTTCCAGGCCCAGGCGGCCAATATTCCCGCCGGCACCTACACCACCAATGTGGTGTTCACCTGGCGCTACGCCATCTGCGAATCCGGCGTGCTCAACTCCTGCTCCTGGCAGCGCAGCCCCGGCGTCACCCAGAACTGCCCGCTCGGCCTCTGCGGCGCGCCCACCAACTGGGGCACCGGGGTGACCGCCACCAGCACCGTGACCATCGTAGTGACCAAGGCCTGTGCGCTGAACAGCTACCAGAACGTCGACCTCGGCAGCCAGGCGCTGGTCAGCCAGTTCGCCTCGGTGACCCGCGCCATCACCCTGACCTGCACCAGCGACGAGGGTTACCTGGTCAGCTTCGACAACGGCCAGAACTACCAGGCACCCTGGCGGCGCATGGCCAGCGGCGCCAACCGCCTGAGTTACAACATCTACTTCCCCAATACGACGACGGTGTGGACCACCACGCAGAACCTGTCGCAGAAAGGCACGGGATTGCTGCAGACGGTGAACTTCCAGGTGACCGTCGACCCCACGCAGGCCAACGTGCCGGTGGGTACCTACATCGACAACGTGACCCTGATCATCAACTACTGACGGGACGGTGTACCCTGGCGCGCTGTTCCCCGAACCGTCCGGAGTAGAGACATGGGCCTGGCGCAGTTCCGCCATTGGGTGTTCGACATGGATGGCACCCTGACGATTGCCGTTCACGATTTCGCCGCGATCCGCCGCGAGCTGGCGATTCCCCCGGAGGATGACATCCTCCATCACCTCGCCGCGCTGCCGGCGGAAGAGGCCCGTGCCAAGCACGCCTGGCTGCTGGAGCACGAGCGCGAGCTGGCGCTGAATGCACGCCCGGCGGCCGGTGCCGTGGAGCTGGTGCGCCACCTGCACGCATGCGGCGTGCGCCTGGGCATCCTCACCCGCAACGCCCGCGAGCTGGCGCTGCTGACGCTGCAGGCCATCGGCGTGGACGATTGCTTCGCCCCGGCCGACATCCTCGGCCGCGACGAGGCGCCGCCCAAGCCGCACCCGGGTGGCTTGCTGCACCTGGCCGAGCGCTGGGCCGTGGCGCCGGACGAGATGGTGATGGTGGGCGACTACCGCTTCGACCTCGACTGCGGCCGCGCCGCCGGCAGCGCCACGGTGCTGGTCAACCTGCCGGAAAACCCCTGGCCGGAGCTCACCGACTGGTACGCCGAGGATTGCGCGCAGCTGTTGCTGTTGGCGCGGTAATCGGGTGCGTGCCAAGACCGCAACCGCATGGGTTTCGCTTCGCTCTACCCATCCTACAAGGCACTCCCCCGTAGGATGGGTAGAGCCGTGCGAAACCCATCAAAGGCCCCGCACGGGGCGGGTGGCTACAGGTCCCGTGCGGTGAAGGTGTCGCAACGGTTGATGTCGCCGCGCTCGAAGCCGGTCTTGAACCAGCGCACCCGCTGGGCCGAGGTGCCGTGGGTGAAGGAGTCGGGCACCACCTGGCCGCGTGCCTGTTTCTGCAGGCGGTCGTCGCCGATGGCGTTGGCGGCGTTGAGGGCTTCTTCCAGGTCACCCGGCTCCAGCCAGTCCAGGCGTTTCTGCGCGTGGAAGGCCCAGACGCCGGCGAGGCAGTCGGCCTGGAGTTCCTGGCGCACCAGCAGGCCGCTGGCGCCCTCCATCTTCTGGCCCCGTTGGCGCGCGGCATTGACCTTGGCGGAGACGCCGAGCAGCGTCTGTACGTGGTGGCCCACCTCGTGGGCGATGACATAGGCCTGGGCGAAGTCGCCGGCGGCGGAGAAGCGCTGGGCCATTTCGCGGAAGAAGTCCAGGTCCAGGTACACCTGGCGATCGCCGGGGCAGTAGAAGGGGCCGACCGCCGAGGAGGCGAAGCCGCAGGCCGATTGCACGCCGCCGTTGAACAGCACCAGTTTCGGGTCCTGATACTGGCGGCCGCCCTGCTGGAAGATGGCCTGCCAGGTGTCTTCGGTATCACCGAGCACGGCGCGCACGAACTCCGCTTCCTGGTCGTCCCCCGGTGGCGCGCCGCTATGAGGAGGCGCGGTGGAGAGGCTGGCCTGGCCGGCGAGCTGGCCGAGGATGGTCAGCGGGTCTTCACCCATGAGCAGGCCGACCACCACCACCAGGGCGATGCCGCCCAGCCCGATGCTCTTGCCGCCGCCGAGGCGCATGCCGCCACTGCCGCTGCCGCGCGCATCCACCACGTTGTCGCTGCGTCTCGCCCGTTGCCAGCGCATGTGCCGATCCTTGATCTTGTCGAGGCATTGAGTGTCGTAGCTGGCGGCGGGGTGCGCCAGCCCGGTCGTCAGCCGAGGCGGCCCGGCTCCGGCAGCAGGCGCGCTTGGGCCAGCAGTTGCACGGCGCCGCCGACCTGCACGCGGCCCTCACCGGTGACCTGTACATCCAGCCGGCTGGGGCGGCCGAGGAAACGCCCCTGGTTGAGGGCGAAGCCCTGCTCGCGGCGCTCCAGGCCCCGCTGTACCAGCCAGGCGGCGACCGGGCCGGCGGCACTGCCGGTGGCGATGTCTTCGACCACGCCGAGGGGGTCCCAGGTGCGGCCTTCGCGGGCGTCGACGTCGATGAGGAAGACGAAGGCCGCGCCTATGGCCGCCAGGTCGTCATCCAGCGGGCGTTGCTGGCGGGCATTGGCCAGCCCGGCGCCGGTCACCGGCAGCAGCAGGTAGGGCAGGCCGGTGCTGACCACCTGCGGCGGGTGGCGGCTGTCCCATTCGCTGCCGAACGCAGCGGCGAAGGCCTGGGCGGCACTGGCGTCCAGCTCGGCGCCGAACTCGGCGACGCCCTGGTCCATCTCGGCATAGAAGCCCTGGCCCTGGCGGCGGGTGGCCAGGGTGACGCGTTTGTCGCGCAGTTGCAGGGCCCATTCGGCGTGCTCGCCCGGGGCGTGCAGGTGGTGCAGCAGGGCGGCGGCGCCGAGGATCGGGTGGCCGGCGAAGGGCAGCTCCTCTTCCACGGTGAATACCCGCGCGGCGAACTCGCCGGGCTGGGCACCCGGCTCGAGGAAGATCGACTCGAACTGGCGCAGTTCCTGGGTCAGCGCCTGCATGGCGGCGGGCGACAGGCCCCGGGCGTCGGGGAACACCGCCAGGCCGTTGCCGGCCAGCACGCGTTCGGCGAATACATCGACTTGCCAGTAATCCATTGTTGTTCCTCGGAAACGCGCGCGGCCGCCCAGGGGCGGCCGCGCTGTGTGGGGTAGGGGAGCGCTAGTGTGCCGGATACTCGGCCAGCACGCTCTGCTGACCTTGCGCCGATACGCCGATCACCTGGTAGGCGTCCTGCATGCCGTCCATCTCCATGCCTGGCGAGCCCATGGGCATGCCCGGCACGGCGGCGCCGATCAGGTCCTTGCGCTCGCGCAGCTTGAGCACGTCGCTGGCCGGCACATGGCCTTCGACGAACTTGCCGTCGACCACGCCGGTGTGGCACGAGCCCAGGCCGTGGGGCACGCCGAGGCGGGTCTTGACCGAGGCCATGTCGCGCTCGACGTGGTCGTTGACCTGGATGCCGTTGTCCCGCAGGTGGCTGATCCAGGCCTTGCAGCAGCCGCAGTTGGGGTCGCGGTAGACGTCCATGGAAACGGTCTCCGCTGCCTGGGCGAAGAGGGGACCGAAGAGCAGGGAAGCGAGAAGGGCGCGGCGCATGGAGTAGCTCCTTGAAGTGGAATGGGCGACAGCTTATGCCTGTCGCCGCTGCGCTGCGCGCCGCGGCTGTTACGGGATGTACGCCGGTTGATATGGGTCAGTTTTCCCGGTTTCCGGGGACGCGTGCGTTGCCCTCGTAGGATGGGTAGAGCGGAGCGAAACCCATCAATGGGGCGCGCCAGGGAAAACGGCGTGCCGCTCCCGACCCCGCCTGGTGGAGGTAAAAAGCGACCTCCACCCGTACCGACCCTGTCCGCATGTTGGCTGGGCGGCCTCAAGGCGCCGGCCGTGCGGGGAAGTCCTTCAACAGCTCGGCCACGGCCTGGTCGAAGCCTTGCTGGGTGAGCTTGGGGTCGTGCAACTGGCGGCTGATCTGCGCTTCGAACAGCACCCGCTCGTCGAAGCCGTCGAGGATGCGCAGGGCGAGGCGGGCGCGTTCGTCCTGGGTCAGCTCGGTCTGGTTGTAGAGGGCGCCGCCGGGGGTGACCACCGGTCGCATGGTCACGCCTGGCTCCGGCGCCAGGCCCAGGGCGTAGATGATGGTCAGGTCGCTGCCGTGCTCCTGGTAGCGGTAGCCCTTGGCTTCCAGGGCCTTGTGCAGGGCGTTGTCGAAGCGTTCTTCCAGGTCCTGGCGGTGCCCCGGGGCACGCACCGGCTGGATGCTGAAGGTCATGTAGTGGCTGGTGCGCGCGGCCGGGGCGACGGTGACGCCGTCGTCGGGGGGCGCGGCGCAGGCGCCCAGCAGCATGGCGAGCAGCGGCAGGCTGAGGCGGGGCGGCAGCATGGGTGACTCCTTGGAATGGTCCTGGCTAGAGCCTAGCCGTGGCCCTGGCCCGGCGGCCCCGACCTTGCGATGGGTTGGGCGAACGAAACCCGCTGCGGTGGGTCTTTTGCAGATCGCTGCCGATCGGGAGGAGAAAGGCGATGCTACTTGCCCGGCTGATTCTGGTGGTCCAGATCCTGGTGTTCGCGGGTTTCGGCCTGGCCTACTGGTTCCGCCCCTACGAGATGGCCAACCTCAGCGGCATGCTGCTGATGGAAACCACCTCGGTAAGCAACGTGCGCGTCTACTACGGCGGCCTGCAGATCGGCCTGGCGCTGTTCCTGCTCTGGGCCCTGCGCGGCCGCGAGCTGATGCGCGCGGCGCTGATGATGCTGTTGCTGGTGCAGTCCGCCCTGGCCCTGGCGCGCATCGGTTCCCTATGGCTGGACGACGGCACCCTGCAGAACTTCGACATCAGCTCCCTGGCCTACAAGGTGGCCACTGCGCTGCTGGCCGGCGTAGCCCTGGTGCAGCTGGCGCGCTACCAGGAACCGGTGGCGGACACCGCGCTGATCGGCGACCTGGACGACGAGGTCAGCGAGCCGCTGCGCCGGGGCGGCATCCGCGAAGGGTTGGTGGAACGCATCGACGAAGCGGCACCGCTGCCGCCGGAAAGGCCCTGATACAGAGCCGTCGCACACGGGGCGACGGCCTGCCGGGCAGGCTTGGGAAACTTGCCTATCCTTTGGTTTTCAAGCCGATGACGGAGGCGGTCCCATGGATATAGAAGCCCTATTTTCCAACCTGCACACCTTGCCCAGCATTCCCAAGGTGGCGCAGGACCTGATCCAGCAATTCGATAGCCCGACCTCCAGCCTGGATGGCGTGGCGCGCAATATCGCCCTCGACCCGGTGATCGCCGCCAAGGTGCTGCGCCTGGCCAACTCCGCGCGCTTTCGCGGGGCGCGGGAGTCCACCAGCATCGAGGATGCGGCCATGCGCCTGGGCTTCAACACCTTGCGCACCCTGGTGATGGCTTCGGCCGTGACCGGCGCCTTCAAGGCCTCGCCGAATTTCGACCTCAAGGGCTTCTGGCTGCACAGCTTCCAGGTGGCGAGCATCAGCCGCCTGCTGGCCAAGCAGAAGGGTGTGGACCCGGACACGGCGTTCACCTGCGGGATGATGCATGACATCGGCGAACTGCTGATCCAGACCGGCGCCCCCGAGTTCGCCGAGAAGCTCAACAGCGGCAAGGGCGGGGCCACCGGGCGTGCCGCCAGCGAAACGCTGCAACTGGGGTTCGGCTACCCGGAAGTGGGCGCGGAGCTGGCGCGGCGCTGGCAGCTGCCGGCGGTGATCCAGCAGGCCATCGCCTACCAGGCGCGGCCGATGCAGGCGCCGGCCGATGCCTTGCTGCCGCGCATCCTGGCCCAGGCGGTGCTGGTCAGCGAGGCGCTGCAGGCCCATGGCGGCGCCACCGAGGAGGCGCGGCAATCCCTGGAAGGCCCGCTGGTGGAAGGCGTGGACCTAGACGCGCTGTTCGCGGCGTTGCCGGCGGTGCTGGAGGCGGACAAGGCCTTCGCCGAACTGCTCACCTGAAAACCGCCGCTTGACTTGGCGCAGCGGCAGGAATAATTTCCAGACCCATGAAATCGACCTCCCTGATGCTGCGCCAACAGATTATTACCGCCATTACATACTTGGCGGGTTGACCAGTACCTACACAGAAACCCGCCCTCGAGGCGGGTTTCTTCTTTCTGTCTCCTGGGCCCCAAGCGAACCGCAGGAGACGCCATGCAACCTTCCCCCCTCGTCCAGGCCGTGCAACGGGCGGACCAGCTGATCAATGCCGGGCGCTTCGATGCGCTGATGGATTTCTACACCGACGACGCCGTGCTGGTGGTGCGCCCGGGCCTCAACGTCCAGGGCCGCGACGGCATCCGCCGCGCCTTCGATGCCATCGCCGCGCATTTCCAGCACAGCCTCTGGGTCAGCCAGCGCGACCTGCAGGTGATGGAGACCGGCGACACCGCCCTGGTGATGGGCCGTGCGCGCATCCAGTGGCGCTCCAGCGATGGCTTCCTGTCCTTCCTCGAACGCAAGGCCACCTACGTGTTCCGCCGCCAGGCCGACGACAGCTGGCGCTGCGCCGTGGACAACTCCTATGGCACCGACCTGCTCGATGCCGTCACCGGGGAGGCCGTGGCATGACCGACTCGCTGCTCAAGGGCTATGTGCAGAAGATCCTCCGCGCGCCGGTGTACGACGTCGCCATCCAGACGCCCCTGCAACCGGCACCGCGCCTGTCCCAGCGCCTCGGCAACGCCGTGCTGCTCAAGCGCGAGGACCTGCAGCCGGTGTTCTCCTTCAAGATCCGCGGCGCCTACAACCGCGTGTCCCAGCTCAGCGCCGAGCAACGTGCGCGCGGGGTGATCGCCGCGTCCGCCGGCAACCACGCCCAGGGCCTGGCCCTGGCGGCGCGCCAGCTGGGCATCGAGGCGACCATCGTCATGCCGCGCACCACGCCGGAGCTCAAGGTCCAGGGCGTGCTGGCCCGGGGCGGCAAGGCGGTGCTCCACGGCGACGCCTTCCCCGAGGCCCTGGCCCATGCGTTGCGCCTGGCCGAGGAGCAGGGCCTGACCTTCGTGCCGCCCTACGACGACCCCGACGTGATCGCCGGCCAGGGCACCGTGGCCATGGAGATCCTGCGCCAGCAGCCGGGCGAGCTGGACGCCATCTTCGTGCCGGTGGGCGGCGGTTCGCTGATCGCCGGCATCGCCGCCTACGTGAAATACCTGCGCCCCGAGGTGAAGGTCATCGGCGTCGAGCCGGAGGATTCCAACTGCCTGCAGGCGGCCATGGCCGCCGGCGAGCGGGTGGTGCTGGAGCAGGTGGGGCTGTTCGCCGACGGCGTGGCCGTGGCGCAGATCGGCGCGCACAACTTCGAGGTCTGCCGCCAGTATGTGGACGAGGTGCTCACCGTCAGCGCCGACGAAATCTGCGCGGCGATCAAGGACATCTACGACGACACCCGCTCCATCACCGAGCCGGCCGCTGCCCTGGCCGTGGCCGGGATCAAGAAGTACGTGGCCCGCGAGCGCTGCGAGGGCCGCACCCTGGTGGCCATCGACTCGGGCGCCAACGTCAACTTCGACCGCCTGCGCCACGTGGCCGAGCGCGCCGAGCTGGGCGAGCAGCGTGAGGCGATCATCGCCGTGACCATTCCCGAGCGCCCGGGCAGCTTCCGCGCCTTCTGCGAGGCTTTGGGACGGCGGCAGATCACCGAGTTCAACTACCGCTTCCACAGCGAGGCCGAGGCGCACATCTTCGTCGGCGTGCAGACCCACCCGGAGAACGACCCGCGCGACGCGCTGGTGAGCGGCCTGCAGGCCCAGGGCTTCCCAGTGCTGGACCTGACCGACAACGAGCTGGCCAAGCTGCACATCCGTCACATGGTCGGCGGCCGCGCCGACGGCGCCCTGCACGAGCGCCTGCTGCGCTTCGAATTCCCCGAGCGGCCCGGCGCGCTGCTGAATTTCCTCAACCAGCTGGGCGGGCGCTGGAACATCAGCCTGTTCCACTACCGCAACCACGGCGCCGCCGACGGCCGCGTACTGGCCGGCCTGCAGGTTCCCGACGACGAGCTGCACCTGCTGCCCGCCGCGCTGGACGCCATCGGCTACCCCTGGTGGGACGAAAGCGACAACCCGGCCTACCGCCTGTTCGTGGGGTGAGGGGGGAGCTAGCGGATGGACGGGCCTGGCGCGGCGTCCTGTAGGGGCGACTTCAGTCGCCAAGCGGCGCGCAGCGCCGCCGGCTTGGTGGGAGCGAATTCATTCGCGATTGAGAGGGCGGCGCGCGCCGGGTTTCACCCGACCTACATGTCGCTCAACCATCGTGCTCACGTGTGACACCGCATTGGTGGAGGTAAAAAGCGACCTCCACCCTACACAGCGGTCATGCCCGCGCGGTGCACGTTTTTTGTGGGAGCGAATTCATTCGCGATCGGGGCACCAGGCGGTGACCCCGGCGGGAATCAGCGACGGACCAGCAACACACCCGATTCCATATGGTGGGTGTAGGGGAATTGGTCGAACAGGGCGCAGCGCTCGATGCGGTGGGTGTCGTGCAGCTGGGCGATGTTGGCGGCCAGGGTCTCCGGGTTGCAGGAGATGTAGAGGATGCGCTCGAAGCGGCGGGTCAGCTCGCAGGTGTCCGGGTCCATGCCGGCGCGGGGCGGGTCGACGAACACGGTGCCGAACTCGTAGGCCTTGAGGTCGATGCCGGCGAGGCGGCGGAAGGGGCGCACTTCGTTGAGGGCTTCGGTCAGCTCCTCGGCGGAGAGACGCACCAGGGTGACGTTGTCCACGCCGTTGTCGGCGAGGTTGGCCAGGGCGGCGTTGACCGAGGTCTTGCTGATCTCGGTGGCCAGCGCCTTGCGCGCGCGGGTGGCCAGGGGCAGGGTGAAGTTGCCGTTGCCGCAGTACAGCTCCAGCAGGTCGTCCTCGCGCTCGCCCATGGCTTCGAAGGCCCAGGCCAGCATCTTCTGGCACACCTCGCCGTTGGGCTGGGTGAAGGCGCCTTCGGGCTGGCGGTAGCGGAAGGCGCGGCCGGCGACGGTCAGCTCTTCTTCCACGTAGTCGCGACCGATGACGATGCGCTTGCCCTTGGAGCGGCCCACCAGGCTCACGCCCAGGTCGGCGGCGAGCTTCTCGGCCTCGGCCTTCCAGGCATCGTCCAGGGGGCGGTGGTAGCAGAGGGTGATCAGCGCGTCGCCGGATAGGGTGGTGAGGAACTCCACCTGGAACAGCTTGAACGACAGCACCTGGCTCGCCTGCCAGCCGGCTTTCAGGCGCGGCATCAGCTCGTTGATGCGGCGGCTGGCGATGGGGAAGTCCTCGATCAGCACGGGGGTGAACTTGTCCCCGGCTTCGAACATGGCGTAGTGACGGGTCTCACTGCCGGTCTCGCGCCACAGGCGGAACTCGGCGCGCAGGCGGTAGTGCTCGCGGGGCGAATCGAAGACGTCCGGTTGCGGTGCGTCGAAGGGCGCCAGCAGTGCCTTCAGGCGCTCGGCCTTGTCGGCGAGCTGCGCGGCGTAGCCTGTGGGATCAAACTGCGGGCGGCTCATCAGTGGAAGAACCCCATCTTGATCACGAACAGCACGGCGAGGATCACCAGCGCCGGGCTCAGCTCGCTGTAGCGGCCGGCCAGGGTCTTGATGGCGGCCCAGGCGATGAAGCCGAAGGCGATGCCGTCGGCGATGGAGTAGGTGAAGGGCATGGCCAGGGCGGTGATCAGCACCGGGGCGGCGGTGGTCAGGTCGCTCCATTCGATCTCGGCCAGGCCCGAGGCCATCAGCACGGCGACGAAGAACAGCGCCGGCGCGGTGGCGAAGGCGGGCACGCTGCCGGCCAGGGGCGAGAGGAACAGGGCCAGGAGGAACAGCACGGCGACCACGACGGCGGTGAGGCCGGTACGGCCACCGGCGCTGACGCCGGCTGCGGATTCGATGTAGCTGGTGGTGGTCGAGGTGCCCAGCAGCGACCCGCCCATGGCGGCGGTGGAGTCGGCGATCAGGGCGCGGCCCATCTTCGGCATGTGGCCGTCGGCGCGCATCAGGCCGGCCTTCTTGGCCACGGCGATGAGGGTGCCGGAGTTGTCGAACAGGTCGACGAAGAGGAAGGCGAAGATCACGCTGACCAGGCCGATTTCCAGTGCGCCCTTGATGTCCAGTTGCAGGAAGGTGGGCGCCAGGGACGGCGGCATGGAGACGATGCCACCGAACTTGGACACGCCCAGGCCGATGCCGGCGAGGGTGACGGCGAGGATGCCGATCAGCACGGCGCCGGTCACCTTGCGGGCTTCCAGGGCGATGATCAGGAAGAAGCCGAGCACGGCGAGGATCGGCTCGGGCTTGGTCAGGTCGCCCAGGGTGAGCATGGTCACCGGGTGGGCGGCGACGATGCCGGCCTTCTGCAGGGCGATCAGCGCGAGGAACAGGCCGATGCCGGCAGCGATGGCCGAGCGCAGCTCCAGCGGGATGCTGTTGATGATCCATTCGCGGATGCGGAAGATCGACAGCACGAAGAACATGCACGCCGAGATGAACACCGCGCCCAGGGCCACCTGCCAGGTGTGGCCCATGTGCAGCACCACGGTGTAGGTGAAGAAGGCGTTCAGGCCCATGCCGGGGGCGAGGGCGATGGGGTAGTTGGCGATCAGGCCCATGACGGTGGAGCCGATGGCGGCGGCCAGGCAGGTGGCGACGAACACCGCGCCCTTGTCCATGCCGGTTTCACCGAGGATGGCGGGGTTGACGAAGAGGATGTAGGCCATCGTCAGGAAGGTGGTCAGGCCCGCCAGGACCTCGGTGCGTACGTTGGTGTCGTGCGCTTTGAGTTGGAACAGTTTTTCCAGCATTTTCGCTCCCCGTGACGTCTTCGCGTCTGTTGGCCCGGACTGGATAGCAGTCAAGCACAGCGCCTGCGGTTGGGCGCCGTTTCTGCCAGCCCGGCAAAAAAGGCGCGCATCATACCAGCTCCCCTGGGGGCGGTGAATTTATGACCAGACGGGCAGCTCGGGTTTCGTCGTGCGGCCCGCCCGGGCAGAAACCCTGAACCTCGGCGAAGACCGGCCAGTCCACCAGAAAGATGCGGGTATCCACACCCGCGCACCGCCCTTCGGGGCCGGACGAGACGAGCCTGAGGTCAACATGAGTTCCCTATCCAGCCTGCGCCGTGGCCAAACCGCCGTCGGCCATCCGATCCAACTGGTCATCAACGGCGAATCCCATCGGCTGCAGGTGGAGCCCTGGACCACCCTGCTCGACCTGCTGCGCGAGCGGCTCGACCTGGTGGGCACCAAGAAGGGCTGCGACCACGGCCAGTGCGGCGCTTGCACCGTGCTGCGCAATGGCGTGCGGATCAACGCCTGCCTGGCCCTGGCGGTGATGCAGGACGGCGCCGAGATCACCACGGTGGAAGGCCTGGAGCGGGGCGGCGAGCTGCACCCGATGCAGGCCGCGTTCATTCGCCACGACGCCTTCCAGTGCGGCTACTGCACGCCGGGGCAGCTGTGCTCGGCGGTGGCCCTGGCCAGCGAGAACCACGCCCACGACCGCGACGGCATCCGCGAGCAGATGAGCGGCAACCTGTGCCGCTGCGGCGCCTACGCCAACATCCTCGACGCCATCGAGGAGGCGCTGCCCGCCTGCCGGGGCGCTGCCAAGGGGAACGCCGCATGACGCCCTTCAGCTACGAACGCCCCGAGGAACTGGACCAGGCCCTGAAGCTGGCCGGCCCCCACGCGCGCTTCATCGCCGGTGGCACCAACCTGGTGGACCTGATGAAGGAGAACGTCGAGCGCCCCGAACGGCTGATCGACATCACCGCGCTGCCGCTGCACGGCGTGCTGGTCGGCGAGGACGGCGGGCTGCGCATCGGCGCCCTGGTGAGCAACGCCGACCTGGCCTGGCACCCGCGCGTGCAGAGCCATTTCCCGTTGCTGGCCGAGGCGCTGCTGGCCGGCGCTTCGCCGCAGTTGCGCAACATGGCCACGGTCGGCGGCAACCTGCTGCAGCGTACCCGCTGCCAGTACTTCTATGACGTGGCCACGCCCTGCAACAAGCGCGAGCCCGGCAGCGGCTGCCCGGCGCGCGCGGGGCTCAACCGCAATCACGCGATACTCGGCGCCAGCGAACACTGCGTGGCCACCCACCCTTCCGACATGTGCGTGGCCCTGGCGGCGCTGGAGGCCAAGGTGCACGTCGCCGGCCCCGGCGGCACCCGGGTGATCGTCTTCGCCGACTTCCACCGCCTGCCCGGCGACGAACCGCAGCGCGACAACCTGTTGGCGGCGGACGAGCTGATCACCGAGGTCGAGCTGCCGCCTTCGCCCTTCGCCCGCCACAGCGCCTATCTGAAGATCCGCGACCGCGCTTCCTACGCCTTCGCCCTGGTTTCGGTGGCGGCGGCGCTGCGCGTGGAGCAGGGCACCGTGGCCGAGGCGCGCATCGCCCTGGGCGGTGTGGCGCACAAACCCTGGCGCCTGCCGGACGCCGAGGCGGCACTGGTGGGGCGCCCCTGCACACCGGCGGCCTTCCGTGTCGCCGCCGACCTGCTGCTGCAGGGGGCCGAGGGCCTGGGGCGCAACACCTTCAAGGTGGAGCTGGCCCGCCGCGCGGTGGTCCGCGCCCTGGCCGACGCCGCCAAGGGAGGGCTCCGGGCATGAGTGCATCGCCACTGGGCAAGGCCCATGACCGGGTGGACGGCCGTGACAAGGTCACCGGCCGCGCCCGCTACGCTGCCGACTTCGCCGTGCCCGGCCTGTTGCATGGCTGGGTGGTCAACGCGAGCATTCCGCGCGGACGCATCCTCGCCATCGACAGCCGCGCGGCCGAGGCGGTGCCCGGCGTGCAACTGGTGCTGACCCACGCCAACCGCCCGCCCATCGCCAGTTATGACGAACCCTACGAGGACGCCGACGCCGCCGACGGCTCGCCGTTCCGCCCGCTGTACAACGACCGCATCCTCTATAGCAGCCAGCCGGTGGCACTGGTGGTGGCCGAGACCCTGGAGCAGGCGCGCCACGCCGCGCGCCTGGTGACGGTGGACTACCAGGCCGAGCCGCACCAGACCGACCTGCTGGCCGCCCTCGACGACGCTCACCTGGCCCCGGCGTCGCTGCCCGAGCCCCGGGGCGATTGCGCCGGCGCCCTCGCCGGCGCGGCCCTGCGCATCGACGTGAGCTACAGCTCGCCCATCGAGCAGCACAACCCCATGGAGCCCCACGCCGCCACGGTGGTCATGCAGCCTGACGGCGCGCTGCTGGTCTACGACAAGACCCAGGGCACGCAGAACAGCCAGCAGTACATCGAGCGGGTATTCGGCCTGGAGCCGGGCCAGGTGCGGGTGATGGCGCCCTTCGTCGGCGGCGCTTTCGGCTCGGCCCTGCGCCCGCAGTACCAGCTGGTACTGGCGGTGATGGCGGCGCTCAAGCTGCAGCGCTCGGTACGGGTGACCCTGACCCGGCAGCAGATGTTCAGCTTCGGCTATCGCCCGCGCACCCTGCAGCGCCTGAGCCTGGGCGCCGCCGCCAATGGCGAGCTGCGCGCCCTGCGCCACGAAGCGGTGGGGCAGACCTCGCGCTTCGAGGACTTCACCGAGCACGTGGTGGAGTGGTCCGGGATGCTCTACCAGTGCGACAACGTCGAACTGGGCTACCGCCTGGCGCCGCTGGACGTCTACACGCCGCTGGACATGCGCGCCCCCGGCGCCACCCTCGGGGTCTTCGCCCTGGAGTGCGCCATGGACGAGATGGCCGCCGCCGTGGCCATCGACCCGCTGCAGCTGCGCCTGACCAACTACGCCGAACGCAACCAGAACGAAGGCAAGCCCTTCTCCAGCAAGGCCCTGCGCGAGTGCTACGCCCAGGGTGCCGAGCGCTTCGGCTGGGCGGCGCGTGACCCGCAGCCGCGCAGCATGCGCGAGGGCCACGAGCTGCTCGGCTGGGGCATGGCCACCGGCGTGTGGGAGGCCATGCAGAGCCCGGCCAGCGCCCGCGCGGTGATCGATGGCGACGGCCACCTGCACCTGAGCAGCGCCACCACCGATATCGGCACCGGCACCTACACGGTGATGACCCAGATCGCCGCCGCCAGCCTGGGGCTGGACATGGCGCGGGTGACCTTCAGCCTGGGCGACTCGCACCTGCCGAAGGCGCCGCTGCAGGGCGGTTCCTTCACCGTCTCCTCGGTGGGCAGCGCGGTGCAGCAGGCCTGTGTGGCGCTGCAGGACCGGCTGCTGAAGACCGCCGTGGAGCTGGAGGACTCGCCCTTCGAGGGGCTGACGCGGGAGCAGGTGGAGTTCGTCGACGGCGAGCTGCGGGTCATCGGCGCGCCGGAGCTGGCGCTGGGCTATGGCGAGATCGTCCGTGCCGCTGGCGGCGCGGCCCTGGAAGCCCGGGTGGACGCCAAGCCGGACGACAAGCGCGACGCCTATTCCACGGCCAGCCACTCGGCGGTCTTCGTCGAGGTGCGGGTGGACGAGGCGCTGGGCGTGGTGCGGGTCAGCCGGGTGGTCAGCGCCATCGCCGCCGGTCGCGTGGTCAACCCGAAGATGGCGCGCAGCCAGATTCTCGGCGGCGTGGTCTGGGGCATCGGCATGGCCCTGCAGGAGGAGACCCAGACCGACCATGCGCTGGGCCGGCACATGAACCACAACCTGGCCGAGTACCACATCCCGGTGCACGCGGACATCGGCGATATCGAGGTGATCTTCGTCGAGGAAGAGGACGAGGTGGTCAACGCCCTGGCCTCCAAGGGCGTCGGCGAGATCGGCATAGTCGGGGTCGCGGCGGCGGTGGCCAACGCCATCTGGCACGCCACCGGCAAGCGCATCCGCGACCTGCCGATCACCCCCGACAAGCTGCTCTGATCAATCGCCGCCGTGCAGGCGGTCGCGGTTGGCCAGGGTGGGGAAGAGCTTTATCCACAGGCCGGTGATGAGCAGGGTGCCGACCCCGCCCATCACCACCGCCGGCACGGTGCCGAACCAGGCGGCGGTGACGCCGGACTCGAACTCGCCGAGCTGGTTGGAGGCGCCGATGAACAGGCCGTTGACGGCGCTGACCCTACCGCGCATCTCGTCCGGCGTGTGCAACTGCACGAAAGCGCCACGGATGACCATACTGATCATGTCTGCCGCGCCCAGCACCGCCAGCACCGCAAGGGAGAACCAGAACGAGGTGGACAGGCCGAAGGCGATGGTGGCCACGCCAAACACGCCCACGGCGGTGAACATGATGCGCCCCACCTGGCGTTCGATGGGGAAGCGTGCCAGCCAGAACGACATGGCCAGCGCGCCCACCGCCGGTGCCGAGCGCAGCAGGCCGAGGCCCCAGGGCCCGGTGAGCAGGATGTCCTTGGCGAACACCGGCAGCAGCGCGGTGGCGCCGCCGAGGAGCACGGCGAACAGATCGAGGGAGATGGCGCCGAGGATGTCGCGGCGGCTGCGGATGAAGCGGATGCCGGCCAGCAGCGAGTCCAGGGAGGCGCGCTCCTTGCGCAGCACCTGCTGGCGGCTGGACAGGCTCAGCATCAGGCAGCAGGCGATGCCGTAGAGCACCGCCACGGGGCCATACACCCAGAGGCTGCCGAAGGCGTAGAGCAGGCCGCCGACCGCCGGCGCGACGATGGTCGCCGCCTGCATCGCCGAGGCGGCCGCGGCCACGGCGCGCGGGAACAGCTCCGTCGGGACGATGTTGGGCAGCAACGCCTGGGTCGCCGGCATTTCGAAGGAGCGTGCCGCGCCGAGGGCGAAGGCGAGGAGGAAGATCATCTCGCGGCTGATGGTGTCGGTGGCGCTGCCCAGTACCAGCGCGACGGCGATCAGCCCCTGGACCGTCTGGCACAGCGCGGCCACGTGGCGGCGGTCGTAGCGGTCGGCCACGTGCCCGGTATGGAGCATGAACAGCACGCGCGGGAGGAATTCCGCCAGGCCCACCAGGCCCAGGTCAAGCACGTTGCCGGTGAGTTCGTAGATGTGCCAGCCGATGGCCACGGTGAGCATCTGGAAGCCGCTGGCGGTGCACACGCGAGCGAACCAGAACGCCATGAACGGGCGGTGGTGACGCAGCAAGAGGGCCTGGGACATAGGTCGGGAAAATGCTTAGGAGGCTATCGGATGCGCAGATTAGCACCTTGCCCCGGCGCCGAAAATCGGCGCGACGCCCCGGCACCCGAGGCGTGCACCTTCGTGCCAGGAATTTATTCTGACCGAGCGGCCAATTTTTTCTTGTCTGCCGATTCGGTTCCATTAGAATCTGACCTTCGAGTCAGAAACCCTCTCGACCATTCTCATCGACCCCGAGCCTCGGGGCCGACGGATTACTACGCACAGGAAACAGGGGCCGGCACAGATCGCGCCCCAAGGATCGGGTATGTCCAACCGTGAGTTATCCCGACGCGCCTTCTTGCAGGGCAGTGTCATCGCAGGTATCGGCATCACGCTGGCACCACTGGGCAGCAAGGCCTTTGCTGCATTGTTCGAGGACAAGGTCACCGCCTCGCCGCAGCCCTGGTACACGCCCGGCGGCCAGGCACGAGCGCGCATCGACGGCGTTTCCAAGGCCTGTGGGGCCAAGGTCTTCGCCCGTGACATCCGCGCCAAGGACATGCCCGGCTGGCCCCAGCGCCAGGGCCATGCGCTGCTGATCAAGGCGACCCGCGCCGACCAGCTCTACGCCGGCCTCGACCTGTCCATGCTCGGCGACGAGCTCAAGCCCGATCGCCTGGTCACCGCGGCGGACCTCGCCCGTGACGGCATCGGCTTCCCCGAAGGCCACAACCTCGACCCCTTTCTGCCGGAAGGCCAGGTGCCGATGTTCATCGGCCACCCGGTGGCGATGGCCATCTGGACCGACTTCGACCGCTACCGCCGGGCCAAGAACATCCTCAAGTTCAACGAGAAGGTGGTGCGCTACGGCGCCAAGGCCGAGCTGTACCAGGCCGACCCCTACGGCAGCTTCCGCTTCGTGCGGGTGGGCGGCGAGACGGCGTTCGAGCCGGACGTGTTCTCCAGCCTCAAGGACAGCATGCTGTTCCCCATCATCCGCCAGCGCAAACCGGTGTGGAGCCAGCAGGCCAAGATCAACGGCGACCTGACCCAACAGGGCCTGTACTACGCCGAGCGCATGGAGCAGCAGCTCAAGGCGCCGCCGGAAGACTGGCTGGTGTTCGACGAGCGCTTCACCACCCAGTCCATCGAGCCGGCGGCCCTGGAGGCCGACAACGGCAACGGCTGGTATGACGCCGAGAGCGGCACCCTGCACTTCGTGGTCGCCACCCAGTGCCCCTTCGAGGTGGCCGAGCAGACCGCGCACATGCTGGCGCCGTCGCGCTTCAAGGTGGCCACGCTCAACCTGCACCCGGGCTACACCGTGGGCTACGGCTCCAAGGACAACAACATCTTCGTCTTCTACGCCGCGCTCGCCGCGATGTACGGCGAAGGCGTGCCGGTGCGCCTGGCCAACGACCGCTACGAGCAGTTCCAGAGCGGCATCAAGCGCCACCCCTTCGACATGCACTACCAGCTGGCGGTGAACAAGCAGGACCACAGCTTCCAGATCTTCCGCGCGCACATGGACGTCGACGGCGGCGGCCGCGCCAACTACAGCTCCTCGGTGGCGGCGGTCGGCGCCACGGCGGCGCAGTCCATCTACTACCTGCCGCAGAGCGACCTGGCCGCCACCGCGTACCACTCGCGCGGCGTCGAGGCCGGTTCCATGCGCGGCTACGGCACCCTGCAGACCATGGCCGCCACCGAGATGATGGTGGACGAGGTGGCCGGCCGCCTGGGCCTGGACGCCATCGAGCTGCGCAAGAAGAACGTGTTCAAGACCGGCATGAAGAACACCCAGGGTGCGATTCCCGCCGGTGCGCTGCGCCTCGACGAGATTCTCGAAAAAGCCGCCCAGCACGAAATCTGGCGCACCCGCGCGGAGCGCAAGCAGCGCTTCGACGCCGAGGACCCGGACAACCTCTACGGCGTCGGCTTCGCCATGTGCCAGAAGGACTTCGGCACCGGCTCCGAGGCGCCCCTGGCGAGCCTGGAGATCACCGCCGACGGGCGCGTGCTGCTGCGCCACGTGGCCATCGACATGGGCACCGGCATGGCCACCTCCCAGGCACTGCTGGCCGCCGACCACCTGGGCCAGCCGGCCCATGAGATCAAGACCGGCGAGACCGACTGGCACGAGCTGGGCCTGGTCACCAGCGGCAACCCCTACATCATCAGCCAGGCCGACCAGGACGCTGCGTTGAAGAACCCTCGCTGGGTGGGCAAGCTGGCGTCGCCGTCCTCGGCCACCAACTCCGCCTACTACTCCGGCCACGCCACCCGCGAGGCTGCGCGCATCATCTTCAACTTCGGCCTGTGGCCGGCGGCGCTGAGCATCTGGGGCCGTGGCGAGTACAACGGCTCGCTCAACCCCTACGTGGTGCGCCGCGAAGACGCCCACTGGAAGGATGGCGCCCTGAGCGCCGGCGGCATGCCGCCGATCCCCTTCGAGCTGCTGGCGAAGAAGGCCCATGACCTGGGCCTGGTCACCGCCGCCAGCGTGCACGGCTTCAACCGCTGGAAGTGGGCCTCGGCCGAGTTCGAGATCAACGGCGTGCGCGAGAGCCTGCCGCTGGACGCAGTGGCGGTGAAGTACGGCGCCGGTGCCGACGCCGGCAAGCGCGCCCTGATGACCCGCAACGGCTACCACCTGCTGGACCGCGTCTCGGTCAGCTACCCGGAAACCCAGCTCAATAACGCCATGGTCACCTACTACAGCCCGGTGGCCACCCTGGTGGAGATCAAGGTCAACAAGGGCAGCGGCCAGGCCACCGTGATCAACCACCATTCCTGGATGGAGTGCGGCCGGGTGATCGTCCCCGAGCTGGTGCTCGGCCAGCTGGAAGGCGGCATCGCCATGGGCATCGGCCACGCGCTGATGGAGGAAATGCCGCTCTACGAAGGGGGCCCGGGTGAGGGCACCTGGAACTTCAACCGCTACCAGCTGCCCCGGGCGAAAGACGTCGCCGTGTGGTCGCAGACGGCGGAGATCCTGCCGCCGCTGTCGCCCAGCGACCCGGCCAAGGGCATCGCCGAAGTGGTGATGATCCCCGTGGTCGGCGCCATCGTGAACGCCGTGGCCCACGCCACCGGCAAGCGCCTGCGCGACCTTCCCCTGACTCCGGCCCGCATCAAGGAGGCCCTCCATGGCTAACCGCGCGCTCAGCATGAACATCAACGGCCAGGCCGTCGGCCCCATCGAGGTGGCGGACGACCTGATGATGATCGACTTCCTCCACGAGTACCTGAACCTCACCGGCTCGCGCCTGGGCTGCGGCCAGGGCGTGTGCCACGCCTGCGTGGCCATCCTCGACAAGCCCGACGGCACCAGCGAGGAAATCCGCACCTGCATCACCGGCGCGCATTTCTTCGCCGGCAAGAAGGTGCGCACGGTGGAGGGCCACGCCCAGCTCGACGACAAGGGCGAGGTGAAGAGCCTTAACCCCATCCAGCAGAAGTTCGTCGACCAGTTCGCCTTCCAGTGCAGCTACTGCACCCCCGGCTACGTCAACGCCGCCACCGTGCTGGTGGAGAAGCTGCAGCGCCAGCCGATCAAGCGCAGCGAGCTGGAGGGCGAGATCGACAACGCCCTGGGCAAGCACATCTGCCGTTGCACCGGTTACGTCCGCTACTACAACGCCGCGCGCGATGTGGTCGAGGAACTGGGTCTGGTGAAGGAAGGCTGATGATGAAAGCACTGCTGATCGCTGCCGGGCTGCTCCTGCCCCTGGCCGCCACCGCCGCGCCCGAAGCGCCCGCCGACAAGGCCCTGATCGAGCGCGGCCGCTACATCTCCCGCGCCGCCGACTGCGTGGCCTGCCACAGCATCGAGGGCAGCGCCCCCTATGCCGGTGGCCTGCCGCTGGAGTCGCCCTTCGGCACCATCTATGGCACCAACATCAGCCCGGACAAGGAGCACGGCATCGGCCACTACACCGCCGATGACCTCTACCGCGCGCTGACCCAGGGCGAGAAGCCCGATGGCAGCAAGCTCTACCCGGCGATGCCCTACACCTCCTACCACCTCATCACCCGGGAGGACTCCGACGCCCTCTACGCCTACCTGATGAGCCGCGAGCCGATCCCCAAGGCGAGCCCGCAGACCAGCCTGACCTTCCCGTTCAACCTGCGCTTCGGCCTGGCCTTCTGGAACATGCTCTACAAGAACCGCGTGCAGATGCAGCCGGCGGAGGGCAAGAGCGAGGCCTGGCAGCGTGGCCAGTACCTGGTGGAAGCCCTCGGCCACTGCGGCGAATGCCACACCCCGCGCAACGCGCTCGGTGCCCTGCAGCAGGACCAGCGCATGGAAGGCGGTGTGCTCCTGGGCTACCTGGCGCCCAGCCTGAAGGCCGAGGCGCTGGCCGCCCGTGGCTGGACCACCGACGACCTGGCGACCTTCCTCAAGCACGGCATCAGCGCCCAGGGCTCGGTGTTCAACGAGATGTACCCGGTGCTGCACCACAGCCTGCAATACCTGCCGGAGGTGGATCACCAGGCCATGGCGGTGTTCCTCATGGGTGACCAGCCGCCGGCTCCGGCGACCATCGCCACCCGCCCGCTGGCCGAGCTCACCGCCAGCGGCCAGGCCGGTCGCCAGGAGTACCTGAACCTCTGCGCCGGCTGCCATGGCGCTGAGGGGCAGGGCATCCCCCACGTGGCGGTGGCCATGGCCGGCAACACCACCCTGCGCCAGGAGGATTCGCGCAACCTGCTGCGGGTGATCGACGACGGCATCCGCGAGCAGCAGTTCACCGGCTTCGAACGCATGCAGCCGATGCCCGGTTTCCTGCATGATCTTGATGACGCGCGGATGCGCGATCTGCTCAACTACCTGCGCCAGACCTGGGGAGGATCGCCCGGGGACATCGGTATGGAGAGCGTCTCCCAACTGCGAAGCGAAAAGGTTCACTGACCATGCAACACCTCGACCTCATCGTCGTGCGCAAGGCCCTCGAGTGGTCCAGGGCCGGCCAGCGTGTCTGGCTCTGTACCGTGCTTTCCACCTACGGCTCGGCGCCCCGTGCGCCGGGCTCGCTGCTGGCCGCCAACGAGGCGGGGCAGTGGGTGGGGTCGTTGTCCGGTGGTTGCGTCGAGGATGACTTCCTCGAACGTGTCGCCGAAGGCGCATTCCCCGAGCCGCTGGCGCTGGTGCGCTACGGCGACGGCAGCGATGAGCGTTCGAAGATCAGCCTGCCCTGCGGCGGGGTGCTGGACGTGCTGGTGGAGAACCTGCCGGCCGATTGCGAGGTGCAGGCGCACCTGCGCGAGCTGGAAAGCGCCCTGGCCGGCCAGCGCCGGCTGCTGCGGGAGATCCGCATCGACGGCGGCAGCCGTGCCCTGCTGGAGGACCGCGAGCAGGGCGCCCGGGTGGAGCGTAACGAACAGGTGATCCGCCTGCGCGTCGGTGCTGCCCAGCGCCTACTGCTGGCGGGCTATTCCTCGGTGGCCCAGGTGTGCGCCGAATTCGCCCAGCCGCTGGGCTTCGAGGTGGTGCTCTGCGACCCCCGCGAGGAGGTGCTCGAGGGCGTCGAGCTGCCGGGCGTCGAGGTGCGCCGCGAGCTGCCCTCCGAAGTGATCCGCAACGGTGGTTGCCACGCCGACACCGCCGTGGTGGCCCTGACCCACGACCCGCGCATCGACGACCTGGCGATGATCGAGGCGGTGCGCACCGAAGCCTTCTACATCGGCGTGATGGGCTCGATGGCCACCAGCACCAAGCGCCGGGAGCGCCTGCGTCGCGTGGGCGGCCTGAGCGAAACCGAGATCGACCGCATCATCGCCCCCATCGGCCTGAACCTGGGCAGCAAGACCCCGGCGGAGATCGCCCTGGCGGTGCTTGCCGACATCCTGCGGGTGCGCAATGCGATACCGCGCGAGCGGGTTTGATTCCCTGGACGGAACGCTGGGGAAACCCTGTAGGAGCGAATTCATTCGCGATGGCAGCCGACAGGCTGCCGCTCTGTATTGGGACCGCTGCGCGGTCCTTTCGCGAATGAATTCGCTCCCACCCATTCTTTGATGCCCCAGGAGTTGTCATGCCCCCCGTCATCGCCCTGATCCTCGCCGCTGGCCGTGGCACACGCTTCGGCAGCGACAAGCGTCAGGCGCGCCTGGCCGATGGCCGCACCCTGCTGGCGGCCAGCGTGGCGCGGGCGCGGGCGGTGTTCGATGAGGTGCATGTGGTGCTGCGCCCGGAGGACGACCCGGCGGCGTTGGGCCTGCCCGACGATTGCCCGGTGATCCGCTGCGCGGACGCCGACCTGGGCATGGGCCACAGCCTGGCGGCGGGCGTGCGCGGGTTATCCACAGCCCGGGGCAGGGCCGTGGCGGTGATGCTGGGGGACATGCCCTGGCTGGCCGAGGCGACGCTGCGCCAGTTGGTGGCCCAGGCCGATGCGCAGCACATCCTGTTCCCGTTGCACCACGGCCTGCGCGGCCACCCGGTGATCTTCGGGCGCGATTTCTGGCCCGAGCTGCAACACCTCCAGGGCGACGAAGGCGCCCGTTCCGTGCTCGCTGTCCACCGCGAGGCCTGGCGGGTATTGGAGGTGGACGACCCCGGCGTGGTGCTGGACGTGGACACGCCCCAGGCCCTTGATTCGGGGCACGCGCCACGGCCGTAGGCGTGCACCGGCTTCCGGGGGTGTAGGGTGGATGACGCTTCATCCATCCACCAGGTGGGTTACGGGCTGTTCAGGACTGTCCAGTGACCTTGTAGCGGGGCCCCGCTCCGGCTCCGTGTTTGTCCAGGGTTATCCACTCGCTGCGGCAACCTGCCGCGTGGCAATCGACCACAGCATTTTTCTTCAAGCGAAGCGCTACTCTTTAGCTGCTGATTGATCTGCGTCAATGCCCGACCTTTGGGTTTGCGCTTGCGGCCGATTGGGCCGCCATCTCCCTGAAACTCCACATAAAAAGAACGAATTCCCATGAGCAGCGCTCCAATTGCCGGAGTGACCTGCCCAGGGCCGTGCCCGTGAAACCAGCTATGAGGACGCCGTAATGTTCGGATTGGAGGCTCTTGATCTCGCCCGAATCCAGTTCGCCTTCACCATTTCCTTCCACATCATCTTTCCGGCCATCACCATTGGCCTGGCGAGTTACCTGGCGGTATTGGAAGGCTTGTGGCTGAAGACCAACCGGGAGGTCTATCGCGACCTCTATCACTTCTGGTCGAAGATTTTCGCCGTCAACTTCGGCATGGGCGTGGTGTCCGGCCTGGTGATGGCCTATCAGTTCGGCACCAACTGGAGCGCCTTCTCCGACTTCGCCGGCTCGGTTACCGGGCCGCTGCTGACCTACGAGGTGCTCACCGCATTCTTCCTCGAGGCCGGCTTCCTCGGCGTGATGCTGTTCGGCTGGAACCGCGTCGGGCCGGGCCTGCACTTCTTCTCCACGGTGATGGTGGCCATCGGCACGCTGATCTCCACCTTCTGGATCCTCGCCTCCAACAGCTGGATGCAGACGCCCCAGGGCTTCGAGATCATCGATGGCCGGGTGATCCCCACCGACTGGTTCGCGGTGATCTTCAACCCGTCCTTCCCCTATCGCCTGGCGCACATGGCCACCGCGGCCTTCCTCGCCACGGCCTTCTTCGTCGGCTCCTCGGCGGCCTGGCACCTGCTGCGCGGGCGTGACAACCCGGCGATCCGCCAGATGCTCTCCATGGCCATGTGGATGGCCCTGCTGGTGGCGCCGATCCAGGCGTTCATCGGTGACCTGCACGGCCTCAACACCCTCAAGCACCAGCCGGCGAAGATCGCCGCGATGGAAGGGCACTGGGACAACAGCAGTGGCGAGGCGACCCCGCTGATCCTCTTCGGCTGGCCGGACATGGAGCGCGAGGAAACCCGCTTCAAGGTGGAGATTCCCTACCTCGGCAGCCTGATCCTCACCCACAGCCTGGACAAGCAGGTGCCGGCGCTGAAGGACTTCCCCAAGGAAGACCGGCCCAACTCCACCATCGTCTTCTGGTCGTTCCGCATCATGGTCGCCCTCGGCCTGCTGATGATCCTGGCCGGCGTCTGGAGCCTGTGGCTGCGCTGGCGCGGCGGGCTGTTCAGCTCGCGGCCGTTCCTCTACCTGTGCCTGTGGATGGGCCCGTCCGGGTTGATCGCCATCCTCGCCGGCTGGTTCACCACCGAGATCGGCCGCCAGCCCTGGGTCGTGTACGGGCTGATGCGCACCGCCGACGCCTCGTCGAACCACAGCTTCGCGCAGATGAGCCTCACCCTGATCATGTTCGTGGTGGTGTACTTCGCCGTGTTCGGCGCCGGCTTCAGCTACCTGCTGCGCCTGGTGCGCAAAGGGCCGAAGACCGACGAAGGCAAGGAGCAGGGCATCGGTGGCCCTGGCCAGAAACGCACGCCGGCACGGCCGATCTCGGCCGCCGACGAGAACATGGACGACGATGACGCCAGTGGCGACGACCTGGGCGCGAGGAATTGAACATGGGCATCGACCTTTCTCTGATCTGGGCAATCATCATCGTCTTCGGCGTGATGATGTACGTGGTGATGGACGGCTTCGACCTGGGCATCGGCATCCTCTTCCCCTTCGTCAAGGACGACTCCGAGCGCGACGTGATGATGAACACCGTCGCGCCGGTGTGGGACGGTAACGAGACCTGGCTGGTGCTGGGCGGGGCGGGGCTGTTCGCGGCCTTCCCGCTGGCCTACTCGGTGGTGCTCAGCGCCCTCTACCTGCCGCTGATGTTCATGCTCATCGGCCTGGTGTTCCGGGGCGTGGCCTTCGAGTTCCGCTTCAAGGCCAAGGAGCACAAGCGCCACATCTGGGACAAGGCCTTCATCGGCGGCTCCCTGGCGGCGACCTTCTTCCAGGGCGTGGCCCTGGGGGCCTTCATCGAAGGCATCCCGGTGGAGAACCGCCAGTTCGCCGGCGGTGGCCTGGACTGGCTGGCGCCCTTCCCGATCTTCAGTGGCCTGGGGCTGGTGGCGGCCTATGCGCTGCTCGGCTGCACCTGGCTGATCATGAAGACCGAAGGCCGCCTGCAGGAGCAGATGCACGACATGGCCCGCCCGCTGGCCCTGGTGCTGCTGGCGGTGATCGGCATCGTCAGCATCTGGACGCCGCTGTCCCATGGCGAGATCGCCCAGCGCTGGTTCAGCCTGCCCAACCTGTTCTGGTTCTTGCCGGTGCCGCTGCTGGTGCTGGTGACCTTCTTCTACCTGCTGCGCTCGGTGGCGAACTACGACAACATCAAGCCCTTCGTGCTGACCCTGATCCTCATCTTCCTCGGCTACAGCGGCCTGGGCATCAGCCTGTGGCCGAACATCGTGCCGGGCTCGCTGAGCATCTGGCAGGCCGCCGCGCCGCCGCAAAGCCAGGGCTTCGCGCTGGTGGGGGCGCTGTTCATCATCCCCTTCATCCTCGTGTACACCGCCTGGAGCTACTACGTGTTCCGCGGCAAGGTCACCCCGGACCAGGGCTACCACTAGTGGACAGGAGAGCGACCATGGCTGTGGATAACCCCGAGAAGAAGCCCCTGTGGCAACGCCTGGGCTGGCTGCTGGCGATCTGGACCGGCAGCGTCCTGGCGCTGGGCGCCGTGTCCTACCTGCTGCGGCTGTTCATGAATGCGGCGGGGCTGAGCACGCCCTGAGCCGGGACAAGATGCCGGCTCGGCTCCGATGGTGGACCCGCGATCCTTATGACGGCGATGTCGGGTTGCATCCGACCTACGGTTGAGCGACTCCCTGCGGTACCAGGGAGCGCGGGACGGTAGGGTGGATGTCGCTTTTTACATCCACCAGCGATGCCCGGTYTGGCTCCGMTGGTGGACCGRTGAAGCGGGGTCCAMCCTACGCGACGGTCGGCTCGTGCAGGGCGGGTGGAACCCGTGAATCCCTGTGACGGTGATGTCGGGTTGCACCCGACCTACGGTTAAGCGACTCCCCGCGGTACCAGGGAGCGCAGGACGGTAGGGTGGATGTCGCTTTTTACATCCACCGGCGGCGCCCGGCCCGGCTCCGATGGTGGACCGGTGAGGCGGGGTCCACCCCACGCGACGGTCGGCTCGTGCAATGCGGGTGAAACCCGCGAATCCCTGTGACGGCGATATCGGGTTGCACCCGACCTACATCGGCGCCCGATTGAATCGCGCCCCTACTTGGAGGCCTTTAGGATCACGAACTTGGGCGTGGCGGCGACCTGCTCGACGCCGCGGTACAGGCGCTTGAGCTTGGCGTGGTAGCCCAGGTGGCGGTTGCCGACTATCCACAGCTCCCCGCCGGTGACCAGCGCATCGCGCGCCTGCACGAACATGCGCCAGGCGAGGAAGTCGCCCACCACCTGCTGCTGGTGGAAGGGCGGGTTGCACAGCACCAGGTCCAGGGAATCCGCCGGCTGCTCGGCCAGGCCATCGCCGGGACGCACCTCCACCGCGCGCTCGCCCAGGGCCGTGCGCCAGTTATCCACAGCCGATTGCACCGCCATGTAGGACTCGTCCACCAGGGTCAGCTGCGCCGCCGGGTTGGCCAGGGCGTAGGCGATGCCGAGCACGCCGTTGCCGCAGCCCAGGTCGGCCACGCGGGTGGCGTCCAGGCGCTTGGGCAGGTGCGGGAGGAAGGCGCGGGTGCCGATGTCCAGGCCCTCGCGGCAGAACACGTTGGCGTGGTTGAGCAGCTCGATGCGCGGCTTTTCCAGCAGGTAGCGGGTGGGGTAGGGCGAGCTGACGCGCGGTCGGTCCGCCTGTGTGGCCACCAGCAGGCGGGCCTTTTTCACTGCCAGCGAGGCTTGCATCGGGCCGATGTATTTCTCCAGCAGGTCGCCGGCGGCGTGGGGCAGGTGCTTGACCATGCCCGCGGCCACCACTGTGGCGCCGGGCGCCAGCTGGCCTTGCAGGCGGATCAGCTGTTCTTCCAGCAGGGCCAGGGTCTTGGGCACGCGGATCAGCACCCGGTCGAATGGCCCCTCGACCATTTCACTGGCCGGCACGAAGCGCAGCGCGTCGGCGGCCAGGCCGTTACGCGCCAGGTTGCGCTGCAGGCCGAGGAAGCCCAGGTGCGAGTCGCCGCTGCTGGTGACCTGAACGTGCGGCGCGAGGCTGGTGGCCAGGGCGCCGAAGCTGTCGTTGAGCACCAGCACCCGGGTGGCGGCGTCGGGCGCCTGCTCATGCAGGTGGCCGAGCAGGTACTCGTCGGCGGCGTCGAAGGCCTGCAGCGGGTCGTTCGGCTGGTCGGGAACGCGGACCAGGTCGAGCTGGCCGAAAGGGGTGAGCAGTTGGGGCATCGGGAACTCTGGAAAGGGCTGAAGGCGGAGATTGTGCTGGAAGTGAGAGCTGGTTGGGATTAGCGGTGCTTGTTTATTGATCAGTTTTGCCTAAGAATCCGCGCCTCTGATTTCGGACCGCCATCCCATGGCGATTCTCTGCGCCGGAACAGCTCCAATAATAACCAGGCATCTGGCATTTCTCTGCCCTGAACGACCTGGTACGCCGTAAAAAACGGTGCGTACCCGCTGGTTGGGAGCGGGCGTTCCACCGAAAAAAACCTTATTCCAGACGGAGCCGACGCGCATGGCGCGGGCTTCGCCGTTGCCATTTGCACAGGTGCATACATGTACAAGTCTCTGTTCGGGGCGCTCTTCGCTTCGCTCATGGTCCTTTCCAGCTCCGCGCTGGCCGAGGAGCCGATCCTCATCAAGTTCTCCCACGTGGTGGCCGAGGACACGCCCAAGGGCAAGGGCGCGCTGCTGTTCAAGAAGCTGGTGGAAGAACGCCTGCCGGGCAAGGTGAAGGTCGAGGTCTACCCGAACTCCAGCCTCTTCGGTGACGCCGACGAGATCCAGGCCCTGCAGAAGGGCGAGGTGCAGATGCTGGCGCCCTCGCTGTCCAAGTTCGAGGCCTATACCAAGCAGTTGCAGGTGTTCGACCTGCCCTTCCTGTTCGATGACCTCGAAGCCGTGAAGCGCTTCCAGAAGCGCGACAAGAGCCGCGAGCTGCTGCGCTCGATGTCCAAGCAGGGCATCTATGGCCTGGGCTACTGGAACAACGGCATGAAGGAGCTGACCTCCAGCCGCGAGCTGCGCAAGCCCGAAGACGCCAAGGGCCTGGCCTTCCGTATCCAGCCGTCCTCCGTGCTCGACGCACAGTTCGGCCTGCTCGGCGCCAAGACCGTGAAGATGCCCTTCGCCGACGCCTTCAAGGCCCTGCAGGCGGGCACCATCCAGGGCACCGAAGGCCCCTGGTCGAACATCGCCAGCCAGAAGATCGACACCGTCCAGCCCTATGTCATCGAGACCAACCACGGTTCGCTGAACTACATGCTGATCACCAACCACAAGTTCTGGATCAGCATCCCGTACCAGACCCGCACCGAGCTGGAAGCCATCATCGAAGAGGTCACCTTCGCGGTGAACAAGGACGCCGAGGCGATGAATCAGAAGGACCGCGAGCGCGTCATCGCCGCCGGCAAGGCCAAGGTGATCACCCTCACCCCCGAGGAGCGTGACGCCTGGCGCCAGGCCCTGATGCCGCTGTGGAAAACCTACGAAGCGGAGATCGGTGCCGACGTGCTGCGCGCCGCCCAGACCGTCAACCGCAAGCACTGATCGGCCTATAGCCACAACGCGCGCGGGTGTTTCCCGCGCGCGCTTTGCGGGACACTGGCGGGGTTCCAGCGACAGGAGCCCGCAATGAGCGCCAGCGAAGAGAAGTTCACCCGCCAGACCCTGCTCGACGTCCAGACCCTGACGCCGAGCCTGTTCACCCTGCGCACCACCCGTGACCCCGGCTTCCGCTTCCGCGCCGGTCAGTTCGCCCGCCTGGGCGTGACCAAGGCCGATGGCAGCACCGTGTGGCGCGCCTATTCCATGGTGTCTGCACCCCATGACGAGCACCTGGAGTTCTTCTCCATCGTGGTGCCCGGCGGCGAGTTCACCAGCGAGCTGAGCCGCCTCGCCGAGGGCGACACCCTGCTGATCGACAAGCAGGCCTTCGGCTTCCTCACCCTCGACCGCTTCATCGACGGCCGTGACCTCTGGCTGCTGGCCACCGGCACCGGTGTCGCGCCCTTCCTGTCGATCCTCCAGGACCTGGAAGTGTGGCAGCGCTTCGAGCGCATCCTGCTGGTGTACAGCGCACGGCACGAAAGCGAGCTGGCCTACCAGCCGTTGATCGCCGGGCTCAAGGAGCTGGAGCACCTGGAAGGCGTCGCCGACAAGCTGACCTACATCCCCGTGGTCACCCGCGAGCAGGTACCGGGTGCGCTGAACGGGCGCATCACCACGCTGATCGAGAACGGTGAGCTGGAGCGTGCCGCCGGCCTGGCGCTGACTCCCGAGCATTCGCGGGTGATGCTCTGCGGCAACCCGCAGATGATCGAAGACACCCGCGCCGTGCTGAAGGCCCGCGACATGAACCTGGCCCTGACCCGCAAGCCCGGGCAGGTGGCGGTGGAGAATTATTGGTAGAAGACGTTGGCCCAGCGAGCCTTTGTCTCTTTCGTAGGATGGGTAGAGCGAAGCGAAACCCATCGATGCGAGGTATGGCAGGGCTTCGTGCGGGGCTGTCAGCATGGGTTTCGCACGGCTCTACCCATCCTACGACACAGGGTTTCGCACGGCTCGCGGGCCATTCACATCTCCACATCCCCTCGATTCGCACAGCCGCCATCGCAACGGCCGGGGCAGCTGCAGCCGGTGCTGCTGCGCCCGGTGGCGCGTTCCATGCGCCGGGCCACGGGGTCGTCGTCGGCGAAGGGCAACATGGTGGCTTCGTCGATCTGCCGCTGGCTCTTGCCACCCAGGCTGAACTGGGTGGCGACGTAGAAGAACACCAGGGTGCCCAGGGACAGCAGGCCGTAGAAGGTATCCGTGTCCATGCCCGTCTCCTCAGGTCGTGGCGCCGAGCGCGTGCCGTTCGGCCTGGGGCGCCTTCAGGGTGCGCCAGGTGTTGTAGGCCATCAGCAGCATGCCGCTGAGGAAGAACACCCCGCCGATGAAGCGCACCAGGAAGCCCGAGTGGCTGGCCTCCAGGGATTCGACGAAGGAGTAGGTGAGGGTGCCGTCGTCGTTGATGGCGCGCCACATCAGGCCCTGGGTGATGCCGTTGACCCACATCGAGGCGATGTAGAGCACGGTGCCGATGGTGGCCAGCCAGAAGTGCGTATTGATCAGGCCGACGCTGTACATGCGCTCGCGACCGAAGATCTTCGGGATCAGGTGGTAGAGCGAGCCGAAGGTGATCATCGCCACCCAGCCGAGGGCGCCGGCGTGCACGTGGCCGATGGTCCAGTCGGTGTAGTGGGAGAGGGCGTTGACCGTCTTGATCGCCATCATCGGCCCCTCGAAGGTGGACATGCCGTAGAAGGCCAGCGAGACGATGAGGAAGCGCAGGATCGGGTCGTCGCGCAACTTATGCCAGGCACCGGAGAGGGTCATCATGCCGTTGATCATGCCGCCCCAGCTGGGCGCCAGGAGGATGATCGACATCGCCATGCCCAGGCTCTGGGCCCAGTCCGGCAGGGCGGTGTAGTGCAGGTGGTGCGGGCCGGCCCAGATGTACAGGGTGATCAGCGCCCAGAAGTGAACGATGGACAGGCGGTAGGAGTAGACCGGGCGCCCGGCCTGTTTGGGGATGAAGTAATACATCATCCCGAGGAAGCCGGTGGTGAGGAAGAAGCCCACCGCGTTGTGCCCGTACCACCACTGCACCATGGCATCGGTGGCGCCACTGTACAGCGGGTAGGACTTGAACCAGCTCACCGGGATGGCCATGTGGTTGACCACGTGGAGCATGGTGGTGACCAGGATGAAGGCGCCGAAGAACCAGTTGCCCACATAGATGTGCGGGGTGCTGCGCTTCATCACCGTGCCGAAGAACACCACCGCGTAGGCGACCCAGACGATGCCCATCCACACGGCGCCGGTGAATTCCAACTCGGCGTATTCCTTGGTGGTGGTCAGGCCCTGGGGCAGGGTGACCAGCAGGCAGACGATCAGCGCCTGCCAGCCCCAGAAGGTGAAGGCCGCCAGGCCGTCGCCGAACAGTCGCGCCTGGCAGGTGCGCTGCACGGTGTAGTAGCTGGTGGCGAACAGCGCGCTGCCGCCGAAGGCGAAGATCACCAGGTTGGTGTGCAGCGGGCGCAGGCGGCCGAAGCTGGTCCAGGGCAGGTCGAGATTGAGTTGCGGCCAGACCAGCTGGGCGGCGATGAACACGCCCAGGCCCATGCCGACCACGCCCCAGACGACGGTCATGATCGCGAACTGACGAACCACCCGGTAGTTGTAGGTGGGCTCCTGTGTTGCAGTGCTCATGGCGAAACCTTTCGATTGCAAGGAAGGGGGTGCCAGTACGGGGGCTGGCAGGGTCGTCACTCTAGGAAGGCGAGCCAAAACAAAACAGGCTCAGATCATTGAGGTTTTTGGGTATCAGATCAGGGCCGATCGGATGGCTGACAGATGGAGCAAGGCCGCCAGGCGATGCTCATCTGATCCGGTTTTAGATCGCGCATCTGCGGCTGTTTCTGCTCCGCGGGTCCGCCCATAGTTGCACCTCGTTGTTCCGCCCCCGGTGCAGGGGCGGATGCCTGACCCGAGGAGCCTTGCATGTATCGATACGACGACTACGACCACGCGCTCGTGCGTGAGCGCGTGGCGCAGTTCCGCGACCAGGTGGCGCGGCGCATGAGCGATGAGCTGAGCGAGGAGGAGTTCCTCCCGCTACGCCTGCAGAACGGCCTGTACATGCAGAAGCACGCCTACATGCTGCGCGTGGCCATCCCCTACGGCACCCTGGCGTCGGGCCAGCTGCGCACCCTGGCCGGCATCGCCCGCGACCACGACCGCGGCTACGGCCACTTCACCACGCGGCAGAACATCCAGTTCAACTGGATCGAACTGGCCGAGGTGCCGGACATCCTCGAACGCCTGGCGGAAGTGGAGATGCACGCCATCCAGACCTCCGGCAACTGCGTGCGCAACATCACCACCGAAGCCTTCGCCGGGGTGGCCGCCGACGAGCTGCTGGACCCGCGCCCGCTGGCGGAAATCCTCCGCCAGTGGTCGACCATCAACCCCGAATTCCTCTTCCTGCCGCGCAAGTTCAAGATCGCCATCTCCGCTTCGGGGGAAGACCGCGCGGCCATCCAGATGCACGACATCGGCCTCTACCTGTACCGCGACGCGGCGGGCGAGATGTGCCTGCGGGTGCTGGTGGGGGGCGGCCTGGGGCGCACGCCGATCCTCGGTCTGCAGATCCGTGACGGCCTGCCCTGGCAGCACCTGCTGTCGTACGTCGAGGCCATCCTGCGGGTGTACAACCGCCACGGCCGGCGCGACAACAAGTACAAGGCGCGGATCAAGATCCTGGTCAAGGCGCTGGGTATCGAGGCCTTCTCCCGCGAAGTGGAGGCCGAGTGGCAGCACCTGCGCGACGGCCCGGCCCAGCTCACCGCCGATGAGTACCAGCGGGTGGCCGCGGCCTTCGATGCGCCGGTGTACGAAACCCTCGACGACGTCGACCTGAATTTCGGCAGCCAGCTGGCCAGCGACCCGGCCTTCGCCCGTTGGTGCTTGCGCAACCTGCAGCCGCACAAGGTGCCCGGTTATGCCGCCGTGGTGCTCTCCACCAAGCCCGGGGTCGACGCGCCGCCGGGTGACGTCACCGCCGCGCAGATGGAGGCCGTGGCCGACTGGGCAGACGCGTTCGGCTTCGGCGAGATACGCATCGCCCATGAACAGAACCTGGTGCTGCCCGATGTGCGCAAGCGCGACCTGCACGCGCTCTGGTCGCGGGCGGTGGCCGTTGGCCTGGCCACGCCGAACATCGGCCTGCTGACCGACATCATCGCCTGCCCTGGCGGCGACTACTGCGCCCTGGCCAACGCCAAGTCGATCCCCATCGCCCAGGCCATCCAGCAGCGTTTCGAAGACCTCGACTACCTGCACGACCTGGGCGAGCTGAGCCTGAACATCTCCGGCTGCATGAACGCCTGTGGCCACCACCACATCGGCAACATCGGCATCCTCGGTGTGGATAAGGGCGGCAGCGAGTGGTACCAGATCACCCTCGGCGGCGCCCAGGGCATGGCCGCCGCGCTGGGCAAGGTGATCGGCCCCTCGTTCAGCGCCGCCGAAGTCCCGGAGGTGATCGAGCGCATCGTCGCCACCTATGTGGATTACCGCGAGCTGGAGGAGCGCTTCGTCGACACCGTCGGGCGCATCGGCATCGAGCCTTTCAAGGAACGGGTCTACGTGCGTGAGCAGGTGCCGGCATGAACAACCTCATCCGCCTGCTCGACGATGAACCGCAGCTGATCGCGGACGACCCCTGGACCCTGGTGCGCGAGGCGGGCGAGGCGCTGCCCGACGGGCGGCTGATCCTGCCGCTGGCCCTGTGGCGCGAGCGTGATGGCCGGGACGGCCTGCTGCTGCAACCGGACGACGAGGTGGAGGCACTGGGGCCGCTGCTGACCGATGCGCTGCCGCTGATCGCCGTGGACTTCCCCAGCTTCCGCGACGGCCGCGGCTACAGCCAGGCCTACCTGCTGCGCAGCCGCCTGGGCTGGCACGGCGAGCTGCGTGCGGTGGGCGATGTGCTGCGCGACCAGCTCTCGCACATGCGCCAGTGCGGCTTCGATGCCTTTGCCGTGCGTGAGGACAAATCCGTCGTCGACGCGCTTAAGGGGCTGGCCGGGGTCAGCGTGCTCTATGGGCGTTCGGTGATCGAGCCGCGGCCCCTGTTCCGGCGGCGCTAAGCAAGGTCGTACACGATTAGTAAAAATTCCACGATTAAACGGCGTGCATTCATGTCCTAGGATGCACGTCCGTTTTTTTGATCCGGAACCCAATGGACAGCGACAGTTGTAAACCACCCCCGAGTACCCAGGGCGTGGCCCCTTCCTCCCCCGGCGCCAGCGCGCGCCCGACCCGAGCGTGGCAGCGTGCCGCGCGATCTTCCCGCATGCCGAACCGCCTGCCGCGCCCCGTTAGCGCCGATGCAGCCTTCGCGCGTGCCCGTCTTTCGCCCGGGAGTGCCTGAGCATGGAATGGATAGCCGACCCCACCGCCTGGCTGGGCCTGCTGACGCTGATCGTGCTGGAGATCGTCCTCGGCATCGACAACCTGGTGTTCATCGCCATCCTCGCCGACAAGCTGCCCCCCGAGCAGCGTGACCGCGCACGCCTGATCGGCCTGTCGCTGGCGTTGATCATGCGCCTGGGCCTGCTGGCCAGCATCTCCTGGCTGGTGACCCTGACCGAACCGCTGTTCGAGGTGTTCGGCCAGGCCTTCTCCGGCCGTGACCTGATCATGCTGTTCGGCGGTGTGTTCCTGTTGTTCAAGGCCACCATGGAGTTGCACGAGCGCATCGAGGGCCATACCCACCACCAGGGCGGCAGCCGCACCTACGCCATGTTCTGGCCGGTGGTGGCGCAGATCGTCGTGCTCGACGCGGTGTTCTCCCTGGACGCGGTGATCACCGCCGTCGGCATGGTCGAGCACCTGGAAGTGATGATGATCGCCGTGATCATCTCCATCGGCCTGATGATCGTCGCCAGCAAGCCGCTGACCGCCTTCGTCAACGCCCACCCCACGGTGATCATGCTGTGCCTGGGCTTCCTGATGATGATCGGCTTCAGCCTCACCGCCGAAGGCCTGGGTTTCCACATTCCCAAGGGCTACCTGTATGCGGCCATCGGTTTCTCGATCCTCATCGAGATGGCCAACCAGACGGTGCGCTGGCGACGCAAGCGCAAGCTGCAGGGCAGCCGTGGCCTGCGTGAGCGCACCGCCCATGCGGTGCTGCGCCTGCTCGGCGGCCGTGGCGTGGATGCCGGCGAAGTGGGCGATGACATCGCCGACATGCTCAAGGACGGCGAGGGCGACACCGCGGTGTTCGACCGCCGCGAGCGGGTGATGATCAGCGGCGTGCTGCACCTAGCCGAGCGCTCGATCCGCACCGTGATGACCGACCGCGCACGGGTCAACCGCATCGACCTGGGCGAGACCCGCGAGCAGATCCACCAGGCCCTGCTGCAGGCGCCCCACTCGCGCCTGGTGGTGATCCGCGATGGCGCGGTGGACGAGCCCCTGGGCTACCTGCACAAGAAGGAGCTGTTCAAGGAACTGCTGCGCGGCGAGGAGCCGGACCTGGAATCCCTGCTGCGCGCGCCGGTCAACCTGCCCGAGAGCGTGTCGGTGCTGGGGGCCCTGGAGCAGATGCGCGAGGCCTCCACCCACATCGCCTTCGTGGTCAACGAGTTTGGCGGCTTCGAGGGCCTGGTGACCATGACCGACATCCTCGAGTCCATCGCCGGCCAGTTGCCCGACGCCAGCGAAAGCGAAGGCCCGGACATCGAGCCGAGTGCGGGGGGCTACAAGGTCAGCGGTGCGGTGAACCTCGCCGTGTTGCGTGAGCGCCTGGGCTTCCGCGCCCGTCCCACGGACGACTACCAGACCCTGGCGGGCCTGGCCATGAGCCTGCTGGACCGCCTGCCCATGGTGGGCGACCGCCTCGAGGTGGAAGGCTGGGAACTGCAGGTGACCGAGGTGCGCGAGCGCCGGGTCAACCGCCTGCTGCTGAGGCCGGTCGACGAGACGGGCTGAGCCTGAAACGAAAACGGCGCCGCGAGGCGCCGTTTTCATTGGCGGGGGGCAGGGCCGGGGCGTGTGTAGGTCGGGTGCAACCCGACGATGCGGAGTGCCAGGAGCTCGCGGGTTTCACCCGCCCTACGGAGGCATGAAACAAGAACGGCGCCCGTGGGCGCCGTTCTTCATCGCTGCAATCCGCTCAGGGTTGCTGCTTGTCCTGCTGCTGCGATTTGAGCAGGTCGCGGATTTCGGTCAGCAGCACTTCCTCCGGGGTAGGGACCGGCGGGGCGGAGGGGGCTACGGCTTCTTCGCGCTTGAGTTTGTTGATGGCCTTCACGCCCATGAAGATGGCGAAGGCGACGATGACGAAGTCGAGCACCGTCTGGATGAACTTGCCGTAGCTCAGCACCACCGCCGGGATATCGCCCTGGGCGGCCTTGAGGGTGATGGCCAGGTCAGTGAAGTCGACGCCGCCGATCAGCAGGCCGATGGGGGGCATGACCACGTCGCCGACGAAGGACGAGACGATCTTGCCGAAGGCCGCGCCGACGATGATGCCCACCGCCATGTCGACCACGTTGCCTTTCACCGCGAAGGCTTTGAATTCGTTCAATAGGCTCATGTACCGCTCCCCTGGGTCTGGTTATGGGCTGAAAGTGTAACCGAGTGTTCTGACCCTGCCATCTCAGCGATGTTGCGGTTCCATGTGCCGGTACAGGCTGCAGAAATCGGCATGGACGCGGCTGTCCACCGGTTTTTCCACCCTCACGCCGGTGGCGGGGTAGCGGTTCAGCAATACCTTCGGCCGCACCGGGCGCGGGTAGAAACCGCCGCCGCAGTTGGGGCAGACGTTCTCCAGGCGCTCGGCACAGGCGGCGCAGAAGGTGCACTCGAAGGAGCAGATGCGTGCATCGGCGCTCGATGGCGGCAGGGGGCGGGAACAGGCTTCACAGCTAGGACGCAGCTCCAGCATCGGGGGTTCTCCTCGGTCAGGCGGACCATCCTAGTGCTTCCAGGGGCCGGCGCACAGCCACGACTGTTCACTGAAAACCTCCCGGTGGTGCATCGGCCGGCGACATCGCGGCTGCTTGGTCTAGCCTCAAGGGAGTTTTCGCCAGTGAGGAGCCCGACCATGCCGCTCGAACATCACCCCCTGGACCGCGAGTTCCCCGAACATCGCGACACGATGCGCGAAATGCTCCAGCACAACGTGCATTTTTCCCGTCTGGCGCAGGAGTACCAGCGCCTCGACGCCCGCATCTATGAAGTGGAGGACGGCAAGCACGCCCTCGATGACCTCGCCCTGCACAGCCTGAAAATGCAGCGGGTGGCCCTGAAGGACGAGATCGCCCAGCTGCTGAAGAGCCATTGAGGCGTTGATCGGCGTCAAAACGGCGGGAGGGCGCGCTGGGTAGTCTGGCGCCCATTTCCCCTTCCGGAGCCGTCGCCATGACCGTCTACGACACCCTTCCCAATGCCGCCCCCGAGCGTGACCGCAAGGCCCTGTACGAGGCGCGTCGCGCCGAAGAGCGCACGGCGCGCCTGCGCGAACAGTACGAGCTGCTGGAAAAGCGCATCGGCCGCATCGAGCAGGGCAGCGAGCCGCTGGACGGTTCCAGCCTCCAGGCCCTGCGTATGCGCCGCGATGGCCTGCTGCAGAACCTGCAGGCGCTCAAGGCGCCGGAGCGCAAGGAAGGCTGCTGCGGCTGCGGGCGCGCCTGCAAGGGTTGATCCGCTATCATGCGGGCTTTCGTCTGACGGAGTCCGCTGATGGCCAAGGCCAAGCGCATGTACGGCTGCACCGAGTGCGGCTCGACCTTCCCCAAATGGGCCGGCCAGTGCGGCGATTGCGGGGCCTGGAACACCCTGGTTGAAACCGTCATCGACGGCGCCGCGCCCCCCAGCGGGCGCGCCGGCTGGGCCGGTGGCCAGGCGCAGATCAAGACCCTGGCCGAAGTCAGCGTCGAGGAAATGCCGCGCTTTTCCACCGCTTCCGCCGAGCTCGACCGCGTGCTCGGTGGTGGCCTGGTGGACGGCTCGGTGGTGCTGATCGGCGGCGACCCCGGCATCGGCAAGTCCACCATTCTGTTGCAGACCCTGTGCAACATCGCCTCGCGCTTCCCCGCGCTCTATGTCACCGGTGAGGAATCCCAGCAGCAGGTCGCCATGCGCGCCCGCCGCCTCGGGCTGCCGGAAGACAAGCTCAAGGTGATGACCGAGACCTGCATCGAAAGCATCATCGCCACCACCCGGGTGGAAAAGCCCAAGGTGATGGTGATCGACTCCATCCAGACCATCTTCACCGAGCAATTGCAGTCCGCCCCCGGCGGCGTGGCCCAGGTGCGCGAGAGCGCGGCGCTGCTGGTGCGCTATGCCAAGCAGAGCGGCACGGCGATCTTCCTCGTCGGCCACGTGACCAAGGAAGGCGCCCTGGCGGGCCCGCGCGTGCTGGAGCACATGGTCGACACCGTGCTGTATTTCGAGGGCGAGTCCGATGGCCGCCTGCGCCTGCTGCGGGCGGTGAAGAACCGCTTCGGCGCGGTCAACGAGCTGGGCGTGTTCGGCATGACCGACAAGGGCCTGAAGGAGGTTTCCAACCCGTCGGCGATCTTCCTCACCCGTGCCCAGGAAGCGGTGCCCGGCAGCGTGGTCATGGCCACCTGGGAAGGTTCGCGGCCGATGCTGGTGGAGGTGCAGGCCCTGGTGGACACCAGCCACCTGGCCAACCCGCGCCGGGTCACCCTGGGCCTGGACCAGAACCGCCTGGCCATGCTGCTGGCGGTATTGCACCGCCACGGCGGCATTCCCACCCACGACCAGGACGTGTTCCTCAACGTGGTGGGCGGGGTCAAGGTGCTGGAGACGGCGTCCGACCTGGCGCTGATCGCGGCGATCATGTCGAGCCTGCGCAACCGCCCGCTGGAGCATGACCTGTTGGTGTTCGGCGAGGTGGGCCTGTCGGGCGAGGTGCGCCCGGTACCGAGCGGCCAGGAGCGCCTGAAGGAGGCGGGCAAGCACGGCTTCAAGCGCGCCATCGTGCCCAAGGGCAACGCCCCGAAGGAGGCGCCCCCGGGGCTGCGGGTGATTGCGGTAACGCGCCTGGAACAGGCGCTGGATGCCCTGTTCGAGTGACCCCTACTTCTCTACCAGGGCGGCGAGGTCGCGTTCCAGCAGGTCCTCGTCGCCGAGGTTGAGTTCCACCAGGCGACGCAGGTGAGCGATGGAATCCAGGTCGATGTGCTGGCAGACGAAGCCCAGCTGGTCTTTCTGCACGCGGGTCAGCACCACCTCCATGCGCACCTGGGTGTCGCCGCTGAGGCGGACGGTGGCCAGGAACGGCTGGTCGGGGTCGCCGTTCCAGTTGCTCGGGCGCTCCACCAGCAGGCCCTTCAGGGAGATGTCCTGCAGCTCGACGTTCCAGCGACGCTCGTCCTGGGCGATCTCGGTGGCGGCATCGAACGCGATGCGGTGAAAGCGTCGGCGCTCGTTGTCTGTGTCACTCATGGCATGGCTCCTGCTCAATTCACACAACTATAGACAAGGCTCGGGGCTGCCGCTCATCGGGAGCGACGTCGCCACAGCCAGGCGCCGGCGGCACCCAGCAACAGCGCGGCGCCGGCAGCGAGGCCGTATCTGATGGAGTAGAACCCATCGCGCACGGCCTGTTCACGTTCTTCCCACAGGCGGCCGTGGGCGCTTTCGAAGTCCGGCTCCTCGCAGTTCATGCCGAAATTGCCGGCCCATTCCACGAAAGGGCCGTGCTCGACGTACCGCCGGTAGATGGCCTGGGCGCGGGGGAGGTCGCTGTACTGCACCCAGCCGCTGCCCTTGCACAGCACGGCGGCGAAGGCCTGGCTGGTATGGGGCAGGTCGTCGGCGGCGCGCTCGGTGAGGTCGGCGGCGACCCAGCGGTAGTGGTAACGCAGGTTGGGCTGGGCCAGATTGGCGTTCTGCCGCTGCACCTCGCCGGCGGAGAGCAGCCCGCCGGCCTGCAGCGGGTTCACCTGGGTGAAGGCGAAGTTGCCGCCCAGAACGTGGAAGTCCGGGGACATCTCGTAGCCCAGCAGCTCCATGCCCTGCCGGCGGGCCAGGCGGGCGGCGGTGTAGTAGGCCTCGGCGCGACCGATGCCGGTCCAGCGGCTTTGCGCCTGTTCGCGGGCCTGGCCGTATTCAAGGGCGGCGGCGCGCAGCTCGTCGCTCTCGAAATAGGCCGGGGCTTCGTCGTAGCGGCCTTCGCGCAGCAGGCGGCGGCCCAGCAGCTCGCGCAGGGAGGCGGCCACCGGTTGCGGGCGATAGGCGTCGCGGTCTTCCTGGGTTGGGGCGGGCGGCGCGACGACCTTGGCGTCCACGTAGCCCTTCAGCTCGTCGAGGGTGAGCACCCGCTCGGCCACGGCGGCGGCATCCATCCAGTAGATCTCGCCGCTGCGGTAGAGGTTGTCGAAAGCCTCCAGGTAGTCGCCGCGCTGCAGCGCGAGGATGGCGCTTTCGCCTTCCACCCGGCAACGCGGCGTGATGGTTTCCCACTCCCAGCCGGCGGTGCGCCGGGCGCCCCATTTCTCGTCCTCGGGAAAGGCCTTGGCGGCCCGGGCGTAGGCTTCGGCGGCGCGCGGGGTGTCGCCGGCACGCAGGGCCAGCTTGGCCCGCAACCACCAGGCGAGGCCGCTGTCCCCGGCCTTGGCCAGGAAGCGTCCGGCATCGTCGTAGCGGCCGACGCGGTAGGCGAGCGCGGCGAGACGGTCGGCGTTGGGCAGTTCGGCGGCGTCGAGGGCCATCAGCAATTCGGCCAGGTGCTGCTCGCCGTTGGGCTGTTCGTCGTAGAACCAGCCGATCCGGGTGAGCAGGCGCACCGTCAGCAGTCGTTGCACCTCGGGCAGCGCCAGCAGCGGCACCAGTTGCTCGTCGGGCATGCGCGCCAGCTCCCCGCTCAGCTGGCGCAGGGAGCTGTAGCCGGTGTTGGAGTGCAGCGTCGCCTGGTTGGCGTAGAGGCGGATGGCCTCGCCCCAGTCGCCGGCCTCCTTGGCCAGCAGGGCTTCCTCGCCGAGGCTGGCGGCGGCCAGCTCCAGCGGGTCGTCGAAGCCCTCGATGGCCAGTGTGCGGGTGAGGCGGAAGGCCTCCCTGGCGGCTTCGGCATTGGCGTGCAGGCGCTGGGTGATTTCCTCGTCGCTGAGCACTTCGTCGCTGGCGGGCAGGGCCCGGCTGCTGGCGGCCAGGGTGCGGCCCATGGAGTAGGCGGCCCAGGTGCTGCGGGTGCGACGCTCAGCGTCCGGCAGTGCGAGGACGCGGCGGAAGTAGTCGACGGCCAGCGGCGGGTCGCCCTGGAAGGCTACGGCGCCGGCGGTGTAGAGGCGGATTTCGGCGGGCAGGTCCTGGCCTTCCGCTTCGGCCCGCTGGGCGTCATCGAGGCCGCGCAGGGCCTGCACGCGCTGCCACATCGCTTCGCCCAGTTCGCTTTTCTCGCGCTCGTCACGCTGCTGCAGGTAGGCGCCGTTGTCCTCCTCCCAGCGCGGCACCAGGCTGGCTTCGGTGACCTGCTTGAGCCCGGGGATGGGCGGTGCCAGGCGGCTGATCTCGAAGGCGAAGTTGCCCTCGGGCAGCTCGGCCAGGCTGTTGGCGCGGTCGTCCAGCAGGCGCATGGAGAAGTCCGGGCCGCAGGCCAGGGCGCTGCCGAGCGGCAGGGCGAGGGCGATGGCCAGGGCGAGACGGGCGGGGCGACGCTCAGGGGCGTACATGGATTCCTCCTTGATCGAGTTCGGAGCAGCGGGCCCAGCCCAGCGCACGGCGCTGGCCGGCGGCGAGGTCGGCGGCGGCCTGGCGCTCCAGCACCAGGCCCGTGTCGCTGCGTTGCATGCGGTAGCCGGGCAGGGCGTCGAAGGCCTGGCAGTCCCGGGCGGCGATGTCCAGCCGCTGCGGCAGCGGGCCGGGGGCATTGCCGGTATTGGTGAGGCTGAGTTCGCGCAGGTCATCATCCCGTGGGCGTTCCACCTGGACGGCCAGTGCCGCGGCCAGGGGCTCGCCCCGGGCCACGGCGCGCAAGGTCGCCAGGGGCCAGGCGCGGCGGTCGCCCGGCAGGGGCAGGCGGAACCAGATGAGCCCGACGAGGTGGGCGGGGCGTTCATCCCGCAGGCGTTGTACCAGGGCGGCGACCTGCTGCGGGTCGGCGCTGAGTTCGCGGCGCTCGCCGGCCAGGTTCAGCGGCGCTTCGCTTTCCACCTGGGCGCCGCTGGCACTGCTGATGAGGCCGGCACCGTAGGCGGGCAAGGCGAGCAGGAAGGGGCGCTCGCTGCGTTCGGCCCAGCGCTGTGCCCAGGCGAACGCCTTGTCGGCATCGAACAGCCCCTGCTCCGGAGCGCTGACGCCGTGGACCTGCAGCACGCTGCCGTCCACCTGGGCCAGCAGTGCGTCAAGCTCCGGGCTGGACAGCCAGGCGGGCAGGGCGGTGATGCCCAGGCGCAGGCCCGGTGGCAGGGCCTGGCGCAGCTCGGCGAGGAAGCGGGTGTAGCCGGGCAGGCGCGCGCTGGCGCAGTCGTGGTCGATCTCCAGCGCCTGGGGGGTGAGGCCGGCGGCCTGCCAGTCGGCCAGCAGCGCGGTGATTTCCTCCCGTGCCCGTTGCGCGTCCAGTTGCGGCAGCTGGCCGTCGAGGCGTACCACCGCTACCAGTGGCCGGCCATCGGCGCGCAGCAGCGGGGCGTCGACGCGGATGCGCGACCAGCCGGCACCGGGGTGGGCCTGCAAGGCGAGCACGCGCAGGGTGGAGAAGTCGGCGTGGCTGGCGGCGAGGGCTTCGGCGTGGGCGGGCAGCCATTGGCGCTGCCAGACGTAGAGTTGCTGGTCGAAGGGCAGGGACGCCTCTTCGCGGCAGCCGCCGGTCAATGCGAGTAGGAAGAAGAGGGCCGCGATCCAGCGGCGGGGGAGGCCGTACATGGTCTTCATCGTGACGTGGCCCGGGCGCGAGGCCCGTTCGCGGCGGATTAGACGCCCAATCCGCTAGGCCGGCAAGGGCTGCCCGCCAACTTCGTCACATCCCCGCAAGCGGCATGGTCATTGGGCGCACGGCAGGGCCGCCTGGTTTGACAGTTCGCCAAGTGTCGCCAAAGCTGCTTAGGCGGATTTACCCCTATTGATGATTGTGGAGTGCAGCTAATGGACAACCGACTGCTGGTCAAAGGCGTGATTGTGGGACTTCTGAGCGTGGGTAGCGTGGCGGCACATGCCGACGCTGCCGGTGGTAACGGCTGCGGCTGGGGCAACATGCTGTTCGAAGGTCAGCGCGGCTTCGCACCGCACTTCCTGGCCACTACCACCAACGGCACCTCGGGTAACGCCACCTTCGGCATGACCTCCGGTACCAACGGCTGCGATGTCGGCGCCAAGATCGGCTACGGCGGCCGCTCGATGCTGGCCATGAACGGCATGCTCGACAACATTGCCGAAGACATGGCCCAGGGCCAGGGCGAAGCGCTGGACGCCTACGCCACCCTGCTGGGCGTGGAGCAGGGCGACCGCGCCCACTTCGCCAAGGTCGCCCAGGAGAACTTCTCCACCATCTTCTCCGCCCCGGACGTAACCGGCGAGCAGGTGCTGGCCAACACCCTGGAAGTGATGAGCCGCGACCAGCAACTGGCGCGCTACGCCAAGCAGCCGGCCTGATCGGCAGCGGTAACCAAGAAGCCGGGCGATGCCCGGCTTTTTCATGCCCGGTGATTGGGCTGCCTGGGCAGGGCGGGTGAACTCCGCGAATCCCTGTGCGCCGAAATGTCGGGTTGCACCCGACCTACAAGGCCTGGCGCAGGCCTAGGGTTCAGGGCACAGGGTGGGCGTAGGGTGGGCTTCAGCCCACCGCTCTCCTCCAGCCACCTCACCACCACGTGCAAGCACTCACCACCCCCAGGATTCGACACCGTCCGACCACCCCGACGACCGCGGCCGAAGGCTCTAGACCAAGGTCTGACTTCAGTTTCGCCGGGGAGCGGCTAAGCTTGTGCGGCAGCTTGTCTGTCTATCCATTCGGAGTTCCCTATGAACAATAACAATAGCGTCACGCGCCACCTGCCCTGGGCAGTGCTGGCGGTGGTCGGCGCATGTGCCTTGGGTGTGGTCGCACTACGCCGCGGCGAGGCGATCAACGCCTTGTGGATCGTAGTCGCAGCCGTTGCCCTTTACCTTGTCGCTTACCGCTACTACAGCCTGTTCATCGCCACCAAGGTGATGCAGCTGGACCCGACCCGCGCGACCCCCGCGCTGCTCAACAACGACGGCCTGGACTACGTCCCGACCAACAAGCACATCCTCTTCGGTCACCACTTCGCCGCCATCGCCGGCGCCGGCCCGCTGGTGGGCCCGGTACTCGCGGCGCAGATGGGCTACCTGCCCGGCACGCTCTGGCTGATTGCCGGCGTGGTGCTCGCCGGTGCGGTGCAGGACTTCATGGTCCTGTTCATCTCCACCCGTCGCAACGGCCGCTCCCTGGGCGAGCTGGTGCGCGAGGAGATGGGCCAGATACCCGGCACCATCGCGCTGTTCGGCGCCTTCCTGATCATGATCATCATCCTCGCGGTGCTCTCGCTGATCGTGGTCAAGGCCCTGGCCGAGAGCCCCTGGGGCATGTTCACGGTGATGGCGACCATCCCCATCGCGATGTTCATGGGCATCTACATGCGCTACATCCGCCCGGGCCGTATCGGCGAGATTTCGCTGGTGGGCGTGGTGCTGTTGCTGCTGTCGATCTGGCTCGGTGGCCAGGTGGCCGCCGACCCGGTCTGGGGCCCGGCCTTCACCTTCACCGGCGTGCAGATCACCTGGATGCTGATCGGCTACGGTTTCGTCGCCGCCGTGCTGCCCGTGTGGCTGGTGCTGGCGCCCCGTGACTACCTGTCGACCTTCCTCAAGATCGGCACCATCATCGCCCTGGCCATCGGCATCCTGGTGACCATGCCCGAGCTGAAAATGCCGGCGCTGACCCAGTTCGTCGACGGCACCGGCCCGGTGTGGAAGGGCGGCCTGTTCCCCTTCCTGTTCATCACCATCGCCTGTGGCGCGGTGTCCGGCTTCCACGCGCTGATCAGCTCCGGCACCACGCCCAAGCTGCTGGCCAACGAATCCCATGCCCGTTATATCGGCTACGGCGGCATGCTGATGGAATCCTTCGTCGCCATCATGGCCATGGTCGCCGCCTCGGTGATCGAGCCGGGCGTGTACTTCGCCATGAACAGCCCGCCGGCCGTAGTCGGCACCGACGTCGCCAGCGTGGCGGCCACCGTCAGCAGCTGGGGCTTCACCATCACCCCGGAAGTGCTGGAGGCCACCGCCCGTGACATCGGCGAGCACACCATCCTGGCCCGTGCCGGTGGTGCGCCGACCCTGGCCGTGGGCATCGCGCAGATCCTCCACCAGGTGTTGCCGGGCGAGAACACCATGGCGTTCTGGTACCACTTCGCGATCCTCTTCGAGGCGCTGTTCATCCTCACCGCGGTGGACGCCGGTACCCGTGCCGGGCGCTTCATGCTGCAGGACCTGCTGGGCAACTTCGTGCCGGCGCTGAAGCGCACCGAGTCCTGGACCGCCAACGTCATCGCCACCGCCGGCTGCGTGGCCATGTGGGGCTGGCTGCTGTACCAGGGCGTGATCGACCCGCTGGGCGGCATCAACACCCTGTGGCCGCTGTTCGGCATCTCCAACCAGATGCTCGCCGGTATCGCCCTGATGCTCGGCTGCGTGGTGCTGATCAAGATGAAGCGCCAGCGCTACGTCTGGGTCACCCTGGTGCCGGCCACCTGGCTGCTGATCTGCACCACCACCGCGGGCCTGATCAAGCTGCTCGACCCGAACCCGGCGGTGGGCTTCCTGGCCCTGGCCAAGAAATACAGCGACGCCGCCGACGCCGGCCAGATCCTGGCCCCGGCCAAGGACATGGCGCAGATGCAGCACGTGATCTTCAACGCCTACACCAACTCGACCCTGACCGTGCTCTTCCTCTTCGTGGTCCTCAGCATCCTGTTCTACGCCATCAAGGTGGGACGCAGAGCCTGGGCCAAGCCGGAGCGCACCGACAAGGAATCGCCCTTCCAGCCGATCCCGGATGCCTGAGGAGTGAACGCGCATGTTCAATGACCTGAGCCGCATGGGTAAGTACCTGGGGCAGGCCGCGCGCATGCTGGTCGGCATGCCCGACTACGACAACTACGTCGAGCACATGCGGGGCAAGCACCCGGACAAACCGGTGATGAGCTACGAGGAGTTCTTCCGCGAGCGCCAGGAAGCGCGCTACGGTGGCGGCAAAGGACGACCCATCCGCTGCTGTTAAACGTGCTTCGCCAGGCTGCTGCGCTCGCGGCGCCTGGCGAGACAGGTTGAGTTCTAACCACGCGCCACGCTGAGTCGTGGCGCGTGTCTTTTGGAGATCACGATGTACCCGACACCCATCCCCGTCACCGTGCTCAGCGGCTTTCTCGGCGCCGGCAAGACCACGCTGCTCAAGCACATCCTCAAGGCCGAGCACGGCCTGAAGATCGCGGTGATCGAAAACGAATTCAGCGAGACGCCCATCGACGGCCAACTGCTCGGCAGCGAGCCGGTGCAGGTGATGACCCTGGCCAACGGCTGCGTCTGCTGCTCCATCCACGTCGAGCTGGAGAAGGCCCTGTACCTGTTACTGGAGCGCCTGGACGCCGGCGAGCTGGCCTTCGACCGGCTGGTGATCGAGTGCACCGGCCTGGCCGACCCGGCACCCGTGGCGCAGACCTTCTTCGCCGACGAGGAGCTCTGCGAGCGCTACGTGCTGGACGGCATCATCACCCTGGTGGACGCCGCCAACGCCGAGCGCCACCTGGCCGAGACCATCGCTCAGGCCCAGGTCGGTTTCGCCGATCGCATCCTGGTGAGCAAGCGCGACCTGGTGGACAACGCCCACTTCGAGGCCCTCAGCCAGCGGCTGTCACGGATCAACCGCCGCGCGCCGATCCGCATGGTCGACCACGGCCGTATCGACCTGGCCGAACTGCTCGACGTACGCGGCTTCAACCTCAACGCCGATATCGGCTCCGGCCTGAGCCTGCGCCCGCTGACCCCGGCCGGCTCCACCGACCGAATTTCCACCCTGGTGCTGAAGAGCGACAAGGCGCTGGACCTCGACAAGCTCAGCACCTTCATGGAAGGCCTGCTGGAAGAGCACGGCAATGCACTGCTGCGCTACAAGGGCGTGCTGGATATCGCCGGCGAGGACCGGCGCATGGTGTTCCAGGGGGTGCTGCGCCTCTACGGCTTCGACTGGGACAGCGAGTGGGCGGAGGGCGAGTCGCGCGAGAGCGTGATCGTGTTCATTGGCGACGGCTTGCCGGAGGAGCGCATCCGCGCCGGTTTCGCCGAGGTGCAGGCCTGAAAGGGTGACTCGCAGGGTTGGAATGCAGATGAAAAGTAAATAGAATCACTCGCATTTGATTCCATTTACCCCTCCGGCGTGCCACCCATGAACGATGCAGTTGCGGCACCCGAACCCTGTCTCAATACCCTCTATCGCGAACACCGCAGCTGGCTGGAAAGCTGGCTGCGGCGGCGCCTGGGCAACGCCTGGGATGCTGCGGACCTGACCCAGGACACCTTCGTCCGCGTGCTCGCCGCCCACCAGGACAAACCGCTGCCGCGCCTGCAGGAGCCACGGGCCTACCTGCTCACCGTCGGCAAGCGCCTGCTGATCAACCACCACCAGCGCCGCAGCCTGGAACGCGCCTACCTGGACGCCCTGGCCAGCCTGCCGGAGGCGCAAGCGCCTTCGCCCGAACAGCGCTGGCTGCTGCTGGAAACCCTGCAGGCGCTGGACGAACTGCTCGACGGCCTGCCGCTGGCGGTGCGCCGCGCCTTCCTCTGGTCGCAGCTCGAAGGCCTCGATTACGCCAGCATCGCCCTGCGCCTGGACGTATCCGAACGCACGGTGAAGCGCTACATGGCCAAGGCCTACGAGCACTGCCTGCTGGTGGACCTGTGAGTGCCCAGCCCTCGGCCCAGGCCCGCCAGGTGGCGCGGGAAGCGGCGCACTGGCTGACGCTGCTGGAGTCCGGCGGCGCCCGCGAGGCCGACCATGCCGAATTGCAACGCTGGCGCGCCCGCAGCGGCGACCACGAACAGGCCTGGCAGAAGGCCCAGGCGTTGCGCCAGCGCTTCGCCCAATTGCCCGGCGCCCTGGCGTTGGCCAGCCTCGACCGCCCGGACCTGGGGCGGCGCACCACCCTCAAGCGCATGCTCGCTCTCGGCGCCCTGGCACCCGCCGGCTGGCTCGCCTGGCGGCAGATGCCCATCGCCAACTGGAGCGCCGACCTGCGCACCGCCACCGGCGAGCGTCGTTCGCTGGAGCTGCCCGACGGCACGCGCCTGCAGCTCAACACCGCCAGCGCGGTGAACCTGGATTTCACCGACGGTCGCCACCAGCTCGCCCTGGTCGACGGCGAAATCGCCCTGGACGGCGCCAGCGAGTTGCAGGTGCAGACCCGCGATGGTCGCCTGCAGGCCTCGGGCGCGCGCTTCTGCGTGCGCCAGTTCGACCACGGCTGCCTGGTGTCGGTGGCGCGCGGCACGGTGCGGCTGGAGCCTGTCCAGGGCATGCCGGTCACCCTGCAGGCGGGTCAGCGTGCCGGCCTGGGCGCTTCCGCTGTGGGCCGGGTGGAAGCCTTCGACACCCGCCAGCCCGACTGGCAGCAGGGTGTGCTGATCGTCGAGAACCGTGGCCTGGGTGCAGTGCTGCGCGAGCTGGATCGCTACCGACCCGGCGTGCTGCGCTGGGACCCGGCGCTGGAAACCCTCGCCGTGACCGGCACCTTCCGCCTGGAAGACACCGACAAGGCCCTGGCCCTGCTGGCCGCCAGCCTGCCCATCGAGCTGCACTACCGCACCCGCTACTGGGTGTCGCTGGTGCCACGGCAATCGCCTGCATGAGGGCTGTCCCTTTTTTTCGGCTCGCCTGTCATCACTGGCAATAGAACGAAAAAGAGAGCCTTTCGATGTCTGCAGTCCTTTACTTCCGTCCCTGCGCGATGCCTCTGCTTCTGGCCCTGGGCTGTGCCGGCCTGTCTGCCGCCAGCTGGGCCGACGACGGTGCGCGCCGCAGCTACCAGATCCCCGCCGGCAGCCTGGGCGCAGCGCTGACCCGTTTCGCTGGCGAGGCGGGCGTTAGCCTGTCCGTCGACCCGTCCCTGGTTTCCGGGCGCAGCAGTGCCGGCTTGAACGGCGACTTCGCCGTGGAGGAGGGCTTCGCCCGTCTGCTCCAGGGCTCCGGCTTGATGCTGCAGCCGGCCGGCGAGGGCAGCTACACCCTGCTGCCGGTGCCCGACCAGGGCGGCAACGTGCAGCAGCTGCAGCCGATCGCCATCACCGGGCAGGGCAGCGGCGCCAGCGCCGATCACTACGCCGGCGGCCAGGTTTCCCGTCGTGGCGGGCTGGGCATGCTGGGCGAGCGGGACTTCATGGAGACGCCCTTCAACCTCACCTCCTACACCAGCGAGGCGGTAAAGAACCAGCAGGCCCGCACCCTCGCCGACGTGGTCGCCAGCGACCCCTCGGTGCGCAGCACCAACCCCTCCGCCGGGCGCTTCGAGCAGTTCTCCATCCGGGGCTACAGCCTGTACAACAGTGATGTTGCCTATGGCGGCCTCTACGGCGTATTGCCCACCTATTCCATCGACATGGAGATGGTCGAGCGGGTCGACATCCTCAAGGGCCCGGGCGCCCTGCTCGGCGGCCTGGCACCCAATGGCAGCGTCGGCGGCAGCGTGAATATCGAACCCAAGCGCGCGGGTGACGAACCGACCACCGAGTTCACCGCCCTGCACGCGTCTTCCGGCCAGTTGGGTGGGCACGTGGACATCGGCCGGCGCTTCGGCGACGACCAGCGCTTCGGCCTGCGCTTCAACGGCGTCAAGCAATCCGGCGACACCGAGTGGGACCACCAGAGCCTGGAGCGTGATTCCGCCGTCCTGGGGCTGGACCTGCGCGCCGAGCGGGTGCGCCTGTTCCTCGACCTGGGCCGCCAGGAGCGCGATGTCGACGGGCCCATGGAGCGGGTCGGCCTCAACGCCGGGGTCAAGGTGCCGGACGCCGAAGACATCCACCACAACTTCGCCCAGCCCTGGACCTACTCCCGCGCCAAGGACACCTTCGGCGCCCTGCGCGGCGAGTACGACCTGAGCGAGTCGCTGATGCTCTACGCCGCCGCCGGTGCGCGCCGGGGCGACTACGACTTCCTCCGCCATGCGGTGCAGCTGACCAACGACGCCGGGCGCTTCGTGGTCAGCCCGCGGGCCTTCCAGCGTGAGGAGGAGGTGCGTACGGCCACTGTGGGCCTGCGCAACTGGTTCTCCACGGGCTCGGTGGGGCACACCCTCAACCTCAGCCTCAACCGTTTCGACATGACCTTCGACAACAGCGGTGCGCGCTACGCCAATGGCGTGAGCAACCTGTTCGACCCGGTGACCCTGCCGGTGCCGCTCACGCCCACGGCCGCCGACAACCCGACCCACACCGAGAGCGTGCTCTCCAGCCTGGCGCTGGCCGACACCCTGAGCTTCGCCGACGACCAGGTGCTGCTGACCCTGGGCGCGCGTCTGCAGCGGGTTGAGGTGGACAGCTCCGAGCCGGGCGAGCCCGACCAGCGTTATGACGAAAGCGCCACCTCGCCGGCCTTGGGCGTGGTCTGGCGCACCACCGAGGCACTGTCGCTCTACGCCAACTACATGGAAGGCCTGACCCAGGGCCAGACCGCCCCGGAGACGGCCAACAACGCCGGCCAGGTGTTCGCGCCCTACCGCAGCAAGCAGGTGGAGGCGGGCATCAAGTACGACAGGGGCAGCCTCGTCACCACCCTCAGCCTGTTCCGCATCGAGAAGCCCGCCTACTACACCGAGAACGGCTACCTGCGCCCCGATGGAGAGCAACGCAACCAGGGCCTGGAGCTGAACCTATTCGGCGAACCGCTGGAAGGCGTGCGCGTACTGGGCGGCGCCATGCTGCTGGACGCCGAACTGACCCGCACCGCCAATGGCACCAACGACGGCAACCGCGCCATCGGCGCGCCCATCCTCAATGCCAACCTCGGCCTGGAATGGGACCTGCCCCAGGTGCAGGGGCTGACCCTCACCGCGCGGGCCATCCACACCGGCGCCCAGTACCTCGACCAGGCCAACACCCAGAAGGCCGACGCCTGGCAGCGCTACGACCTGGGCGCGCGCTACGCCTTCGCCGTGGGCGAGACGGACGTGACCCTGCGCGCCAGCGTGGAGAACGTCATGGACAAGGCCTACTGGGCCTCCGCCAACGTCCCCGACGGCACCGCCACCGGCCTCACCCTCTCCACCCCACGCACCTGGCTGGTGTCGGCGACATTCGGTTTCTGAGGGGGCGTTCCCGGGCTGAAGCCCGGGCTACGGTCGGTATTCGTAGAGCGTAGGGTGGGCTTCAGCCCACCATCGGGGCGGCCGGCAATCCCCATGGTGGATGGAAAAAGCGCCATCCACCCTACACCCCGACGTACCCCGTGCCTGTAGGGGCGAACTCATTCGCCAAGGGCCGCCGGCACGTTGTGTCCGGCAAGTGTAGGGTGGACCACGCTTCACCGGTCCACCGCAGCAGAGCCCGGTTCGGCTCCGCTGGTGGATGAAAAGAGCGCCATCCACCCTACACCCCGACGTACCCCGTGCCGGTAGGGGCGGACTCATTCGCCAAGGGCCGCCGGCACGTTGTGTCCGGCAAGTGTAGGGTGGACCACGCTTCACCGGTCCACCGCAGCGGAGCCCGGTTCGGCTCCGCTGGTGGATGAAAAGAGCGCCATCCACCCCCGAGATACCCCGTGCCTGTAGGGGCGAATTCATTTGCCAAGGGCCGCGCAGCGCTCCCACGGCCTGTGCGACAGGCACAAAAAAGCCCGGCATAAGCCGGGCTTTTTCGTCAGCGCTGACGCTTAGTTGCCGTAGACCGGCAGCTTGGCGCAGACGGCCTTGACCTGTTCGCGAACGCGGTCGACCACGGACTCGTCGCCCATGTTCTCGAGGATGTCGCAGATCCAGGTGGCCAGCTCGCGGCACTCGACTTCCTTGAAGCCACGGGTGGTGACGGCCGGGGTGCCGATGCGCAGGCCGGAGGTGACGAAGGGCGAGCGCGGGTCGTTGGGTACCGAGTTCTTGTTCACGGTGATGAAGGCACGACCCAGGGCGGCGTCGGCGTCCTTACCGGTGATGTCCTGCTTGATCAGGGACAGCAGGAACAGGTGGTTCTGGGTACCGCCGGAGACTACGTCGAAGCCGCGGTCGATGAACACCTGGGCCATGGCCTGGGCGTTTTTCACCACTTGCTGCTGGTAGGTCTTGAACTCGGGCTGCAGGGCTTCCTTGAAGCACACGGCCTTGGCGGCGATGACGTGCTCCAGCGGGCCACCCTGGGCGCCGGGGAAGACGGCGGAGTTCAGCTTCTTCTCGATCTCTTCGTTCTTGCGAGCGAGGATCAGGCCGCCGCGCGGGCCGCGCAGGGTCTTGTGGGTGGTGGTGGTGACCACGTCGGCGAAGGGCACCGGGTTCGGGTATACGCCGGCGGCGACCAGGCCGGCCACGTGGGCCATGTCGACGAACAGGTAGGCACCTACCTTGTCGGCGATGGCGCGGAAGCGGGCGAAGTCCAGGACCTGCGAATAGGCGGAGAAGCCGGCGACGATCATCTTCGGCTTGTGCTCGACGGCCAGGCGCTCGACTTCGTCGTAGTCGATCAGGCCGGCGTCGGTGATGCCGTACTGCACGGCGTTGTACAGCTTGCCGGAGGAGGAGACGGAGGCGCCGTGGGTCAGGTGACCGCCGTGGGCCAGGCTCATGCCGAGGATGGTGTCACCGGCCGACAGCAGGGCCAGGTAGACGGCGGCGTTGGCCTGGGAACCGGCGTGGGGCTGGACGTTGGCGTAGTCGGCACCGAACAGTTCCTTGGCGCGGTCGATGGCCAGTTGCTCGACGACGTCGACGTACTCGCAACCGCCGTAGTAGCGCTTGCCCGGGTAACCCTCGGCGTACTTGTTGGTCAGTACCGAACCCTGGGCTTCCATCACCGCCGGGCTGGTGTAGTTCTCGGAGGCGATGAGTTCGATGTGCTCTTCCTGGCGCTGGGCTTCCTGCTCCATCGCGGCGAAGAGGTCTGCATCGTAGCGGGCGAGGGTCAAATCACGGCTGAACATGGCGGTCCTCTCAGGGATCGGTACGTGGAAAGGCGCGCATTCTAACTCATAGGTCGTTGGCTGACACATGAAGGTCGGTCATACGACAGACAAGTGGCATTCACGCGGAATCGCTGTCGTCTTCCTGCAACTGGGCGAGCTTCTGGCGCAGGGTCTCGCGCTCATGGTCGAACAGCAGCGGCAGCTGCTGCCAGCTCTCGTAGAGCGGCTCCAGCCAGCAGCAGTAGCCGTCGTCGGGGCGCTGGCTTTCCAGCTGTTCGAAGCAGGTGTGGATGTCCAACGCATGGGCCGGTTCGTCGTGGGCGATGGCCGCCAGCACGCGGATGGCCGCCACCGTGGTCCAGTCACTGGGCCCGAACAGGGCGCAGAGCAGCAGTTCGCGGCGCCGCGAGCCTTCCCAGCCACCGTCGAGATGGGCCAGCACCTGGGCGGCGGCGCTTTGTACACGGGTGAGCCAGACCAGTGCGGAGATCGAGCGGTCGGGCACCGCCGGCGGGTGCACCAGGGTCGCCAGCACCTGCAACGCTTCGTCAGCCTCCAGGCCGGCGGCCACATGGCTGGCCTGGGCCCAGTTGGCGCGGGCATAAGGCTTGGCTGCGAGCCCGGCGATCAGCGCGCTGACCTTTGCTCCCGGCGGCGGCAGAGCCGGTTGCGCCTGGTCGCCCTCGTAGCGCCAGAGCCGGTGGGCGACCGGGCCCAGGGGCTGGCGCGGGTCGGGCTGGGCGATGGATTCGGCGGTGACCTCCACCTTGCAACCGGCCAGGCCATGGGCGGCGAGCTCCAGGGTGATGGCGAGGACGTTGCTCGGCGCCTCCAGGGAGCTGGTGCGCAGGGTGATGCTGTCGCCGGGCGAGCCGTTGTAGCTGCCATCGAGCAGGCTGTCGCGGATCTTGCGCAGGACGTTGGCGCTGGCGTCGTTGGGTTGGGGCGGGGCGCCGCTGGCGAGGAACCACAGCTGGTAGGCGCGCTCGTTATCGGCCTTGGCGGCGTCGATCACCCGCTGCAGCAGGGCGTCGTCGCCCGTGGCGCGCCACTGGCAGTAGTCCCGCGAGGGGGCGGCCCAGGCATGTTCCGGGTGCAGCGCCAGGGCCTGGTCGTACCAACTGATCGCCTGGGCCCAGCCCTGGTTCTCCAACCAGGTGTCGCCGGCCTCCAGGTAGGTGCTGAGCTCCTCCGGTTGCTGCTGCATGGCCTGGCTGAAGGCCTGGTCGGCCTCCGCCGGGCGGCCCTGCTGGCGCAGCACCAGGCCCCGTGCGGTCGCCTGGTGCCAGTCCTGTTGCTGCACTGGGCCGGCCAGTTCCAAGGCCTGGTCGAACAGGGCGGCGCGGCGCAGCAGGCCGATGTGCAGCATGGCCCATTGGGCGACGAAATCGTCCGAAGGCTGGATGCGACTGGCCAGTGCGGCCCAGCGGCGGGTGTTGGCGAGGTCGTGGGCGGTGGCTTCGCGGGCTTCCGGGGTGCGCTGGATGACGCGGCCGTAGAGGCGCATCTGCAGGTCGGCATCCAGCTGCTCCAGGGCGCCGGCCGGTTCCAGCCAGCCGAGGGCCCAGGCGTCGAGGTAGTCGCTTTCGGGGGTGGCGTCGATGACGTGCAGGAGCAGGTCCACCGCGTCGGCGACCCGCCCTTCGCGGGCCATGATCCAGCAACGCAGGGCCTCGGTGGCGGCGTAGCGCTGATCGCTCGGCGGCAGCAGCACGGCTTCAGCCGGGGTGCCGGCGGTTTGCAGGTAGCGTTCGGCCAGGGCCAGCCATTCGGGGTTGCCCGGGGCGAACTTCAGCAGCTCGGCCAGGTGCTCGGCGCCATGGGCGAGGTTGCCTTGTTCCAGCTCGGCCTCGGTGATGAAGCGCTCGAACTCGGCAGTGCCCTGGCGCAGCTCGATGCTGGTTTGTTCGGGGGCAGCCTGCGCCTCGGCGGTCGGGGCGGCTGGGGTGGTCTGGCGGGTATCGGCGTTGCGGGTAAAGCGTTTCCACCAGGACATGGCGGGCTCCTTGTCTCGTCGTCGCCGGTCAATGGCGGGCTGGTCGGGCGGGGCGCTGGGCGGTGATGGCGCGATCTTACGGCAAGGCCCCCGGTACGGGCCTGTCGGGGATCACGAAACTGGTTTCGCGGCGAGGTGGAGCGGTGTTCGGCATGACCTCGAAGGGTGGACCGGTGAAGCGTGGTCCACCCTACGCCCGGGCTGCGGAGACAAATAAGCCCAGGTGTTGACGGTATCCGCCGATCCCCCAGGCTCTTGCAGCTTGCAGCTTGCAGCTTGCAGCTTGCAGCTTGCAGCTTGCAGCTTGCAGCTTGCAGCTTGCAGCTTGCAGCTTGCAGCTTGCAGCTTGCAGCTTGCAGCTTGCAGCTTGCAGCTTGCAGCTTGCAGCTTGCAGCTTGCAGCTTGCAGCTTGCAGCTTCCAGCTCGCTGTCAGCGCTCAGGCAGCAACAGGAAATCGGTCACCACCGCCACCAGCCGGCCGTCGGCGTCGTAGCCGAAGTAGCTGGGGTAGGCGCCGTCGCCGTAGCCGCTGGAGAAGAACGCCACATTGCCGGCGTCGGTCGGCAGCAGGTACCAGCTGCGGGTGTGCTGGTAGGTCTTGTCCAGTTCGGCGAACAGGCGCTCGTCGAAGGCCTCGCCTTCCTGGTCTCGGCGGGCCTCGTAGCTGCGCAGGGCGGCGGCGTCCATGAAGCCGCCGGTGCCGCTGTCCACCCCGTAGCCGAAGAACTCGTCCGGGCCCAGGGTGATCGGGTCCTGGCCTTTCACCAGGGCCATCTCCCAGCGGGTCGCCGGGCCGGGGGCGAAGACGATGCGGGCGAAGGCCACGCGCTCGTCATCGCCGATCCGTGCGATGGCCAGCTGCAGCGGATAGCGGCCCTTGGGCACGGCCTGGGTGAAGGGGCCGTCGCAACTCACCAGCGGGTCGCAGGCCACCAGTTGCCCGGTGGGCAGCTCCAGCTCGCCGATGGCCTGTGTATGGAGGCGGTAGTCCTGGCCCTCCACCTGCACCTGGTAGCCCTCGGTGAAGGCGGCATCGAAGAGCGGGTGGTCCTTCGGGGCGGCGGCCTCGGCGTGGAGCGCTGGCAGGGCCAGCAGCAGGGCGAGCCCGGCGAAGTGTCGGTTCATGGGCAGCGGTACTCCATCTGTGCGCCAGTGGCCGAGAAGATCTCATGCCAGCGCCTGAGACTGTGTGGATCGGCGCTCAAAACCCGGAAGCTGCCAGGCTGCATGCGCTGTCGGGCCTGGGCGGGCGAGAGCTGGTCGGCCTGCCTCAAGAGCGCGAGCACCTTGATCGGCTGTGGGCCGATATCCGTGACCCATAGCTCCGCTGCCGAGGGCCGGCTGCTGCTTGGCGCGGGGTCACCGTGGTGGGCGGTCAGCCAGGCCATGGCCTGTTCGCTGGCGAGCCCCGAGCATTCCGCCGCGGCGTCCCGGTGCTGGCGGCAAAACCATTCGAGCCCGGCCGGGTGCCCTGCGGCGCCGGGTGGCAGGGGCCGGTAGTCGGCGAAGGTGATCCAGCGCCCGCAATCGGCCAGGCCGTCGCACACACAGGGCTTGTGGCAGAGCGCGCAAATGGGCGGCTTCACCGCGGCCACCGGACGCTGGACATAGGAGGGTGGGGCATGCCGGAGTCCTATCGCATTCATTGATCGGCGCCCCGCTCGGGCCGCTGAAGCAAGGTAATCTACGCGCCGTTTCGGCCCGCGTCGGGCGCCATCATTGCACAAGGATCGAAGATGGAACCGGTATTCGTTACGCAGCGTCTGGCTGCACTGTTTGAGTCCCATGGCGTCGAGTTCGTCGTGCACGACGATTGGGTCGCCCCCGGGGGCCGGCTGCCGGCCATCCGCGCCACCTGGTACCCCGGCGAGCAGACCGGACGGCTGAACGTGGATGTGCTGCTGGAAGACGACAACCGCCAGTTCCAGGAAGCCTTCGTCGGCCTGGGCGAGGGCGAGTCGGGTTTGCAGGACGCCTGGCAGAACTTCTGCCGCAACAGCTTCCACGTGCTGCTCTCGGCGTTGTGGGGCCATGTCGACGAGGAGCAGGTGATGGTGGAGACCTGGCAGGTGGGCGAGCAGCGCTTCGAGGCGCACCTGGGCAACCTCGGCCTGCGGGGCGCCGATGGCAAGGTGCCGGAGCTGCCCGCCGAGCTGTTCCCCAGTATCGAGACGCAGATCCGCGCCCAGCCGCTGGACGCACGCATCCACTGGTTCCGCCACTTCTTCTGCGCCTTCAGCAACCAGCGCACGGTAGAGGCGCTGTTCGACAACGACGCCTGGCAGGCCGGCATGGACAGCCTCTCGCGCCTGGGCTGGCAGGATTCGCAGGCGTACTACAGCGTGCGGCACTTCCTGGTGGTCAAGCCGATCCCCGCCTGACGGTGTTTGCCCGGAACGGTCCCGCTGCAACGCAAGAGCCCCGCATTTAGCGGGGCTCTTGCGTGGGGCTGGCCTGGTGGTTCGAGGTGCTCAACTGAGCATGAACAGCGCGGCGCCGCCGAACTGGGCCTCGAACTGCTCGGGGCTCATGGGGCGGCCGAAGAGGTAGCCCTGCACCTCGTCGCAGCCGTGTTCGCGGAGGAACTCCAGCTGGGCGTGGGTCTCGACGCCTTCGGCGATCACCGCGAGGTTGAGGCTGTGGGACATGGCGATGATGGCGCGGGCGATCTGCGCATCGCGCTCACCGTCGGGCAGGCCGTCGACGAAGCTGCGGTCGATCTTCAGCACATCGATGGGGAACTGCTTGAGGTAGTTGAGCGAAGAGTAGCCGGTGCCGAAGTCGTCCACCGCGATGCACAGGCCCAGGCGCTTGAGGCTGGCGAGAATCTGCATCGCTTCGCTGACATCGCGCATGAGGATGGATTCGGTCAGCTCCAGCTCCAGGCAGGCGGGCGGCAGGCCGCTGTCGGCGAGGATTCCGGAGATGCGTTCCACCAACTGGCCGTCGGCGAACTGGCGCGCGGAGATGTTCACCGAGATCTTCGGCAGGCGCATCTTCTGCTGGTGCCAGTGCTTGAGCTGGCGGCAGGCTTCGCGCACCACCCAGTCGCCGACGTCCACCACCAGGCCGAGTTCTTCGAGCACCGGGATGAAGTCGTTGGGCGGCACCAGGCCGCGTTTGGGGTGCTGCCAGCGCAGCAGCGCCTCGACGCCGGTGAGGCGCTTGCCGTCGCCGGAGAACTGCGGCTGGTAATAGAGGATGAATTCGCGCTGCTCCAGGGCGTGGCGCAGGTCGCCCTCCAGCTCCAGGCGCTCCAGGGCGCGGGCGTTCATTTCGGCCTGGTAGAACTGGAAGTTGTTCTTGCCGCGTTCCTTGGCGTGGTACATCGCGGTGTCGGCGTTCTTCATCAGCTGGCTCAGCTCGCGGCCGTCCTGGGGGCTGAGGGCGATGCCGATGCTGGCGGTAACGAAGAACTCGCGGCCTTCCAGCACGAAGGGGCGGGCCAGGCTGGCGAGTATCTGCTCGGCCACGCTGATGGCGCGGTTCAGCGCGCCTTCGCGGGTGGCGCGAGGTTGCAGTAGCAGGGTGAATTCGTCGCCACCCATGCGCGCCACGGTGTCGTCGTCGTCGACGCAGGCCGCCAGGCGGATGGCCACGTCCTTGAGCATGCGGTCGCCGGCGGCATGGCCGAGGGAGTCGTTGATCGGCTTGAAACGGTCGAGGTCGAGGAACATCAGCACCACCCACTCCTGGTGCCGCTCGGCGTGCTGCAGCGCGGTGTGCAGGCGGTCCTGGAACAGGGTGCGGTTGGGCAGGTGGGTGAGGGCGTCGTAGTAGGCCAGGCGGTGGATGCGCTGCTCGCTGGCCTTGCGCTCGCTGATGTCGCTGAAGAAGCACACGTAGCTGACCAGGTCGCCTTCCTCGTCGTGCACTGCGGTGATGCCGATCCACGAGGGATAGGCATCGCCCTGGCGGCGCTTGAGCCAGACTTCGCCCTCCCAGCTGCCGCGCTGGTTGAGTTGGCCGAGGATGTAGTTGAGCTGGGTGGCCTGCTGGCGGTCGGCGGTGAGCACCGAGGGCAGCTGGTCGAGCACTTCGGCCGAGGAATAGCCGGTGATGCGGCTGAAGGCTTCGTTGACCTGGACGATATAGCCGGCCGGGTCGGTGACCAGGATGGCCGAGGTGGAGTGCTCGAACACCGTCGCCGCCATGCGCAGGTCCTTCTCGGCGCGGCGTTGCTGGCTGATGTCGCGGCCGACGCCGAGCAGCCCTTCGAACTGCCCGTGTTCGTCCCACATCAGCATGATGCGCAGTTCCACGGGAATCTTGCGGCCGTCGGCGCGCAGGCAGTCGAAGAGGAACAGCTGGGCCGGCAGGCGGGCGCGCAGTTCGGCCAAGCGCTGGGGGTTGCCCAGGGCGTTGCTGACCTGGTCCAGCAGCACGTAGAGCGGGGCCATCTGCCGTGGGTCGGCGACGGCGGTGTTGAAGCCGTTGGCGACCACCGATTCGGCGCTGAGGCCGAGCACCGGCTGCACCGAGGGGCTGACGTAGTTGAGCTGCAGCTGGCGGTCGCTGGTGAAGATCACGTCGCTGATGCTTTCGGCCAGCAGGCGGTAGCGCCGCTCGCTGTCGCGCATCAGTTCGCTGGCTTCGATCTGCTCGGTGATGTCCTTGGCCACGCCTATCAGGCGGCTGACCCGGCCCTGCTCGTCGCGGGTCAGGGATTGCTCGCGGATGTCGAACCAGTGCCAGTTGCCGTCGCGATGGCGCCAGCGCAACTGGCATTGCAGCAGCAGGCCGTCGCCGACCACCTGTTGCAGGTTGCGCATGCGCCAGTACTGTTCCTCGTCGTCCGGGTGCAGCACCTGCTCCCAGAAGCGCTCGCCCATCTCCTTGAGCTCGCTGCGGCTGTAGCCGAGCTGCTGGCCGAGGCGGTTGTTGCTGAGCATGACCTTGCGGTTGCCGATGTCGTGCACGTAGAGGGTGTCCGGCACGGCCAGCACCACGTCCGACCAGAAGCGCTCGCGCTCGATCAGCGACAGCTCGATGCGCTTGCGGCTGGTGATGTCGCTGATGCTCAGGGTGACGGCGTGCAGGTCCTGGATCATTTCCGGCAGGCGCAGCACCACCCACAGGTGGCGCTCGGTGCCCTGGGGCGTGACGAGGCGGGTTTCCAGCTCGATCTGCGATTGGCTGCCGAGTACGGCGCCGATCAGCTGGGCGCGGATGCCGCCATCGCGCAACGGGCCGTGGCCGACCAACTGCTGCCAGGCCTGCTCGGTGCTGGCGACGCCCAGCAGGCGCAGGGCGAACTGGTTGACCTCGGTGATGCGCAGGCGCTGTTGCAGCTCCATGTGCTGTTCGGGGTGCGCGGTGATCCACTGGCCGAGGGCCTGGGTGTCGCGCAGGCCCAGCTGGAACAGGTATTCGCGCAGGCCGGAAAGGTCCAGCACGCAGAGCGCGACGCCGGTGCCTTCGAAGATGTCCTGGTAGCGCCGACGGGTTTCCTGCAGCACGCGCAGGGCCTGCTGCTCTTCGGTGACGTCGCGCAGCACCCAGACGTAGCCGATCAGCTTGGCGCCATCGTTGAGGTCGTTGCGGGTCACGGCGAACAGGCGCTGCTCGCCGTCGACGCCGGCGGGCACCAGGTCCGGGCCGAGGTCGTTGGGGAAGGTGGTGGCGTGCAGCAGCAGCGGGTCCAGCCCTGGCAGCAGGGCCAGCAGGTGGTACTCCTGGGATTCTTCGCTGCTCATGCCGAACAACGCCTCGGCGCGGGCGTTGAGGTAGCACACCACGCCGTCGGTCCAGGTCACCACCACGCGCTCTTCGATCACCCCCAGGGCGCTGGCCGCCTGACGCAGGGAGCGCCGCGAGGCGTCGTTGATCTCGCGCAGGTTGCGCTGTTCGCGCTGCAGGACGAACAGGGCGATGGTGGCCAGGGTGGCGCAGATCAGGAACAGCGCGAAGCGGCCGATGAGGCCGGGCAGCAACTGGGCCTGCACCTGGCGTTCGTCGTAGAGCGCGCGCAGCTGCCAGTCACTGTGGGCGAGGGGGGCGAGGAACAGCGTCTGCGACTCTTCCTCGGCGGTCACCGGCATGACGATGGGGCTGTCCTTGTCGAGCTTGCCGCTGTGCAGCAGCACGCGGGCGCTGAAGCGGTCCTCCAGCAGCCAGCCGGACTGGGCGCGCTCCTGCTCGCGGATCCAGTTGTGCAGCGCACGCGGCGCCAGGCGCAGGAGCCAGGCGTTGTTGGCCTGCACGTCCCGCAGGATCAGGTACAGCTGGCCGCCGGCCTGGGCGCTGAAGGCGAAGTGCACGGGCTGGCCGGCGGAGCGCTGGTAGAGGCTGGCGACGAACAGGGCGTCGTCGGCGCCTTCCCCGCTGTCGGCGGCGATGCCGCCACGGGGGGTGAGCCAGGCGATGCTGCGCATGGCCGGGTAGATGCGCCGCAGGTTGTCCAGCAGCTCGGGGTTGATGGACGGCTGGCGGGCGCTCTGGGAGAGGAAGGCGAGGCCGGCCTGGGCCTTGAACTCCATGCTGCCTTCCAGGTGGCTGGACATTTCCCGTGCCAGCTCCTGGCTGCGTTGTCGCTGGCTGTCCTGGAGCTGGTGGTACTCCTGTTGCAGCTGCCAGAGGAGCAGGCCGAGCATCGACAGCACGAGGATCACGAGCAGGCCCTTCACCGAGCGATGCATCGGCGGGCCGTACGGCTCTCCGGGCGCACGCGGGGTAGTGGAAGGGCGAAGCTTGGGCACTGGGCGAAATCCTGCGGTGACGACGAAAAAGGCAGGGTGGTGCTTGCCGACTGACTGTAGTCCGGCTGATGCAAGCCGGCTAGCATGCCTTGAAGTGAGGCGAAGTGCCAGCATGGCCGACGAGCGTCGTTTGCCCTGTTTCGCCCATTCCGGTAGCTTTGCCGCACGCGCGCGGGAGCGCCTGCGCCCCGCCCTATACCCCTGATCACAGAACCAAGGTCACCCATGGCTCAATACGTCTTCACCATGCATCGGCTGAGCAAGGTTGTTCCGCCGAAGCGGGAAATCCTTAAAAACATCTCCCTGTCGTTCTTCCCCGGCGCCAAGATCGGTGTGCTGGGCCTCAACGGCTCGGGTAAATCGACTCTGCTGAAGATCATGGCCGGCGTGGACACCGAGTTCGACGGCGAAGCGCGCCCGATGCCCGAGCTGAACATCGGCTACCTGCCCCAGGAGCCGCAGCTGGACCCGACCAAGAGCGTGCGCGAAGTGGTCGAGGAAGCGGTCAGCGTGGTGAAGGACGCCCAGGCACGCCTGGACGAGGTCTACGCCGCCTACGCCGACCCGGACGCCGACTTCGATAAGCTGGCCGCCGAGCAGGCCAAGCTCGAAGCCATCCTCCAGGCCAGCGATGGCCACAACCTGGAGCGCCAGCTGGAAGTCGCCGCCGATGCGCTGCGCCTGCCGGCCTGGGACGCCCGCGTCGAGCACCTGTCCGGTGGTGAGAAGCGCCGCGTGGCCCTGTGCCGCCTGCTGCTGTCCGCCCCCGACATGCTGCTGCTGGACGAACCGACCAACCACCTGGACGCCGACTCCGTCGCCTGGCTGGAGCACTTCCTCCACGACTTCCCGGGCACCGTGGTAGCCATTACCCACGACCGTTACTTCCTCGATAACGTCGCCGGCTGGATCCTCGAACTCGACCGCGGCGCGGGCATCCCCTACGAGGGCAACTACTCCGGTTGGCTGGAAACCAAGTCGGCCCGCCTGGCCCAGGAATCCAAGCAGCAGTCGGCCCATGAAAAGGCCATGAAGGAAGAACTGGAGTGGGTGCGCAAAGGCGCCAAGGCCCGCCAGTCGAAATCCAAGGCCCGCCTGCAGCGCTTCGAGGAAATGCAGTCCCAGGAATTCCAGAAGCGCAGCGAGACCAACGAGATCTACATCCCGGCCGGTCCGCGCCTGGGCGACAAGGTCATCGAGTTCAAGAACGTCACCAAGGGCTACGGCGACCGCGTGCTGATCGACAACCTGTCGTTCTCCATGCCCAAGGGCGCCATCGTCGGCGTGATCGGCGGTAACGGTGCCGGTAAGTCGACCCTGTTCCGCATGCTCATGGGCAAGGAGCAGCCGGACTCGGGCAGCATCGAGATCGGCGAGACCGTGCAACTGGCCTGCGTGGACCAGAGCCGCGACGACCTGGATGGCAGCAAGACCGTGTTCCAGCAGATTTCCGACGGCTCCGACCAGATCCGCATCGGCAACTACGAGATCCCGTCGCGTACCTACGTCGGTCGCTTCAACTTCAAGGGCGGCGACCAGCAGAAGTTCGTCAAGGACCTGTCCGGTGGTGAGCGTGGCCGCCTGCACCTGGCCCTGACCCTGAAGGAGGGTGGCAACGTCCTCCTGCTCGACGAACCGTCCAACGACCTCGACGTCGAAACCCTGCGCTCCCTGGAAGAAGCCCTGCTGGACTTCCCCGGCGCCGCCATCGTGATTTCCCACGATCGGTGGTTCCTGGACCGCGTCGCCACCCACATCCTGGCGTACGAAGACGACTCGCAAGCGGTGTTCTTCGAAGGCAACTACACCGAGTACGAAGCCGACCGCAAGAAGCGCCTGGGCGATGCCGCTGCCCAGCCGCACCGCGTGCGTCACAAGAAGCTGGCCCAGTGACCTGAGGTCAGCCCCCGGTTGATGCCGGGTGGGCCGCAAAAGAAAACGGAGCCGAAAGGCTCCGTTTTCGTTTCCGCTCCCGGCTTACTTCACCTTGCGGGCCAGGTCGTCCAGGCTGCGTTGCAACTGGTCGGTCTTGCGTGCCTGCTCATCCAGCCCGCGCTGGATGCCGGAGATGTCGTTGGCCGAGCCGCTGTCGCGCTTGAGGTCGTCCACCTGGCGCCTCAGGGCGCTGATGGTGTCGGCCTGATCGCTGCTTAGCTGATTCAGCTTGTTGATGTGCTTCTGCATCTCCTTGAGATCGCCGACGCTGATGTTGCTCTCCGTCAGTTGGCCCCCGTGGGAGGTGCTATCTACAGCGGCGAGGTTGTCATAGCTGCTGGCCGAGCCTGCCATCTCGACACCTGCTCGGGCCTGGCCGATGCCGGCGAGCAGCAGGGCGGTGAGCGTGGTGGCGGCGAGGAGGGAAGGACGCATGCGCGAGCGGTACATGGATGAACTCCTGGGAGTGAGTGCCGAAATGGCACATCGCTATGACTGGCGCGAATGTGCCGAGTTCTCCCGTGGAAATGGGTGGATACAAAGGCCAGGCGGCAGCGCCCCGTTCGCTCGGTGCTCGCGCGAATGCGCTATTTGAGAGCCTGGATTGCGCCGACAAGGTGCAGGCTTTGCTCGACGAAATCCCCGTTTCAGAGGGGTTTATTCCCTTCGTTTACGGCGTCTTTTATAGATTTGCACCAAAAAGATTCAATAAGGCGTCATTTTGCACTTCTGTAGGGCGCGTTTTCCTTGTTAGAGTCAGCGCCCTTTTGATCAGAACGAGCAGGCCAGGACGCCATGACCGAATCCGTCGACAACTATCTTGCCCGCCTGAAACGGCGTGACCCCGACCAGCCCGAATTCCACCAGGCCGTGGAAGAGGTGCTGCGCAGCCTGTGGCCCTTCCTCGAAGCCAACCCGCATTACCTGCAGGCCGGCATTCTCGAGCGCCTGGTGGAGCCGGAGCGCGCGGTGCTGTTCCGGGTGCCCTGGGTCGATGACGCCGGCCGCGTACGGGTCAACCGCGGCTACCGCGTGCAGATGAGCAGCGCCATCGGCCCGTACAAGGGCGGCCTGCGCTTCCACCCCTCGGTGAACCTCGGCGTACTCAAGTTCCTGGCCTTCGAGCAGGTGTTCAAGAACTCCCTGACCTCGCTGCCCATGGGCGGCGGCAAGGGCGGCTCGGACTTCGACCCCAAGGGCAAGAGCGATGCCGAAGTCATGCGCTTCTGCCAGTCGTTCATGAGCGAGCTGTACCGCCATATCGGCGCCGACCTCGACGTGCCCGCCGGTGACATCGGCGTCGGTGCCCGCGAGATCGGCTTCCTGTTCGGCCAGTACAAGCGCCTGTCCAACGAATTCACCTCGGTGCTCACCGGCAAGGGCCTGGCCTACGGCGGCAGCCTGATCCGCCCGGAAGCCACCGGCTACGGCTGCGTGTACTTCGCCCAGGAAATGCTCAAGGGCCGCGAGAGCGGCTTCGACGGCCAGCGTGTGGCCATCTCCGGTTCCGGCAACGTCGCCCAGTACGCGGCGCAGAAGGTCATGGAGCTGGGCGGCAAGGTGATCTCGCTGTCCGATTCCGAAGGCACCCTGTTCGCCGAGGGCGGCCTGACCCAGGAGCAGTGGGAAGCGGTGATGGAGCTGAAGAACGTGCGCCGTGGCCGCCTCAGCGAGCTGCAGGCGCCCGGCCTGCGCTTCCTCGCCGGCCAGCGCCCCTGGAGCCTGGCTTGCGACATCGCACTGCCCTGCGCGACCCAGAACGAGCTGGACGCCAACGACGCCCGCACCCTGCTGGCCAACGGCTGCATCTGCGTCGCCGAAGGCGCCAACATGCCCTCGACCCTGGAGGCTGTGGATATCTTCGTCGAGGCCGGCATCCTCTACGCCCCGGGCAAGGCCTCCAACGCCGGCGGCGTCGCCACCAGCGGCCTGGAGATGAGCCAGAACGCCATGCGCCTGCACTGGAGCGCCGGCGAGGTGGACCAGCGCCTGCACGGCATCATGCAGAACATCCACCATGCCTGCGTCGCCCACGGCGAAGAGCACGGCCGGATCAACTACGTGAAGGGCGCCAACATCGCCGGCTTCGTCAAGGTGGCCGACGCCATGCTGGCGCAAGGCGTGGTCTGAGTCGCGACATCCCCTGGTGGGAGCGGATGCATCCGCGAAGAAAAGGGCAGCCGAATGGCTGCCCTTTTCGTTTGCGCAGCGGTTGTGCCCGGCCGCTCAATGCCCGGTCAGGGCGCGGTCCATGGCGCGGCGCTTGTCGCGCTCCCAGTCTTCGTCGCGATCCTTGGATATCTGCTCGTGGAACTCCCGCAGCTCTTCGCTGCGCACCTGCTCCTTGCACTGCTCGAAGCCGTCGCCCCAGCCTTCGGCGTAGGTGCGCTCCTTGAGGTAGCGCGGCACGTCCTTGCGGAAGGCGCCGGTGATCACGCCGGCCGCCTGGCGGCCGCTGCTGCAGCCGTCGCGGAAGCCGTCGGCGAAGGCGGGTGGGTAGCCTTCGGCGATCAGGTATTGGTGGGTGCTCTCGCAGCCGGCCAGCAGGGCGCAGCCGAGGAGAAGGGGGATGGCAAGGGTGGCGCGGAATGACGCCATGTTCGACTCCCGTACGCCCGCTATCCGGGCGTACATGCGCTGATTTCATTGCGGCGGCCACCCCGGGGAGGGGCGGCCTGGTGCAAGTATCGGCGGGAGGATGTCGTGGTTTCGTCAAACCGCCGTGATGGCGATGTCGTGGAAATCCTGCCGCTTACTCTGGATCTGACAGCGGACGGGCAGGAATTGCTGGATCACCTCGATATTGCTCACCAGGTGGTCGCTGAGCACCAGGGTGCTGAAGCTGCCACCGCCGGCCAGGGCCATGGGCAGCAGCAACTGGTCCGACAGGTGCTCGCCCACCGCGGTGCCGGAGGCCAGCCAGGCGCGGGCCTCGTCCACCGCCAGGTCGGCGACCCGCTCCGCACCCAGGCGGGGCTGGCCGAACGCGCTGAACACCTCGGTCAGGGTCGCGCAGCCGATCTCCAGCAGCAGGGCGTTGCCCGGCCCCTGGTCATGGTCGATGAACTGCAGGTGCAGCTCGTCCTCACTCCAGCCCAGGCGCTTGACCACCCGTTGCAGCTCGCGCTCGCCGACATGGCCGGGAACCCCGGCAACCAGGGCGCGTGCCTGGCGTTTCGACACCGCACCCGGTGCTTCCAGGTGCAGCGGCTGCAGCTCGCCGGGTGCCATGCGCAACCGCACCACGCCGCCACCGGCCATCATGAAGCCGTGGCGCAGCAGCTCCAGCTCCACCTCGGCGCCCATGCGGCGCAACAGCGGCAGCCAGGCGCACTGGAGAAAGTCCACCGGCGGCGCCAGCGGGTTGTGGGTGCCGCCGCTGACGTCCAGGGTGCTCGGCCCGTCGGCGAACAGCAATGCCGGCAGCAGGGTCTGCAGCACCAGGGTGCAGCTGCCCCCGCTGCCGATGGCGAAACGGTAGTCGCCGCCGCGTATCGGCCCCGGCCTGAAGCACAGCGTCTGCGAGCCCAGCTCCGCACCCTCAACCACTGCCCCGGACACCTGCGCCGCTGCCAGCACCGCCGTCAGGTGCTGGCGCAGCAGGCCCGGCCGGCTGCGCTTCGCACGGATATTGCGGATGCGGAACGCGCGCCCGCTGATCATCGACAGGCTCAGCGCGCTGCGCAGTATCTGGCCGCCGCCGATGGCGCCGTCGAGTTCGAGAAAATCCTTGTTCATGTCTTCAGTGTTCCAATCAGTTGCTTCCGCTTGGGGCGGCTGGCCAGGTCATGGCCGATTCAGTGGGTTCCATCGGTTCCGGTTGCTGGTTGGAGAAGTCCGCCAGGCATACCCATTCGAGGTTTTCTTCTGGTCGTTGGCATGCCAGCACCTGGCCTTGCCGTCCCATCACCAGGCGGCCGTTGCAGTCGAAGTCGACGAAGTCGGCCTCTCCGATCGCGGTGGGCTCACCGCTTCTCCACAGGGTGAAATGGTTACGCCATTGATATCGATGGGCTTGATGTTTCTGCCAGGTCAGCATGAGCTCGCCCTGGCTTTTGATCAGGCGTGTGCGCATCTGCCAGTGGTAATTGGATTCGGCTCCGTCTGGTAGATCGGGTGCTTGCCAACCGTTGTGCAGGCAGGCCTGAAACCAGCTGGAGAATCGCCCGCTCGTCTCCACCTGCAACGGCAATTCGGCGTTCGCGCGTCGCTCGCAGGGGCGGGCGATGTTCAGCAGCAGATGCCTCGATCCTTTGAACAGCCCGCCGCCTTCATAGCCAGGGTGGGCCCACAGCGCCAGTGCGGAGAAGTGGGGCGGCCGGCTGACGGCCGTCCACACGGGGCCAATGTCTTCTGGCCAGTAACGCCGCCCCTCGCGCCGTGCGAGATAGAGGAAGAGTTCGCCGTCGTCCGAGAGATCACATTGCTCGGCTGCGATTTTTCCGTGAAACCACTGGCCGAGGGCGAAGCTGTCATCCCTCAGGTCCCAGCGGATCATCCGTACCCATTCGCTGGGACCACGGCGTAGCAGTACCGCCACTGGCGCGCTGTGGGCGAACCAGGCTTTCAGGCTGCATTTGGCGGGTGTCCTTGCCGGGCCCTTGGTCTTGCCGGTCATGGGTTCTGGCCATCCTTGTCGGTGTTCGTTACAGGGCCCGTATCAGGGCCGTCAGTTCTTCTTCGGGTATCAGTTGCCTGTCGCGCAGGCCTTCCAGGCGGGCCTTGAGTTGCGCGGCAGACTCCCAGTATCTGTTCGGTCGCCAGCGCTGACGCCAGGACTGGAACGCCTGTAGCCAGAGCTCGCGCTGGTCTTCAGCAGCGTTGCACAGGCCATCCAGCAGGCTTTCCGATTGGGCGCCGGCGGGCAGCATCAGGATGAGGTGCAGGCTACCCGGTATGTCCTCCACGGCACGACGGGCGATCTCTGCCCGCACTGCCGGCTCGAATGCCGGGTGGCGCAGGCGCTTCAAGGCCAGGAGTGCTGCCACGATCACGCCCGGTGCGGCGTCGGCCAGCAGGACGAGGCTTGCCTCGCTTGCTTGTTCAGGGGCGAGCTCCATCAGCACCTGCAGGCCCTTGCGGCGTACGGAGGGCAGCGGCGTGGCGAGCGCCTGGTGGGCCAGCGGAACGGCTTCCTCCATGCGCAGCTCAGCGGCTTGGCCGAGCACGCCGTGCCAGTGCGTCCTGTCCTTCGGCAGCTGTTCCAGGGCACGTCGCACCACGGCCGGGGCGTCGACGCCGTGGCGAGGTGCAGCCCAGCGCGCCAGGTCGCGAACGGCGGGCGAGCTGTCCAGCAGGGCCGTTTCCAGCCAGCTGTGCAGTTCTGCTGCGTCGGGTTCGCCCTTGAGCAGCGCATACAGGGCCTTGGCGCGCAGGCGGCCGCTGCGGTCCATCAAGGCGCGGCGCCACAGCGGCCCGGCCAGGTTGGCCGGCGCCTTGCCCAGCGCGTCCATGGCCTGGGTGCGCAGGGTTGGATCGGGGTGTGCCAGGGCGGTCCCGAGCAGTTCGGCGTCGAGATTGTTCTCCGCCATCAAGGTGCTGAAGACGAAGCGCGCTTCCCGCCCGCTCAGGCTTGGCAGCGCCTGAAGCAAGGTCGGGCGCAGCGCGGGCTCTCCCATGCGTTCTTGGATGCTGGCCAGGGCCACGCTGTGGTCGGCGCGCATCTTGCGCTGCAGGTCCAGCAGCAGGTCGAGGTTGGCCAGCAGGCTCTCGGCAGATGCTGCGACCAAACGCTGTTCCAGGGCACCCCGTGCCAGCTCGCGCAGGCTCGCCACCGAGTCGTTCAGGCAGACGAGGCAGTAGGCCAACGCGGCTTCGTCGCCCCGTTCGAGGTGCCGGCGCAGCACACCCTCGCGGATGAAACCGTTGTGCTGCCGGGGCAGCTCACGAGCGCTGAGGGTGACGCCGTTGGCCAGGGAGTTTTCGGCTTCGTCCAGCCGGTATCGCAGCCAGTCGGTGTATTCGCCGGCAGCCTGTTTCACGCGTAGCTGGTCCCGCCAATGGGCGAGCCATTGCGTTGTGTTCATTGGAGCGCTCCTTGGATGGGGGATCTGGCCCCATCCCTGTCCCGCCGGCTCATGGCGTTGGGGCGGGTGTATTCAATAGCGGTGCCAGTGGCACGGTCTGTGGGCGCAGGGTCTCTGCGCAGTGGCCCAGGCGGGTGGTTTCCGCCTGGGCCTGGGAGGCGCTTTCCGCCACCTGCATCAGGGCGTAGCGGTTAGCGCCCGGGGTGCCGGTGTCGATGACTGCATAGGACCCCAGGCACTCGGGCTGCCGGGTGCGGGAGGCATGGGCGGCGGTGGCGCTGGCGTGGCGCTCGGCGATCACCGCGAGCAGCGACGCTGGCGGCGGAGTGGCCGCTTCGGCCAGGGCCGAGTGGTCGCCATTCCACTTCAGGTTGCGGGTTTCCAGGCGGTCTGGCGCGTTGTCCTCCGTGGCGTGGTAGCGCACCAGCAGCACCGGACTCTCACCGGTGGCGGCCAGCACCCAGCTCTGGTTGGGTCCCGGGGTCTCGTCGTGGGACCAGGCCAGGCGCGGGCCCTGGGCCGTCGCCAGGTAGAGGGCGTGGCGGCGCTTGGGGTGCTCGAAGCCGGCCATCTGGGTGACCAGCAGTGCCTGCGCGCCATCCGCCAGCGGCAGCGGGCGGGCGGAGGCGCTGACCTGCCCTTCCTCCTCACCGGTTATCCATACCCCGGGTTGGGCCGAAGCGCTCGCCAGGGGCGTACCGGTGCCGTACAGGGGATCGGACTCCGCTGGCTGGGCCGGTGCAGCCGTCGCCGACCAGGCCAGCACCGCTGGGGCGCCGACCGGCTGGCCGCCACGCAATAGGCGCAGCTCGAAGGGGCAGGGCGCCTGGGTGCAGGCGGGCAGCGACAGTTCGAAGGCCGTTGTTGCGTCCGGGGCGACGGTTTCCAGCCGCTGGCGCTCCTGGGCGGCCAGGCCGCTGGCCAGGCCGAGGAGCGCCGGCAGGGTGATAAGCAGTTTGAAATCCATTTCCCGTGTTCTCCCTTTACTCGTTGGCGTCAGGCGGCGTGGGTCCGCACGCAGTGGCGCATGAATTCATCCAGCAGGGCGTCATCGCCCTCGCCCCGTGGCAGCTGCGGCGCTTCGCCGGCGCTGGCCAGCTGGGCTTCGATGAAGGCGTGCAGCGCTTCACGGCGAGGGCCGTAGGTGGCTTCGGTCCCCGCACGCTTGAGTTGCAGCAGCGCGTGTATCTCCTCCAGCAGCGCGGCGTCATCCAGGGTCACCAGCAGGTCCTCGAAGGGCATCGGCGGGCGGCCGCGGCCTTGGTCGAGCCAGCGTACCGCCAGGAGCGGGCGCAGGACGTAGAGGTACTTCTTGAAACGCACGGTCTCGTCTTGCAGATAGCCCCGGAAGTTCTTCTTGGCCATGGACAGGTAGTGGTGACGCACGGCGCGGGGTGACCAGAAGGCTTCGGCCAGTTCACGCAGGCGTGCACTGGCGGCTTCGTCCTGGCGGTACACCAGGGGCGAGTCGAGCCATTCCAAAAGCGTGGGGTTGGAGTTGCGCAGCAGGCGCAGGGCCTTGCGCAGTTCCCAGCCGCTGACGTCCAGCTCGTCGTCCAGCGGGCGCTCGATCACGTCGCGCGGCTCACGCACCTGCAGGTACCAGTCGGGTTGCTCGACGTAGACGAAGCGCACGTCGTAGTCGCTGTCGCTCGAGGCGAAGCCCCAGGCGCGGCTGCCGGATTCGCAGGCGTAGAGCACGGTGACGTTGCGCTCGCGTTCGACCCGGTGCAGTTCCTCCAGCACCCGCTCGCGCATGGCGGCGGGGAGGGGATGGCGGTGGTCGCTGGTCATTTCGTTGGTTCCTTTACTGCTTCAATCGGTGGCGCTGGCGGCCAGCGCGCTGAGTGTTCGTCGTCTCGGGTTGTACAGGGTGAGGCACCAGATGCCCCACCATTCCTTGCCGTCATCGAAGTAGCTGCTCCAGGCGCTGCGCTGGGGTTCGTCGTCGGCGTTACCGACCCAGTCCAGCACCTGCAGCCCTTCGCCGGCATGCAGCCGCAGGACCTCGCGCCATTCGCGGAAGTCCTCCACCTGTAGGGTGCTGCCATAGGGCGGGCCGACCAGGGCCCGGTACAGCGGCCCATCGTCCCGCGCCAGGTCCTCGATGCGCGCGGCATCCAGGGGCTGCGGGCGCGCCCGATCCAGGTCGGGGATCAGCTCCGGCCAGGGTTTATTGGCGTACTGCGGGTGTTCTTCCAGCAGCTTGCGGCGCCATGCCTGGGAGCGTTCACGAATGCCTTCGAACAGCACCCGCAGCGCATCCTTGTGCTCGGCCTCGCCGGGGCGGGCGGTGGCATCCAGGCCCAGCACGACGAAGTCGAAGACGCTGCCGGCTTCGTCGAGGCGGGCCTGGAGTTCCGTCACCCGGCGGTTTTCCAGTTTCTGCAGCATGAGTCTCTCTTCCCAGTGTTCTGAAAAACGTCGGCGAGGCAGTCAGCGCAGATGGTTTTTCAACCTTTTACGCACACCACCTGGCGCAGGGTGTGCACCACTTCCACCAGCTCGCGCTGGGCATGCATCACGGCGTCGATATCCTTGTAGGCCATGGGGATCTCGTCGATCACGTCTTCGTCCTTGCGGCATTCCACATGGGCGGTGGCGCGGATCTGGTCTTCCACGGTGAACAATTTCTTCGCCTTGGTACGGCTCATGGTGCGACCGGCACCGTGGCTGCAGGAGCAGAACGCCTCCTCGTTACCCAGGCCACGCACGATGAAGCTGCGCGCGCCCATGGAGCCCGGGATGATGCCCAACTGGCCCTTCTGTGCCGATACCGCACCCTTGCGGGTTACCAGGACCTCCTGGCCGAAGTGCTGCTCCTTCTGCACGTAGTTGTGGTGGCAGTTCACTGCCTCCAGGTTGGCCTCGAAGGGCTTGGTGATCACCTGGCGCGCGGCGGCGATCACGGCGTGCATCATCATCGCGCGGTTCTGCTTGGCGAAATCCTGGGCCCAGCTCACGGCTTCCACGTAGTCGTCGAAGTGCTCGCTGCCTTCTTCGAAGTAGGCCAGGTCACGGTCCGGCAGGTTGGCGATGTGCTGGCGCATATCGGCCTGGGCCAGTTCGATGAACAGGTTGCCGATGGCGTTACCTACGCCGCGCGATCCGCTGTGGAGCATGAACCAGACGCGCTGTGCTTCGTCCAGGCAGACCTCGATGAAGTGGTTACCGGTTCCCAGGGTTCCCAGGTGCTTGCGGTTGTTGGTCTTCTCCAGGCGCGGGTACTTGTCTGTGATCACCTTGAAGCGCCCGGCCAGGGCCGACCAGGCGTGGTCCGCCAGTTCCGGCACGTCTTCCCAGGCGCCTTTGTCTCGACCACCGCGGGACACGCTACGCCCGTGGGGCACGGCTCTTTCGATGGCGCTTCGCAGGCCGGCCAGGTTATCCGGCAGGTCGGAGGCGGTCAGCGAGGTGCGCGCGGCGATCATTCCGCAACCGATGTCCACGCCCACGGCGGCCGGGATGATGGCGCCGACGGTGGGGATCACGCTGCCGATGGTCGACCCCTTACCCAGGTGCACGTCCGGCATCACGGCCAGGTGCTTGAAGATGAAGGGCATCTGCGCGGTGTTCATCAGCTGCTTGCGCGCGTCGTCCTCCACCGGTACGCCCTGGGTCCAGAGCTTGATCGGTTTGCCGTTGGCGACTTCCAGCAGTTGGAAGGTTTCGTTGCTCATGTCGTTACTCACTTCTATTACGTTGCGTGCTGGCCGGGAACGGGTTGTGCCCGGCCATCGCGAATTCGTTTGTTCAGTCGGCAGGCGCGGCAACGTGTCGCCGTGGAAAACACCTGTCCTTTGCAGTCCTCGTACCACCACTTCTGCTGGGCGGCCGTCCAGGTCTGCTCGATACCGCAATCGTGGCACCTGAAATCCAGGTCCTCGTACCAGCCGCGACGGACGAAATCCGGGTCGCCGTAGCTGTTGTAGGGCGCGAGGTTGGCTCGGTTGACCGGAAAGCTGCCGGGCGGCGGTTTCTGGCCTGTGGGCCGTCTGGCCGACTCGGCCTTCCATGCCTTGCGTCGCTCACGTGCCTCGCGGATTTCCCGGCGGCGTTGCTTGTTGCTCTTCACGCAACCCTCTCCTTCGCCGGGCAGGCCTTGCTCAGGCCTGCTTCAGCGTTACCAGTCCATTCAATACCTGATCCAGGCCACCGAATACCGAGATGCGGTCGATTCGTTCGGCCACCCGCTCCAGGGTTTCCAGCTCCTTGAGGCGCAGGGCGGTGGGGTTGTCTTCCATCACCTTGGCCGTGTTCAGCAGCGAGCGGGTCGCCGAGGTCTCTTCGCGGCGGCGGATCACGTTGGCCTGCGCGGCCTTCTCGGCCTCCACCACCTGGGCCAGCAGGGTCTTCATCTCGCCGGGCAGGATGATGTCGCGCACGCCCAGGCCGCTGACTTCGATGCCGGTGCCGGCCATGCGCTCCTTCAGGTAGGCGCCGACGGATTCGTCGATCACCTGCTTGTTCTCCAGCAGTTCGTCCAGCGAGCGTGTTCCCACCGCCGCCCGCAAGCCGAATTGCAGCTCGCGGTACAGGTGCTCCAGCGGCTTGGAAAGCTGCGAGAACGCCATCAGCACATCGCTGTAACGCCAGTTGGCGGCCAGGTTCAGGCGCAGGCTCACCTTGTCGCGGGTGAGGATCTCCTGGCCGCTGACTTCCAGTGCCTGGGTGCGCATGTCGATCAGTTCCACGTTCACCTGGCGGTTGTAGCGCCAGAAGCCATGCTGGCCCGCCGGCAGCAGCTCGATCACCGCGCCGTCGACCTTGAGCATGCCGACCTGGTAGGCCGGTACCTGTGCCACCAGGATCGCTTCTACGCCGGTCACGCTGCGGCCCCGCAGATTGCCCTGCAGCTGTTGCAGCAGCGCCGTTGCCACGCGGTAGTCCTGGCTCAGGTCGATGCGCTCCAGGCGCTGCTCGGTCTGGCCCTTCCAGTACAGCCGACGGCTGCCGGGAGCCAGGATCTCCACCAGAACGCCGTCCTCGTAACGCAGGCCCGCTTCGTTCTCGGCAAGGTCCATGCGGGTGAAGTAGCGCTCCACCAACTCGGGCTCGGACTGGCGCAGGTAGCCTGCCAGGCGGTGCTCGAACTGGGGGGTATTCAGGCTGAAGGTTTCCACGCTCAGGCGGTTGCCCAGGTCCAGATGGCGATAGATGCCCGGCTCGAGGAGCGCCAGGAAGTCGCCTTCGGAGTACAGCAGGCCACGTTCGTTTTTCTTCACGTTGAATCGCTTCAGCAGTTTCATTCGTTTCTTCCTTCTTCATCTTGTTCGGGGTGCCGGTGCTGGCCGGCCCGCCGAGTGGCGAGGAGGGAGCCTGCGAGAGGCAGGCGCTGTGGACTTCCGGTCCTTCTCGGCCGATTCCTTCGGCCAGCGCCTGACGTGTCGCAAACCCGGTCCTCGTACCAGGCGGACCGGCGGTGGCTTCGGGTCCCTGGCGGTTCCGACCATCCTGGTCGCTTCGCGCCTATCCCTTCGCCGCACCGGCGGGGTGTTGCATCCATTGAGTAGCTGCCGTGAAAGGGCAGTGTTCGAGCGGGACTCGAACCCGCGTCAGGCCATCCGAGAATGGCTGCTCTACCAGACTGAGCTATCGAACGGCGCGGGCAGGATTCGAACCTGCGACGGCTCCCACGGAGGGGAGTGCTCTACCGGCCTGAGCTACCGCGCCATCGACCTTCGCTGCTGCAGCGGCATGCACGAAGCCGACACCAGGGGTGGGCTCGGGCACCGGCGGGATTGGAATCCCTGCCCGTGGGCTGCATCAGCGATGCGGTCGAGAGGGATATAGCGAGCGGCGTGCCAGTTTCGTTTTCGCGGCTCGAATTAATTTTTAACTTATTGATTTATAAGTATTTAATTTTTATGCCCGCTGAATCCAATGATCTCCATGGCGGCAGTCGTCATGGATATTCATATTCTTGGATATACGAATTTATCTTTTTGGATAAAATCGCCGTCACTGACGCGCCCTCGACAAGGACATGCCAATGCGCTTTTCACTTTTTCTCGTCTTCAGCCTGTTTGCCGGCCTGGCCCAGGCGGTGCCGCTGCCCGAGGTGCACGAGGGCGACATCATCTTCCACCAGTCGCGCTCGGCGCAGAGCCTGGCGGTGCAGCAGGCTACCCACTCGCGCTACAGCCACATGGGGCTGGTGCTGGCGCGCAACGGCACGCTGCAGGTGTTCGAGGCGGGGGCGAAGGTGCAGTACGTGCCGCTGCAGCACTGGATCGCCCGGGGCGAGGGTGGGCACTACGTGATCAAGCGGCTGGCCCGTGCCGATGAGCTGCTGACCCCTGACGTGCTGGTGCAGATGCGCCAGTTGGCGGAGGGCATGCGCGGGCGTCGCTATGACCTGGCCTTCGAGTGGAACGACCAGCGCCTGTATTGCTCGGAGCTGGTGTGGAAGTTCTACGAGCGCAGCCTCGGCCTGCGCCTGGGCGAGCTGCAGCGCATCCGCGATTTCGACCTGAGTTCGCCGGTGGTGAAGGCGAAGATGCGCGAGCGCTACGGCCAGGCCATCCCGCTGGACGAGACCGTGGTATCGCCGGTGGCGATCTTCGAGTCGCCCCTGCTGATCACCGTGGCGGAGCACTGAGCATGGCGCGCAAGACCGTCGCCATCGGCTTTATCGGCGCCACCCTGGACCGCATGGGCAAGGGCGCCGAGCGCTGGAACAAGTGGCGCCCCAGCGTCGGCCTGTGCCAGCAGCCGGACCTGCTGCTGGACCGCCTGGAGCTGATCCACGGCAGCGACGCCCGCGACCTGGGGTTGGCCCAGCGCATCAAGGGCGATGTGGAGCAGGTGTCGCCGCAGACCGAGGTAGTGCTGCACGAGATGCCGCTGCACAACCCCTGGGACTTCGAGGAGGTGTATGCGGCGCTGCACGACTTCGCCAGCGCCTACCGCTTCGATACCGAGCGCGAGGATTACCTGGTGCACATCACCACCGGGACCCACGTGGCGCAGATCTGCTGGTTCCTGCTCACCGAGGCGCGTTACCTGCCGGCGCGCCTGGTGCAGACCTCGCCGGCCCGCCGCCGCGACGAGGACCGCCACGCCATCGGCACCCACTCGCTGATCGACCTCGACCTGTCGCGCTACGACCATATCGCCTCGCGCTTCCAGCGCGAGATGCTGGAGAGCCTGGCGCTGCTGAAGTCCGGCATCGCCACGCGCAACGCGGCGTTCAACCGCAGCATCGAGCAGATCGAGCGGGTGGCGCTGCGTTCCCGCGCGCCCATGCTGCTGGTGGGGCCGACCGGGGCGGGCAAGTCGTTCCTGGCGCGGCGCATCTTCGAGCTGAAGGATGCGCGCCACCAGATCAAGGGCCGCTTCGTCGAGGTGAACTGCGCGACCCTGCGCGGCGACGGCGCGATGTCGGCGCTGTTCGGCCATATCAAGGGCGCCTTCACCGGCGCGCAGAACGCCCGCGATGGCCTGCTGCGCGCGGCGGACGGCGGCATGCTGTTCCTCGACGAGATCGGCGAGCTGGGCCTCGACGAGCAGGCCATGTTGCTTAAGGCCATCGAGGAGAAGCGCTTCTTCCCCATGGGCTCGGACCGTGAGGTGGAAAGCGATTTCCTGCTGATCGCCGGCACCCACCGCGACCTGCGCACGCGGGTGACCGAGGGGCTGTTCCGCGAAGACCTCTATGCCCGTATCAACCTCTGGACCTTCGAACTGCCGGGCCTGGCCGGGCGCCGCGAGGACATCGAGCCGAACATCGATTTCGAACTGGAACGCCACGCCCGCGAGCAGGGGCGCATGGTGCGCTTCAACGTCGAGGCGCGGCGCCGCTACCTGGCCTTCGCCTGTTCGGGGGAAGCGCGCTGGGCGGGCAACTTCCGCGAGCTGTCGGCCTCGATCACGCGCATGGCGACCCTGGCCGACAGCGGCCGCATCGACGAGGCGCTGGTGCAGGAGGAGATCGACCGCCTGCGCTACGCCTGGGGCGCCCAGGGGCAGGCGGATGATGGCCTGGCGGCGCTGCTCGGCGAGCGGGTGGTGGAGCTGGACCGCTTCGACCGCCTGCAGCTGGCGGCGGTGGTCGCAGTGTGCCGCGAGGCGAGCAGCCTGTCCGAGGCGGGGCGGCTGCTCTATGACGTCTCGCGCCAGGCCAAGGCGCAGCCCAATGATGCCGACCGGCTGCGCAAGTACCTGGCGCGGTTCGGCCTGGAGTGGAAGGACCTGGCCGCCGGGTAGAGGCCGTGGCGTGAGCCGGGTGGCAGCCCAGGCCGCCGCGCTCGGCTATCCTGTGCGCCTTTCGAACAGGCCGAGCAAGGACCGCCCATGAACCTCCCTCACTCCGTCGAGCAACTGCGCGAGCGCTGCGCGGCGGGAGAATCCTTCGATTACCTGTACTTCTGGGGCCACAGCAGCGCCCCCGGCGCGCCGCTGGGCAAGGCCTGTTTCAGCCAGTGGTTCAAGTCGCCCTTCACCCTGGATGGCGTGCGCTATGCCACCGCCGAGCACTGGATGATGGCTGGCAAGGCGCGCCTGTTCGGGGATGAGCAGGCGCTGGAGCGCATCCTCGCCGCCCGTACGCCGGCCGATGCCAAGGCGCTTGGTCGCGAGGTCCGTGGTTTCGATGACGCCCGCTGGCGGACGCACAGCTTCGACCTGGTGGTAGAGGGCAATCTCGGCAAGTTCGAGCAGAACCCCGACATGCAACGGGTGCTGCTGGGCACCGGCACCAAGGTGCTGGTGGAGGCCAGCCCGGTGGACCCGGTCTGGGGCATCGGCCTGGCCGAGGCGGACGCGGCGGCGCGTGAGCCTGCCACCTGGCGTGGCCTCAACCTGCTGGGCTTCGCCCTGATGCAGGTGCGCGAGCGACTGGGAGGGCAGGCCTGATGTTCACCGACGACGAGCTGCAACGCCTGCGCCGGCACGGATTGGTGCCTTTCGCCGGGCGCATCATTCACGAGGCCCGGCCGCCGATCACCGATGCCGAGCTGGCCGAGGTGGAGCAGCGCCTGGGTCGCCCGCTGCCGCCGACCCTGGTGCGGCTGTGGCGTGTCGCCTTTGGTGGCCGCCTCGATTACGACTTCCAGGTGGACTACCAGGGCCACCTGCATCCCTTTTCCCTGAGCGAGCTGTTCTTCCCCGGCAGTGACGGCTACCACGACCTGTGGGGCTGGGTCGAGCACGAGGAGGAGGGCGCTCGGGAGTTCGCCGAGGACGAGGGCCGTGAGTGGGATGGGCGCCTGGCGTTCCTGCCCGTGGGCGGCTTCGAGTACCTGGAGCGCATCTATGTCCGCATCGAGCCGGGTGACAATTTCGGCGCTGTCTATGCCTGGAGCAAAGGGCTGCCGCCGGCCTGGCCCATGCGTCTGCACGAGGATTCCTTCGCCCGGGTGGCGGACGATCTGGAAGGGCTGTTCGCCCAACTGGTGTATTACAGCGACCCCTTTGCCGAGGGCGCCGACGGCACCGGCCTGGAGCTGGACGAGGCGCTGGACCCGCTGGCCGCCGAGGATGCCGGGTTGGCGCAGCGGCTGCGGGCGGGGATGAGCGCCCAGGTGCAGGACTGGCTCGGTGCGCTGGAAGGCGGCCTACTACTGGCCGCGCCGGCCTTGCAGCGCCTCGCCCTGGAGCACGCCGTGGAGGCCGGTGACGAAGCGCTGCTGACGTGCCTGGCCGATGCGGGCGTCGACCTTGGGCAGCTGATCCGTGGCGGGGCGAACGCGCCGGTGTACGCCCGCCTGCTCAAGCGCGAGGCCGTGGTGACCTGGTTCGCTGGACGCGGCATCGCCGAGCGCTATCTCGATCAGTAGTGGTACCAGCGTAGCTGCAGCATCACTTCGTTGTCATTGCCGCCGAGCTGGCTGAAGGAGCGCTCGGCGGAGAGGCGCAGGCCCAGGTCCGGGCTCAGCTCCCATTGCTGGTTGAGTGACAGGCGCCGGCGCACCTCGCCGTTGTGGAAGTAGTCGCCGGCCGCTTCCAGGCTGAGGGTGCCCAGGGGGTTGCGCCAGAGCAGCCCGGTATCGAAGCCGCCGGCCCCGGCGACGAAGGCGCCGAAATCCGGGTTGTGCTCCACCCGGGCGGTGGCCAGGGCGTAGTAGAGGGCGTCGTCCCCCAGTTGCCAGCTGCCGCCCACGCCGCCGTTGAGGTGGCTCACCAGGGTTTCGTCCCCGTCCTTGCCGGGAACCCGTTCCAGGCCGCCGGCCACCTGCCAGGACCAGGGCTGCAGCAGCTGGGTGCGCGGGGTCAGCGAGCGGATGGTGGCGAAGTCCAGCTGTTGCAGCTGCCAGTGGTTCTGCTCGTACTGGCGCAGCTTGAGCTGGAGGATTTCGATCTGCGCACCGAGGGGGAAGCCGGCGAGGTTGTCGTTGAGGTCGTGGTAGGCCATGCGCAGGCCGTACTCGGCGTAGGCGCGGTCTTCACGGCTGCCTACGCCCAGTTGCCAGGTGCGCGACTCGTGGCCTTCCTCGGGCAGCGCCGGGCGTTCGGCCTGCAGTGGGGGCGGCGGGTTCTGGTTGATCGCCCGCAGCAGCTGGAAGCTGCGTTGCGCACGGGCGCCGCTGCGTTCCTCGCCGGTGGAGCGGTAGCGCTCCAGGCGGAAGGCGGCGTCCTGAATCAGCGCGCGGCGTGGGGCAGGCAGGGCGCGGAAGGCCGGGTCGTCCAGCAGGCCTTCATCTTCCGCCAGGCGCAGGACCCAGTCCTGCTCGTCGCCATCCAGCGGCGCGGCGCGGGCCATCAGTTCCTTTTCCCGCGAGGGGCGGTAGTCGATCTGTTCCACCAGCCCGGCGTCCTTGATGGCGCGCACGGTGTCGGTGGGGATGGCGGTGAGCGGGAACTGCTCGGTGAGCTCGATGCCGGGGCGGGCGATCTCCAGCAGCTCCAGCAGGCGGTAGGAGCAGTTCTCGTCGAAGAAGAAGTAGTCGAAGCGCACCTGGCGCAGTTCCCACACGTGCTCGACCATGCGCCCGGTTTCCTCGGGCGTGAGGTTGAGGCGGTACTCCCACAGGTCGCGGTTTTCCAGGCGGCTGTATTCCTTGAGCTTGTCGCGGTAGGGCACCAGGGCGAAGAGGCCGGGGTAGCCGCCCATCAGGCCTTTCCAGGCGTAGAGGATGCTGTTGTCCGCGCCTTCGATGAAGGCGCCGAAGTTGAGCGCGTAGCTGAGCAGGGCGGAGTTGTTCTCCTGCACGTCGGGCTGGTCGATGCGCAGCAGGGTGTGGCCGAACATGGACGAGGGGCTGTTGAGGTAGGCCGCGGGGAAGATCAGCACCGTGCTGTGGGGGTTGATGTCGCGGTACCAGTTGGCGAATTCGCTGCAGGCCGGCGCCGGCAGCCCGGTCAGCTGCAGGCGTTCGCGCAGCCAGCGGGTGCGCGCCGGGTAGAGGCATTGCGGGTGGCGATCGCCGAGGCTGGCGTCCTGGTAGAGGGCGTCCACCGTGGCGGCGAGTTCGGCAGCGGGGTCGCTGTCACCGTTCTCGGCGAGGAAGAAGCGTTCGTCGTCGACGTAGCTGCGCCAGCCGCCGAGCTTGCCGGTTTCGTAATGGCCGAGGGCGATCCAGTAGGGGTCTTGCGCCAGGCGCTGCAGGGTTTGCTGGGGAATGGCGGGGGCCGCCATCAGGTGTGTACAGGTGCAGAGCGCCAGGAGGGAGAAGATCCGTTTCAACTGCACTGCTCGCTTTCGCCTGGGGAGGGGATGGGCGAGCTTTGGCGATGCCCGGGGTGGGTGTCAAGCAAGGCCAGAATGCACGATTGCGCAAGCCTTCCGATGCATTTGCGAAGCGCCTCGCGCCGCGCTCCGCTGAGGTCGGAACGCCTTGCAACGCGGACGAAGGCGGCGCCAGAATGCGGCCATTGCTTCCGCGTCACCCATAAGGATTTCCGATGCCCGATCCCCTCGCCGCTTCCCTGCGCCTGGCGCCCGATGCGCTCACCCGCCCCTTCGACTCCAAGCAGTTCGCCTTCGCCACCACCGACGACCTCGAACCTTTCCGCGGCGTGCTCGGCCAGGAGCGCGCAGTGGAAGCCCTGCAGTTCGGCGTCGCCATGCCGCGCCCGGGCTACAACGTTTATGTGATGGGCGAGCCGGGTACCGGTCGTTTCTCCTTCGTGCAGCGCTACCTCAAGGCCGAGGGCAAGCGCCTGGAAACGCCGATGGACTGGGTCTACGTCAACAACTTCGAGGAGCCGCGCGAGCCGCGCGCCGTGCAGTTGCCACCGGGTGAGGCGAACGCCTTCATCACCGACATCGGCCAGCTTGTGGATAACCTGCTGGCGACCTTCCCGGCGGTGTTCGAGACGCCCACGTTCCAGCAGAAGAAGAGCGCGATCGACCGCGCCTTCAACCAGCGTTACGACCGTGCCCTGGATGTGATCGAGCGCCTGGCGCTGGAGAGGGACGTGGCGCTCTACCGCGACAGCGCCAATATCGCCTTCACCCCGATGAAGGATGGCAAGGCGCTGGACGAGGCCGAGTTCGCCCAACTGCCCGAAGCCGAGCGCGAACGCTTCCACGAGGATATCTCCAGCCTGGAGGAGCGCCTCAACGAGGAGCTGGCCAGCCTGCCGCAGTGGAAGCGCGAGTCCAGCAACCAACTGCGCCAGCTCAACGACGAGACCATCACCCAGGCCCTGCAGCCGCTGCTGTGCGTGCTCTCCGAGAAGTACGCGGAGAACGCTGGCGTGGTCGCCTACCTGCAGGCCATGCAGGTGAACCTGCTGAAGACCGTGGTCGACCAGATGCTCGACGACAAGCCGGACCTGCAGCGCCGCGAGATGCTCGAGGAGCAGTACTGCCCGAGCCTGGTGGTGGGCCATCCGGCCAGCGGCGGCGCGCCGGTGGTGTTCGAGTCGCACCCGACCTACGACAACCTGTTCGGCCGCATCGAGTACGGCACCGACCAGGGCGCCCTCTATACCAGCTACCGGCAGTTGCGCCCGGGTGCGCTGCACCGCGCCAACGGCGGCTTCCTGGTGCTGGAGGCGGAGAAGCTGCTGAGCGAGCCCTTCGTCTGGGATGCGCTCAAGCGCGCCCTGCATTCGCGCCAGCTGAAGATGGAGTCGCCCCTGGCCGAGCTGGGCCGGCTGGCCACTGTCACCCTGACGCCCCAGGTGATCCCGCTGCAGCTGAAGGTGGTGATCATCGGTTCGCGCCAGCTGTATTACACGCTGCAGGACCTGGATCCGGACTTCCAGGAGATGTTCCGCGTGTTGGTGGACTTCGACGAGGAGATCCCGCTGTCTGAAGAGACCCTCGAACAGTTCGCCCAACTGCTCAAGACCCGTACCTCGGAGGAGGGCATGGCGCCGTTGAGCGCTGCCGCGGTGGCGCGCCTGGCCACCTACAGCGCGCGCCTGGCGGAGAACCAGAAGCGCCTCTCGGCGAAGATTGGCGACCTGTTCCAGCTGCTCAGCGAGGCGGACTTCGTGCGCCAGTTGGCCGGCGAGAAGGTGACCGATGCCGAGCACATCGAGCGTGCGCTGAAATCCAAGGCGACCCGCACCGGGCGCGTTTCGGCGCGCATCCTCGATGACATGCTGGCGGGCATCATCCTCATCGACACCGATGGCGCGGCGGTGGGCAAGTGCAATGGCCTCACCGTGCTGGAGGTGGGCGATTCGGCCTTTGGCGTGCCCGCGCGGATTTCCGCCACGGTGTACCCGGGCGGTTCGGGCATCGTCGACATCGAGCGCGAGGTCAACCTCGGGCAGCCCATCCACTCCAAGGGCGTGATGATCCTCACCGGTTACCTGGGCAGTCGTTATGCACAGGAGTTCCCGCTGGAGATTTCCGCGAGCATCGCCCTGGAGCAGTCCTACGGCTATGTCGACGGCGACAGCGCGTCCCTGGGCGAGGTCTGCACCCTGATCTCGGCCCTGTCGCGCACGCCGCTGAAACAGTGCTTCGCCATCACCGGCTCGATCAACCAGTTTGGCGAGGTGCAGGCGGTCGGCGGGGTCAACGAGAAGATCGAGGGCTTCTTCCGCCTCTGCGAGGCGCGTGGCCTGACGGGCGAACAAGGCGTGATCATCCCCCAGGCCAACGTCGCCACCCTGATGCTCGACGAGCGCGTACTGCAGGCGGTGCGTGCCGGACGCTTCCACGTCTACGCGGTACGCCAGGCCGACGAGGCGCTGAGCCTGCTGGTGGGCGAGGCGGCGGGCAGCCCGGACGACAAGGGCCGTTTCCCCAAGGGCAGCGTCAACGCCCGGGTGGTGGAGCGCCTGCGCGAGATCGCCGAGATGGGCATGGAGGAGGAAGAGAAACCCGATGCGGCCAAGGAAGCCGTCGCCGCGCTGGAGAAAGCGCCGGCGCCGGCCAAGCCTCCGCGCAAGGGACCGAAGAAGGAGCCCGGCAAGAAGACCCCGCCCGAGGACAAGATCCAGGGGCCGGCCTGACCAGGCGATGACCGGTCACGGCGCTTGCGGGCGTCGTGGCTGGTCAGTCATTGAGCGATAAGGGCCGGCCCAGCGCGGCTGCCGGTCCGACAGACTTTTCACCACTCCATCCACAGGCTTATCCACAGCTGGCGTGGATAAGGTTTCCTCACTTCCTCACGGTTGCATGCGGGTGTAGGCTGGCCGCAGGTCTACGCGAGGAACGCCGTTATGTCCCGCAACCTCTGCCTTACCCGTCAATGCCTGGGGCTGGTTACGCGCATCGAGTGCGTGATCCTGCCACTGGCTGGAGGGAAGGGACTCTGGACGCTTATCTGCGCGGCCGGCATTTCCGGGGCGCAGCCCTCCGCACTCAAGGCTCAGGGCCCATTCCACGGGCCTTTCGTCGCCGAATCGGTTCTTTCCGCGATTGCCTCGTGCCTGGCCGAATTGGGCTACTGCGAATGCGCGGACCCGATGATCTGGCGTATCCATGTGCAGGGTGAGTTGCGTCGGCTGAATGGCGAGCGGCGTCACAGCCTGGGCAGTTTCCTGTTCAGCCCGGAGACCTGACGGCCGTCGCGTTGAGCAGCTTTTGCGCAGTGCCCGGCAAGCCCCGGCCACACCTGCTCCGGGCCATCCTTCCCAAGACTGTTCACAGGGTTATCCACAGCTGCTGGGGATATTTCGAGGCATTACTTGCCTGTTTTTCTGTAGGAATGTGCTCGTTATACTCGCCGCCAGTTTTGATTCTGGATGCGAGGCTTCATGGAACGCTTATTGGAAAACACGATGTACGCGGCGCGCTGGCTGCTGGCGCCCATCTACTTCGGCCTGTCCCTGGCGCTGTTGGCGCTGTCGCTGAAGTTCTTCCAGGAGGTCTATCACGTCCTCCCTCATGTTTTCGAGAAGACCGAGGCCGAGCTGATCCTGGTGCTGCTGTCGCTGATCGACATGTCGCTGGTGGGCGGCTTGCTGGTGATGGTGATGATCTCGGGCTACGAGAACTTCGTCTCCCAACTGGATATCGATGAAGGCAAGGAGAAGCTCAGTTGGCTGGGCAAGATGGATTCCGGCTCGCTGAAAATGAAGGTGGCCGCGTCCATCGTGGCGATCTCGTCGATCCACCTGCTGCGAGTGTTCATGGATGCGCAGAACATCGATAACGGCAAGATCATGTGGTACGTGATCCTGCACATGACCTTCGTGATCTCGGCGTTCGCCATGGGTTACCTGGACAAGATGACCAAGCACGATCACTGATCGCCTTCCTGCGCCACCATGACCGCCCGTCAGCGTCCCGCTCGCGGGCGGTCGTGTTTCTGCCCGGCGGTTTTGATCCTGTACAGAAACTGTATTTAACTTTTTCCTGTACAGACCGCGAGGTGACGCCATGAACCTGCAGACCCTTTCCAGCGAAGCCCGTGCCGGGCATATCGAGGGGCTCGACCTCATCTCCATGGAAGGGGGCATCTACCTGTTGCAGGCGCATATCGATGGGCGCTGCCACACCCTGGACGATGGCCGTGGCCACGCGATGCAACTGCGCTCGGTGGAGCATGCGCGGGGGCTGTTGCACGAGCTGCCGCGCCTGCCTTTCTATCTGGTGCATGCGTCCGTGCACGACGAGATGTGCGGCATCGCCCCCGATGGGCGCAGCGCGTTGCGGGTGCCGCTGTCGATGGGCTCCAGCCGCTGAACGGGCGGGGTGCGATGCGGGGATAGGGCGCGGAAGGGGGGCTGTGCTAGTCTGGCCGACCTTTTTTCCAGAGCGGAGCCCCGGCCATGTCCGAACTCGAATTTTCCACCGATGAAACCCGTGTCAGCTATGGCATCGGCCGCCAGCTGGGCGACCAGATCCGTGACAATCCCCCGCCCGGTGTGAGCATCGACGCTGTTGTCGCCGGCCTGCGCGACGCCTTCGCCGGCATCGAGAGTCGTGTGGATGGCAATGCCCTGTCCGCCGCCTTCAAGGTGATCCGCGAGCGTATGCAGGCTGAAGCCCAGGAGAAAGCCGATGCCGCCGCTGGCGAAGGTCGTGCCTACCTGGTGGAGAACGCCAAGCGTGAAGGCGTGACCCAGCTGCCGTCCGGCCTGCAGTACGAAGTGCTGGTCGCGGGCGAGGGCGCCAAGCCTTCCGCCGAAGACACCGTGCGCACTCACTACCACGGCACCCTGATCGACGGCACCGTGTTCGACAGCTCCTACAACCGTGGCGAGCCGGCTGAGTTCCCGGTGGGTGGCGTGATCGCCGGTTGGGTCGAGGCCCTGCAACTGATGAACGCCGGCAGCAAGTGGCGCCTGCACGTGCCCAGCGAGCTGGCCTATGGCGTCCAGGGCGTTGGCAGCATCCCGCCGCACAGCGTGCTGGTGTTCGACGTGGAGCTGCTGGAAATCCTCTGAGCCTTCTCAGGGTGATTGCCGGGCGCGTCGTCCCTGACGGCCCGGGAACCGGCGAAGGCGCCTTTGCCTCCGCTCGCACGGCTGGCGCCCCGGGGCGCCGGCCATGCGGATGACGCGTCCTGCGTCATCCGAACCTCTTTCAGTGCAGCTGGATCTCGTTGTGCGGACGCAGTGCCCGCGCATAGCAGAAGAGGAACAGGCTGCGCACCAGCTCCTTGAGTATCAGGGGCTCGCTGGAGGTCAGACCGGCGAGGTCGAGATCCCCCTGGTCCCGTAGTTCGTCGAGGGCTTCCTCTTCGAGGATGGCGCACACTTCGCCGGTTTCACGGTGGAGGATGCGCAGGTAGGGGTGCGGGCGATCCAGCCAGGCATCGATCAGGTAGGTCATGGCTCATCTCCTTGAAAAGCAGTGATATGAGAATAATTCCTATTATCAAAATGGCAAGCGCGATTTGCAGCCTTTCGTCGTCTGCTTGATCCAGGTCACGCTGGAGGGTGCGCCCGAGTCTGCTCCCGCGTCCCATATCCACTGCGTTGTTAGCTGGTTCGGAAGGAGTTGGCGATGGCGCAATAAAAAGCCCGTCACGAGGACGGGCTTTTGCTGGTGCGGGTGTGGATCAGTGCGTGCGGGCCACGGCGAAGCGAGTGAGCTCGATCAGGGCGTCGCGGTATTCGTTGTCCGGCAGCACCTCCAGGCAGGTGATGGCGCGCTCGGCGTAGTCGCGGGCGAGGCGGGCGGTGTAGTCTAGCGCGCCGGCGGCTTCGACGGCTGCGCGGACGCCTTCCAGGTCCTGGCTGCCGCCCTGCTGGATGGCCTGGCGAACCACGGCGGCCTGCTCGGCGGTGCCGTCACGCATGGTGGCAATCAGCGGCAGGGTGGGCTTGCCTTCGGCGAGGTCGTCGCCGACGTTCTTGCCCAGGGTGGCGGCATCGCCGCGGTAGTCGAGCAGGTCGTCCACCAACTGGAAGGCGATGCCCAGGTAGTCACCGAAGGTGCGCAGGGCTTCGACCTGTTCGGTCGGGGCCTGGGCCAGTGCGGCGGCACTGTGGGTCGAGGCCTCGAAGAGCATCGCGGTCTTGCCGCGGATGACTTCCATATAGGTTTCTTCGGTGGTGCTGGCGTCGCGGATCTTCGACAGCTGCAGCACTTCGCCTTCGGCGATCACGCGGGTGGCCTGGGAGATGATGCGCATCACCTGCATCGAGCCCAGTTCCACCATCATTTCGAAGGAGCGCGCATAGAGGAAGTCGCCCACCAGCACGCTCGGCGCGTTGCCCCACAGCGCATTGGCGGTGGAACGGCCGCGACGCAGGCCGGAGGCATCGACCACGTCGTCGTGCAGCAGGGTGGAGGTGTGCAGGAATTCGATGGTGGCGGCGAGCAGGCGCAGTTGCTCACCGCCAAAGCCCAGGGCGTTGCCGCTGAGCAGGACCAGGAGCGGACGCAGGCGCTTGCCGCCGGCGGACACGATGTAGTCGCCGATCTTCTCCACCAGGGGAACGCGGGAGGTGAGTTGCCGACGGATGATGTCGTCGACTGCGGTAAAATCGTCCGCCACCACGCGGTAGAAGGCCTGGGGTTGCATCAGCGAGGGGTGCTCCTTTGAGGTTGCGCGGCATGCTAGGGGGCAGGGTGGGGGCTGTCAAGGCGAGTACCAGCGGTGCTTGCGCGGCAATCATGGCTTGCGTACAATCGCGGCCCCTGAACTTCCTTGGGCATTTTCCTGCCTTACGCAATTGCACGGGTTCCAGTTCCGGCCCCATGCAGCCATGCCGACCCCTACTTATTTCTATAAAGCGTCGGGTGAGCAGGTTTAACGGAGAAAATCCATGTACGCAGTTATCGTTACCGGCGGCAAGCAATACAAAGTCGCTGAAGGTGAATTCCTCAAGATCGAGAAGCTCGAGATCGCTACCGGCGAATCCGTGACCTTCGATCGCGTTCTGCTGATCGGCAATGGCGACGACGTGAAAATCGGCGCTCCGGTCGTTGATGGCGCCAGAGTAGTCGCTGAAGTGGTCGCTCAAGGCCGTCACGACAAAGTGCGCATCATCAAGTTCCGCCGTCGTAAGCACCACATGAAGCGCCAGGGCCACCGCCAGTGGTTCACTGAAATCAAAATCACCGGCATCCAGGCCTAATTTCCTTTTTTGGAGGATTTGACTCATGGCACACAAAAAAGCTGGCGGTTCTACCCGCAACGGCCGCGACTCAGAAAGTAAACGCCTTGGCGTGAAACTGTACGGCGGCCAGGTCATCAAGGCCGGCAACATCATCGTGCGTCAGCGCGGCACCAAGTTCCACGCCGGTTACGGCGTTGGCCTGGGCAAAGACCACACCCTGTTCGCGAAAGTGGACGGCGTGGTCAAGTTCGAGGTCAAAGGCGCTTTCGGTCGCAAGTACGTGAGCGTCGTCGCGGCCTAATCGCGACTCCGCTGCAAAAGCCCTGTCTCGCGACGGGGCTTTTTTGTTTCTGATAGATGGAAACTCCGATTTGCGCGGGCTTCCCTGTATCCTTGTGTTCTTTTTTCTTTCAACCCGTCCCGCGTGGCGGGAGGCGTCCTGATGAAATTCGTCGATGAAGTATCGATCTTTGTAAAAGCGGGTGACGGCGGCAACGGCCTGATGAGTTTCCGTCGCGAAAAATTCATTGAGAAGGGCGGCCCCAACGGCGGCGATGGCGGTGACGGCGGCTCCGTGTTCATGGAAGCCGACCCGAACCTGAACACCCTGGTCGACTATCGCTACACCCGTCGTTTCGATGCCCAGCGTGGCGAGAACGGCGGCAGCAAGGATTGCACCGGGCGCAAGGGTGAGGATCTGGTCCTGCCCGTTCCGGTCGGGACCACCATCATCGATGCCGGCACCCAGGAAATCATCGGCGACCTGACCAAGCCCGGTCAGCGGCTGATGGTCGCCCAGGGCGGCTGGCATGGCCTGGGCAACGCCCGTTTCAAGTCGAGCACCAACCGTGCGCCGCGCCAGACTACCAACGGCAAGCCGGGCGATTCCCGTGACCTCAAGCTGGAGCTGAAGGTGCTGGCCGACGTCGGCCTGCTGGGCCTGCCGAACGCGGGCAAGAGCACCTTCATCCGTGCGGTTTCTGCGGCCAAGCCGAAGGTCGCCGATTACCCCTTCACCACCCTGGTGCCGAACCTGGGCGTGGTCAGCGTGGGGCGCTACAAGAGCTTCGTCGTGGCCGACATTCCGGGCCTGATCGAAGGCGCCGCCGAAGGTGCGGGTCTGGGTATCCGCTTCCTCAAGCACCTGGCGCGTACCCGCCTGCTGCTGCATATCGTCGATATGGCGCCGCTGGACGAGAGCGATCCGGCCGAAGCGGCTGCCACCATCATCGAGGAGCTGGCCCGCTTCAGTCCGGCGCTCACCGAGCGTGACCGCTGGCTGGTGCTGAACAAGGCCGACCAGCTTCTCGACGAGGATCGCGAGGCTCGCCTGAAGGCGGTGATCGAGCGCCTGGAGTGGGAGGGTCCGGTCTATGTGATCTCCGCCCTGGAGCGCGAAGGCACCGAAGCCCTGTCCCAGGAGATCATGCGCTACCTCGACGAGCGCACCCTGCGCATGAGCGAGGAGCCCGAGTACGCCGAAGGGCTCGCCGAGCTGGATCAACGCATCGAGGACGAGGCGCGTGCCCGTCTGCAGGCGCTGGACGATCAGCGCGCCCTGCGCCGTGCCGGCCTGAAGAGCGCCGGTGCGGACGATGACGACGATGACTTCGATGATGACGAAGACGACGGCGACGGTCCGGAAATCTTCTACGTTCCCTGATGAATGCGCCGCTCGGCGCAAATGATCGCCATAGGCTGTGCGCCATGGGCCGCACGGCTTTCTAGCTAAGGTTGGAAGATATGCGGGACAAGGTGACGGGCGCGCAGCGCTGGGTGGTCAAGATCGGCAGTGCGCTGCTGACGGCGGATGGTCGTGGTCTCGATCGTGATGCCATGGCGGTCTGGGTCGAGCAGATGGTGGCCCTGCGCAATGCCGGGGTCGAGCTGGTGCTGGTTTCCTCTGGCGCTGTGGCTGCGGGCATGAGTCGCCTGGGCTGGAGCGCCCGGCCGAAAGCTATGCATGAGTTGCAGGCTGCGGCTGCGGTGGGGCAGATGGGATTGGTGCAGGCCTGGGAGTCGAGTTTCGGCGAGCATGGCCGGCACACCGCGCAGATTCTCCTGACCCATGACGATCTCTCCGATCGCAAGCGTTACCTCAATGCACGCAGCACCCTGCGCACCCTGGTCGAGCTCGGCACCATTCCGGTGATCAACGAGAACGACACGGTGGTCACCGATGAAATCCGCTTTGGCGACAACGATACCCTCGCGGCCCTGGTGGCCAACCTGGTCGAAGCTGATCTGCTGGTGATCCTTACCGATCGCGACGGCATGTTCGATGCCGACCCGCGCCACAATCCCGATGCCCAGCTGATTTTCGAGGCCCGTGCCGATGACCCGGCGCTGGATGCCGTGGCGGGCGGTACCGGTGGTGCGCTGGGTCGTGGCGGCATGCAGACCAAGCTGCGTGCGGCGCGCCTGGCGGCTCGTTCCGGTGCGCATACGGTGATCGTCGGTGGGCGTATCGAGCGGGTGCTGGATCGCCTCAAGGCGGGCGAGCGCCTGGGCACCCTGCTGGCGCCCGAGCGCGGCATGCTGGCGGCGCGCAAGCAGTGGCTGGCCGGCCATCTGCAGACTCGCGGCACCCTGGTGTTGGACGCCGGTGCGGTGAAGGCCTTGCGTGACGATCGCAAGAGCTTGCTGCCGGTGGGTGTGAAGGCGGTGCAGGGCAGCTTCCGCCGTGGCGAGATGGTGGTCTGTGTCGGGCCGGATGGGCGCGAAGTGGCGCGCGGCCTGGTCAACTACAGTGCCCTGGAGGCGCAGAAGATTATCGGACAGTCCTCCGAGCAGGTGGAGAAGCTGTTGGGTTATGTCGATGAGCCCGAGCTGGTGCATCGGGACAATCTGGTTCTGGTCTGAAGGAGCGTTCGAATGCGCGTGATCAAGGGATTGTCGGCATTGGTGTTGTGCATGCCTTTGCTGGCCGCTGCGGAGGAGATCGGTTCGGTTTCAACCGTGTTCAAGTGGGTGGGGCCGAACGACAAGATCGTCGTCGAGGCTTTCGATGACCCCAAGGTGGATGGCGTGACCTGCTACCTGTCGCGCGCCAAGACCGGCGGAGTGAAGGGTGGGCTCGGCCTGGCCGAGGATCGTGCCGAGGCTTCCATCGCGTGCCGTCAGGTGGGGGCGATTCACTTCAAGGGTGAATTGAAGGATGGCGAGGAGGTCTTCAAGGAGCGCACCTCGCTGGTGTTCAAGACCATGCAGGTGGTGCGTTTCTTTGACCAGAAGCGCAATACGCTGGTGTACCTGGTGTACAGCGATCGGGTGATCGACGGCAGTCCGCAGAATGCGGTCACGGCGATCCCGATCCTGCCTTGGGTTGAGTCGCGCTGAAGATCAAAGCCCGGTTCGCCGGGCTTTTTTGTGGTCGCGCTTCGGCGATGCTTTTTCGCGGGCAATAAAAAACCGGCCCTGGGGCCGGTCTTTCATCAGAAGCAAAGCTTAGGCAGCAGCCTGGCCGAGCGCCTTGATGTGGGCGTTCAGGCGGCTCTTGTGACGAGCAGCTTTGTTCTTGTGGATGATGCCCTTGTCGGCCATGCGGTCGATTACCGGAACAGCCAGGGTGTAGGCGTTCTGGGCTTTGGGCAGGTCCTTGGCATCGATCGCCTTGACGACGTTCTTGATGTAGGTACGGACCATGGAGCGCAGGCTGGCGTTATGGCTACGACGCTTCTCAGCCTGTTTTGCGCGTTTTTTGGCAGAAGGTGTATTGGCCACCGTCAAGCTCCTCGAAAACTGGGGGGATACAAACAAATAAGGCCGCGAATCATGCCGATGCGATGAAGCAATGTCAAGGGCAGGTACGGCTTCCCTACAAAGGGGCGACGAGCGTACCTCAGATCGGCGGGCAGCGTGATTTATTTCTGCACCGGCTCTACACTCGCGGCCTCCGAAAACCAGCGCGTTGGCCTGGTTGCGGCCCCGCCCGCCGGGCGCAAACCCTTCACGTTCACCCCGGAATGCAAGCAGCCTGACCTTATGAACCTGCTCAAATCGCTGGCGGCCGTCAGTTCCATCACCATGCTTTCTCGGGTCCTCGGCTTCGTTCGCGACACCATCGTGGCGCGCATCTTCGGTGCCGGCGTGGCGACCGACGCCTTCTTCGTTGCCTTCAAGCTGCCCAACCTGTTGCGGCGGATCTTCGCGGAGGGCGCGTTCTCCCAGGCCTTCGTGCCGATCCTGGCGGAGTACAAGAGCCAGCAGGGAGAGGAGGCCACCCGCACCTTCCTGGCGTATGTATCCGGTTTGCTGACGCTGGTGCTGGCGATTGTCACGGCCATCGGCATACTCGCCGCGCCCTGGGTGATCTGGGCTACGGCGCCGGGCTTCACCGATACGCCGGAAAAATTCGAGCTGACCACCTCGCTGCTGCGGGTGACTTTCCCCTACATCTTCCTTATCTCTCTCTCGTCCCTGGCCGGGGCTGTGCTCAATACCTGGAACCGTTTCGCCGTGCCGGCCTTCGTGCCGACCCTGCTGAACGTGGCGATGATCATCTTCGCGCTGTTCCTGACACCTTATTTCGACCCGCCGGTGATGGCCCTGGGCTGGGCGACCCTGGCCGGCGGCCTGGCGCAGTTGCTGTACCAGCTGCCGCACCTGAAACGCATCGGCATGCTCGTGCTGCCGCGCCTGAACCTGCGGGACAGCGGCGTATGGCGGGTGATGAAGCAGATGGGGCCGGCGATCTTCGGTGTTTCGGTGAGCCAGATCTCGCTGATCATCAACACCATTTTCGCGTCCTTCCTGGCGGCCGGCTCGGTGTCGTGGATGTACTACGCCGACCGCCTGATGGAGCTGCCGTCCGGTGTGCTGGGCGTGGCCCTGGGCACCATTCTCCTGCCGTCGCTGGCCAAGACCTATGCCAGCGATGATCGCCAGGCCTATTCGCAGCTGCTGGATTGGGGGCTGCGCCTGTGCTTCTTGCTGGTGCTGCCTTGCGCACTGGCGTTGGCGCTGATCGCCGAGCCGCTGACGGTGTCGCTGTTCCAGTACGGCAAGTTCAGCGCCCATGATGCGGAGATGACCCAGCGTGCACTGATCGCTTACTCGGCGGGGCTGCTGGGGATCATTCTGGTCAAGGTGCTAGCGCCTGGCTTCTACGCCCGGCAGAACCTGCGCACGCCGGTGCGTATCGCCCTGTTCACCCTGGTTGCGACGCAACTGATGAACCTCGTCTTCATCGGCCCGCTGCAGCACGCCGGGCTGGCATTGGCCATTGGCCTGGCCGCTTGCCTCAATGCCGCGCTGCTGTTCTGGCAATTGCGCCGGCAGAAGCTGTTCGAGCCGCAGCCCGGTTGGCCGATGTTCCTGACCAAGCTGCTGGTGGCGGTGGCCTTGATGGCGGCGGTGCTGGTGGGCGGCATGTGGCTGCTACCGGCCTGGGACCAGGGCGACATGCTGGTGCGCCTGTTGCGCCTGGGTGGGTTGGTCACGGCAGGGGCGCTGAGCTATTTCGCTACGTTGGCGTTGCTTGGCTTCCGCCTGCGACACTTCGCCCGACGTGCGATCTGAGCTTCCCGGGGCCGCCTGATCGGGCATCGGCGCGGCCCGTCAGCGGCGCCTGTTGTCTGGCTGCGGGTGTGCGTATAATTCGGCCACTTTGTGAACAAGACGTGTGCTATGCAGCTGGTCCGAGGCCTCCATAACCTGCGGCCCCAACTTGGGGGTTGCGTTGCCACCATCGGCAATTTCGACGGCGTACACCGTGGTCATCAAGCCATTCTCAAACGCTTGCGCGAGCGCGCAGCCGAGTTGGGCGTGCCCAGCTGCGTGGTGATTTTCGAGCCGCAACCCCGCGAGTTTTTCGGCCCCGATACCGCCCCCGTGCGGCTGACCCGCCTGCGCGACAAGCTGGAGTTGCTGGCTGCCGAAGGCGTGGACCGTGTGCTGTGCCTGGCCTTCAACCGCCGGCTGCGTGAACTCAGCGCCGCCGAGTTCGTGCATGCGGTGCTGGTCGAGGGGCTTGGGGTCAAGCATCTGGAAGTGGGCGATGACTTCCGCTTCGGCTGTGATCGCGCCGGCGACTTCGCATTCCTGCAGATGGCCGGTGCGGCCGAAGGCTTCAGCGTGGAAGCTGCCGCCACCGTCGAGCTGGATGATGTACGGGTGAGCAGTACGCGCGTGCGCCAGGCCCTGGCCGCTGCCGACTTCGCCCTGGCCGAGCGCCTGCTGGGCCGGCCTTTTTCCATCACCGGGCGGGTGCTGCACGGGCAGAAGCTGGCGCGCCAGCTGGGTACGCCCACGGCCAACGTGCAGCTCAAGCGCCGGCGCGTTCCCCTTTCCGGGGTTTTTCTGGTCAGCGTCGAACTGGACGGTCAGCGCCGCCCCGGCGTTGCCAACATCGGCGTGCGTCCCACCGTGAAGGGGGATGGCAAGGCCCACCTGGAAGTGCATCTGCTGGATTACTCCGCCGATCTGTATGACCGGCGCATCAGCGTGACCTTCCACCACAAGCTGCGTGAAGAGCAGCGTTTCGCCTCCCTCGAGGCGTTGAAGTCGGCGATCGACGCGGACGTCGCCGCAGCCCGTGCCTACTGGCAAGGCATCCCAATTCAATGATGAGCCTGGACTGACATGACCGATTACAAAGCGACCCTCAACCTGCCGGAAACGGCATTTCCGATGAAGGCCGGTCTTCCCCAGCGTGAGCCGGAGACCCTGCAGCGCTGGGACTCCATTGGGCTCTATCAGAAGCTGCGCCAGATCGGTGAGGGCCGCCCGAAGTTCGTCCTGCACGATGGCCCGCCCTATGCCAACGGCAGCATCCACATCGGTCACGCGGTCAACAAGATCCTCAAGGACATCATCGTCCGCTCCAAGACCCTGGCGGGCTTCGATGCCCCGTACGTGCCGGGTTGGGACTGCCACGGCCTGCCGATCGAGCACAAGGTCGAGACCACCCACGGCAAGAACCTGCCCGCCGACAAGACCCGCGAACTCTGCCGCGCCTACGCCGCCGAGCAGATCGAGGGGCAGAAGGCCGACTTCATCCGCCTGGGCGTGCTGGGCGAATGGGACAACCCCTACAAGACCATGGCCTTCGCCAACGAGGCCGGTGAGATTCGCGCCCTGGCCGAGATGGTCAAGCAAGGCTTCGTGTTCAAGGGCCTGAAGCCGGTCAACTGGTGCTTCGATTGCGGTTCCGCCCTGGCCGAGGCTGAGGTGGAGTACCAGGACAAGAAGTCCGACGCCATCGATGTCGCCTTCCTGGTCGAAGACGCCGACAAGCTGGCCGCGGCATTCGGCCTGTCGAGCCTGGCCAAGCCGGCCGCCATCGTCATCTGGACCACCACCCCCTGGACCATCCCGGCCAACCAGGCGCTGAACGTCCACCCCGAATTCAACTACGCCCTGGTCGATACCGGCGCGCGCCTGCTGCTGCTGGCCGAAGAACTGGTGGAATCCTGCCTGGCACGCTTCGGCCTCGAAGGCCAGGTGATCGCCACCGCCAAGGGCGAAGCACTGGAAAACATCCGTTTCCGCCATCCGTTCTACGAGCGCCTGTCGCCGGTCTACCTGGCCGAGTACGTCGAGCTGGGTGCCGGCACCGGTGTGGTCCACTCCGCTCCGGCCTATGGCGAGGACGACTTCCGCTCCTGCAAGCACTACGGCATGAGCAACGACGACATCCTCAGCCCGGTGCAGAGCAATGGCGTCTACGTCCAGGACCTGCCCTTCTTCGGCGGCCAGTTCATCTGGAAGGCCAACCCGGCCATCGTCGCCAAGCTGGAAGAGGTTGGTGCGCTGCTCAAACACGAGAGCATCAACCACAGCTACATGCACTGCTGGCGCCACAAGACCCCGCTGATCTACCGCGCCACCGCGCAGTGGTTCGTCGGCATGGACAAGCAGCCCAACGAAGGCGCCACCCTGCGCGAGCGCGCGCTGGCCGGCATCGAGCAGACCGAGTTCGTACCCGCCTGGGGCCAGGCGCGCCTGCACAACATGATCGCCGGCCGCCCGGACTGGTGCATCTCGCGCCAGCGCAACTGGGGCGTGCCGATCCCGTTCTTCCTGCACAAGGCCACCGGTGAGCTGCACCCGCGCACCGTCGAGCTGATGGAAGAGGTGGCCAAGCGCGTCGAGCAGGAGGGCATCGAAGCCTGGTTCAAGCTGGACGCCGCCGAGCTGCTGGGCGACGAAGCCCCGCAATACGACAAGATCAGCGACACCCTGGACGTGTGGTTCGACTCCGGCACCACCCACTGGCACGTGCTGCGCGGCTCGCACCCGCTGGGCCACGCCAGCGGCCCGCGCGCCGACCTGTACCTGGAAGGCTCGGACCAGCACCGCGGCTGGTTCCATTCCTCCCTGCTGACCGGTTGCGCCATCGACAACCACCCGCCGTACCGTGCGCTGCTGACCCACGGCTTCACCGTCGACGAGTCCGGCCGCAAGATGTCCAAGTCCCTGGGCAACACCGTGGTGCCGCAGACCGTGATCGACACCCTGGGTGCCGACATCCTGCGCCTGTGGGTTGCGTCCACCGACTATTCCGGCGAGATCGCCGTTTCCCAGCAGATCCTGCAGCGCAGCGCCGATGCCTATCGCCGCATCCGCAACACCACGCGCTTCATGCTCTCCAACCTCTCGGGCTTCGACCCGGCGCAGCACCTGGTGCCGGTGGAGGACATGCTGGCGCTGGACCGCTGGGCCGTCGACCGTACCCTGCAGCTGCAACGCGAGCTGGAAGAAGCCTACGGCGAGTACCGCTTCTGGAACGTCTACTCCCGCGTGCACAACTTCTGCGTGCAGGAGCTGGGCGGCTTCTACCTCGACATCATCAAGGACCGCCAGTACACCACCCAGGCCGACAGCCTGGCGCGTCGCTCCTGCCAGTCCGCGCTGTTCCACATCGTCGAGGCGCTGGTGCGCTGGGTTGCGCCGATCCTGGCCTTCACCGCCGAGGAAGTCTGGCAGTTCATGCCGGGCGAGCGTGGTGAGTCGGTGATGCTCAATACCTGGTACCGGGGCCTGAGCGAGTTGCCGGAAGGCTTCGAGATGAGCAACGCCTTCTGGGAAGACGTGGTTGCGGTCAAGGCCTCGGTGAACAAGGAGCTGGAGAACCTGCGTACCGCCAAGGCCATCGGCGGCAGCCTGCAGGCCGAGGTCACGGTCTTCGCCGAGGAATCCCTGGCCACCAAGCTGGCCAAGCTGGGCAACGAACTGCGCTTCGTGCTGATCACCTCAACCGCCGACGTGCAGCCCCTGGCCGCCGCACCGGCCGATGCAGTGGAAACCGAGGTGCCGGGCCTGAAACTGAAGATCCTCAAGTCCGTCCACGCCAAGTGCGGTCGTTGCTGGCACCACCGCGCGGATGTCGGCGTGAACGCCGCGCACCCCGAGCTGTGTGGTCGTTGCGTCGAGAACATCGAAGGCGCTGGTGAGGTTCGCCACTATGCCTGAGGCCCGTTTTGGCCGTCTCGGCTGGCTGCTGCTGAGCGTGCTGGTGTTCCTGCTGGACCAGGGCTCCAAGTGGGTGGTGCTGGATGTGATTCCGTTCCGCGAACGGATCACCGTCATTCCTGGTTGGTTCGACTGGATTCATGTCTACAACACCGGTGCCGCCTTCAGCTTCCTCGCCGACAGCTCCGGCTGGCAGCGTTGGTTCTTCGCCCTGATCGCCCTGGTGGTCAGCGGCGTGCTCGTGGTCTGGCTCAAGCGCCTGAAGGCCGACGAAACCTGGCTGGCTATTGCGCTGGCCATGGTCCTTGGTGGCGCACTGGGCAACCTCTATGACCGCGTGGTGCTTGGCCACGTGGTCGACTTCATCCTGGTGCATTGGCAGGATCGCTGGTACTTCCCGGCATTCAACCTCGCCGACAGCGCCATCACCCTGGGCGCCATCATGCTGGCGCTGGATATGTTCAAGTCGAAGAAGTCCGGAGAACCCGCTCATGACTGAGTCTCTCGCCACTGAGTCGCGCATCGGTCCGGATGCCCGGGTCACCCTGCATTTCGCCATCAAGCTGGAGAACGGTGATGTCGTCGACAGCACCTTCGACCGCCAGCCGGCCACCTTCAAGGTTGGCGATGGCAACCTGCTGCCGGGTTTCGAGGGCGCGCTGTTCGGTCTCAAGGCCGGTGACAAGCGCGTGCTGCCGATCGAGCCGGAGCAGGGTTTCGGCCAGCCGAACTCGCAGAACGTGCAGGTGATGCCGCGCAGCCAGTTCCAGAACATGGAACTCTCCGAAGGCCTGCTGATCATCTTCAATGACGCTGCCAACACCGAGTTGCCTGGCGTGGTGAAGAGCTTCGACGACAGCCATGTGACCATCGACTTCAACCACCCGCTGTCCGGCAAGTCGCTGCGCTTCGAGGTGGAGATTCTGGCAGTCGAGCCGGCGTGATTTCAGCTCCCGCAGGGGAGGGCGGCCGCAAGGCCAAGAGGTAGACAGCATGCAAATCAAACTCGCCAACCCCCGCGGCTTCTGCGCCGGCGTCGATCGCGCCATCGAGATCGTCAACCGCGCGCTGGAAGTGTTCGGCCCGCCGATCTACGTGCGCCATGAAGTGGTGCACAACAAGTTCGTGGTCGAAGACCTGCGCGCCCGCGGCGCGGTATTCGTCGAGGAGCTGGACCAGGTCCCGGACAACGTCATCGTCATCTTCAGCGCCCACGGCGTCTCCCAGGCCGTGCGCCAGGAAGCCGACCGCCGTGGCCTGAAGGTCTTCGACGCCACCTGCCCGCTGGTGACCAAGGTGCACATGGAAGTCGCCCGCTACAGCCGTGACGGCCGCGAATGCGTGCTTATCGGCCATGCCGGGCACCCGGAAGTCGAAGGCACCATGGGCCAGTACGACGGCAGCAACGGCGGCGCCATCTACCTGGTGGAAAACGAAGCCGACGTCGAAAGCCTGGTGGTGCGCAACCCCGAGGCGCTGTCCTTCGTCACCCAGACCACCCTGTCCATGGACGACACCAGCCGCGTCATCGACGCCCTGCGCAGCAAGTTCCCCAGCATCGGCGGCCCGCGCAAGGACGACATCTGCTACGCCACCCAGAACCGCCAGGACGCGGTCAAGCAACTCGCCGACGAGAGTGAAGTGGTCCTGGTGGTCGGCAGCCCCAACAGCTCCAACTCCAACCGCCTGCGCGAACTTGCCGAACGCATCGGCACCCCGGCCTACCTGATCGACGGGGCCGAGGACATGAAGCAGGAGTGGTTCGAAGGCATCACCCGCGTCGGTATCACTGCCGGTGCCTCTGCGCCGGAAGTGCTGGTGCAGGGTGTGATCGAACAGCTGCGCGCCTGGGGCGCCGAGGTTGCGGTCGAGCTGGATGGGCGGCCGGAGAATGTCACCTTCTCGATGCCGAAGGAGTTGCGGCTGAAGGCGGTGTGATTCCTGCTGGAATGAAAAAGGGCCCTGATGGGCCCTTTTTTGTTTCTGTTGTCTTACCAGCAGCCTGTTGTCGCAGCGCCTTTGGTGCCGCGGCTATCCAGGGTCAGGTTGCCGCAGGAGTCTGCGGTTTGTGGTCCCTGGCGGGTAGCGGTGAGAATTACGCACTTGTCGATGGTAGTACCTGTGCAGGCGTTTGCGTTGATGCTGTAGCGGGCATTTTCCGAGATGACTGCACCGTTCGCTGCAATGGCGGTGCCTGCGGCATTGCGATAGGCAAGCCCGCCCGTGCCCAGGTTGGTCGTATAAGTCTGATTCTGCGAATAGTAGCGTTCCTGGGCTTGCATGATCTGCATCAGCCAGGTCTGTCCATCGCTGCGCCCGGTGCGCATCACGTAGTTCTGATAGCTGGGGTAGGCGATCCCGGCAAGAATGCCGATGATCGCTACGACTATAAGCAGCTCTACCAGGGTAAACCCCTTCTGTTTGACCATCAGTTTTCTCTCCAGTAGAGGTCGCGTATCGCTTTATTGGTTTCGCAGATCTGCGCGCCGTCCACGCACGTTGTATCAGGCGGTGTGCAGCCTTCTGCACCGCAGAGCAAGCCTACACGATTGTCGTCGCGCAGGATGGTCGCCGGTTTGGGCGGAATGCCGCCGTGGGCCAGGTCGAAGCTGCGCACCGGGGTTTTGGTGCCACTGACCGTCTGTGTGAACACTGCGCTGGCATCGATCAGGTTCAGTGCGTAGAAGCGGCCGCGCCCTACGTCCGGACCACAGGTGGTCGTTTGCTGGCCGCTGGGGCGGAACGTGGTGAAGAGTACGGACCCTGCGAAGCTGGTCGAGCTGGACAGGACTTTCTCGCCCGTGGGGAATCGGATGAACCAGCCGCTGCTGTTCGCCAACAGGGTCGGGTTGGGCGTGTAGCTATCACCCGGTGTCAGTTGCGCATACAGCGTGTTGATTTCCTGACGCTTGGTCGGAATACCGGCAACGGCTGCAGCCTGGGCCTTGCTGATCAGATAGTTGTAGGCATCGAACTGGGTGAGCGGTGGCGTTGGATCCTGCGCCGTGGCCTCTGCGAGTTGGGTTGCGTTCAGCAGGTTGCTGCTGGCGCTGTAAGCCTGGTTGGCCAGTGCCTGCAGCTCGGATTGCAGGGTCGATGCCTGGCCCGCCAAGGTCAGGCGTTCGCCCTCGAGGCTGGTCAGGAGATTGGCCTGGGTTACGAGCGGGGAGCTGATCGCCTCGAGGTTGGTCTGGTTCTGGGTTTCGGTACGAGCGATCAGATCACTGTTGGTGGTGCCGGCAGGAACCGCCGGGAGCCCACCGGGTAGGAGGCTCGTAAGCGATGTTTTGGCTGCGTCGAGCTGTGTCAGCTTGCTTGCGGCATCGCTATCTCCTGCAGGAGTACCCAGGTTGTAGGCGGCGATGATCTGCGCCTGCAGTGCTGCGATCTGAGTGATCTTGTCGTTGATGCCGTTCAGGTTGGTTAGTAGGGTCTGGCGAGTCTGATAGGCCGCTGAAGATTCGTAGGCCTCCGTCAGGGTGCTCAGGTCGCTTTCCTGGGCACTGGCGTCGCCCCCTGCTGCCTTGGTTGCCGTGATCTGGTTCTGCTTGGCGATGATGGCTGCATATTGGCTGGAAAGGTTGCTGTCGTTCAGTGCGGCGGTGATCCTGGCCTGAAGCGCGCCGACATCCGTTCCCTGGGCGTTGTCCAGTTCCGCAGCCTGGAAGCTGCTGGCGGCAGCGGTCGTCGGAGTCTGTGCATTGAGCTGGGCCAGAGCGCTCTGAGCGGATACCACCAGGCTGTGGGACTGCGTACGGCTGTCGGTTTCAGACGCATGATCTTTTACATAGGGATCGTTCCGCAGAATGGTATCGATCGCGCTTTGCTTCTGGTTGATCGTCGTATTGGTTTCCACCAGAGTGTTGAGCTTAGCGGTATAGCCAATACTGGTCTGGTAAGCGGTCAATGCATTGCGCGCGTTGGTTTCCGCTGCTGTGAGTGTGTCGATCTCCGCACGCTTGGTATTTATCTGGTTCTGGATGTCTTGGGCTTGCGCGCTGGTCAGGTTGACGCTGCTCACATCGACCAGATTGCTTTCGGTGATCGACGCGGTGCAGTTGGTGGTGACCGTTGTGGAGCAATAGGTGGGGGCCGAATAGACGTTCTTGTCTCGGATTACATAGAAACGATCCAGTGCAGCCTCGCTCAGCGGGTGACCGCGGTAACCGGAGCCGATGCTGATGGTGTAGTACGACTGGCCGCCGCGCTCCTTGATCAGCGCAACGTCGGGTTGGTTGTAGAAGCGGCGGTTGTTTGTCGCGTCGGTGCCGCCGATGTTGGCGATGCGGTTGCCGGTCGCGAAGTTGCTGGCGCTGGTGTTGCTCTGATTGATATCGAAACGGAAGATCTGCCCGCGGGTATCCGAGGTGAAAATGGTGTCGACCAGCCCGTCGCCGCCCAGGTCGACCAGTGCCGGGTCTGCCGGCATGCTGTTGGTCATGCTGGAAAGCGTGAGGTTGGCATCAGTATCGCCACTAGGGCCCGCCATCCACAGTTTTTGGCCCGTGTTTGCGTTCACCACATAGAGGGCGTTGCCATAGGAGTCGTTTTTCGGGTTGTCCGGCGTCGCATCGTTATCCTGGTTGGTATCGTAGCCGCCGGTGAATATCAGTACGTCGGTTACGTCGCCGTTCCACTTGACTTTGGCCACCTTGGGGGTCGACCAGGTCTGCCCGAGGCGCGAGAAACCGGTGCTGCCGCCCGAGCCGCCGCGAATGACCCAATTCAGCTTGGGTTGGATGGTTGCCGGATCGCCCGCAGTGGTCGGTGTCATATCCAGCGAATAGTAGTTGCGACCGCCACGCCCCATGCCTGCATATAGGGTGACGCCGCTGACGGCGCGAAGGTTGGTGGTGGGGTTGCGAGTGCCGTAGGCCACCTTGAGGTCGAACTGGCCATCGATCCCGTACTTCTTGTTGATGCTCCCCTGGGGATCGTCGTAATAGGACTTCAGGTTGCCTAGCAGTTCTTTAGGGATGAACGAAAAGAGTTCGTTGCCATTGGCGGGATTGATCGCGCCGATGAAGCCTTCGTTGGTGCCATAGAACAGGGCGAGCTTGTCCTGTGTCGTGCCAGCGGAGATACGCGCGATGTCTTCATCGCTGGTGTATGCAACGACCTTGGGAGCGTTGTGCAATACGTCCGCGATCTGCGCGCGAATGCTGCTATCTGCCGGGTTGGTGCCGCGTGCCCAGGTGAGGAGGTTGCCTTTGTAGGCGTCGGTCATGCTCGCATCACCCAGCATTGACTTGGTCAAGGCTGTATTGCTGTTGAGGAGCAGGTGTGCGGACCCGGTCAGGTTGACCGAAGTGGTACCGGCATTGGTGCGTGGCTCGAGGTTGCTGCCGGTATAGGTGTAGAGCTTGCGGTTGGCCGGGTCCGTCAAACGGCTGGCAGCGCCACCCAGGCCGGCATTCTTGCCGTCAGGCGAGGCGCTCCAGTAGCTCTGTGCGCTGTCCGCGAAGAAGCCGGTAGCGGAGTCGACCGCGTTGTTGCTGTTGGCATCCGTCACCACCAGGTTGCCACTGCTGTCCGACGTCGCCTTGTATTTCTTGATATTGCCCAACCACCGGGCGCCCTTTGCAGGGCGGAATAATGCGTAGTAGAGATCGTTGCGGTAGCCGAAGTTGCTATAGGCGCTCACCGAAACCGTTGGGGTCGTGAAGGTGGTGTTTTCGGCAAGAATGTCGACGATGATCGACTTCAGCGAGGTCACCAGGCCCGATGTGTCATTGGTGGTGAAGAACTTGCCTTGGCCCAAGGCCGCAGTATCGCTCAGCAGGCGGGTGTCACTGATGTTGCCGAAGCCGATGGTGTAGGTCGAAATGGTCTGCTTGCCATTGACCGAGGCGGGGCCGTTGTCGTTATTGGCCAGCCACTCGGCCAGGCCAGGCATCCAGCAGCCTGCATTGGCCTCCCCGTCAGTGGGGTAACCGCGGTTGCACGAGGTGTAATTGGTGTTGGCTGTGCCAGTGCGAGTCAGGCTCTGGATCGCTGAGTTGCTGCTGCTATCACCGTTTGGCAGGCCGTCAGTGAGCACGATGATGTTGGACTTCTGGCAGGAGTTCTGAATAGGCGAAAGGTAGCTGGAGCCCGAGTAAGAGGTAGATGCGCTGTTCCAGGGGTTCCGAGTACTTGCGTTCTTGCCGTCCTCGATTACGCCTCGAGAGCTGTTGCCATACACCAGGGCTGCACCGCGCATGTACTGCGCGGCTTCGTGATAGGTCTCCAGCAGCGGCGTGGAACCGCTGGCGTAGTAACTGTTCAGCTGGGTTTTGAAGGTGCTGGCGACGGTGCCGGCCTGCTGGACCGGTACGTTGACGAACCCCCCTTCGTTATCCGAGCTGAAGCGTACCAGTCCGATATTGGAGTCGTTGGAGAGAGCCAACTCATCAACCAGTTGGTTGACCACTTCCTTGACTACCTGGATACGGGTCAATTGGCCGTTGTTGGTGCGGTTGGTCCTGGCTTCGGTGCTGGTACACCAGTCTCGAGGAATACCGTCCGATGTTCTATCGATAGGGGTCAGGGAGTTGCAGTTGGTGCCAGGGACACCGCTCTGCATGGAGCCGGATGTATCGATCACGAACAGGATGTTGGGGCGTACACGCTGATCCGCAGGCAGTTCACGTGTCGTGTAGATTTCCGTGTCATCAGCCAGTGCAGTGCTTAGCGAAAGGCTCAGGTACGCGAAGGCCGAGGCGCCTATGGCGAGTTGTCTCTTGATGCTCATGATGGTCCCTCGGATTTAATTCAGGAAAAGTTCGGTGACGGTTGGCGGTGTGCCAGGTTCGTAGAACACCGAGCCTTGCCAGTCGATTTTCATGCCCAGCTCGGAAAAGCTGCTGGGTTTGCCTTGAAGATAAAGGGTGGTCTGCTTTGTCACTTGCATCTTCAGTGGTTCGCACCCGGTGCAAGGGGTGGCGAGGAGATAGCCCGAGGCTCCTTCATCAGCCTTGTTGGTCAGGTTGAGAATGATGATGGCGCTTTCGACATACTTGGGAGGCGCTTCTTGGGTTTCATCCGCCGAAGTCGATGCAGCGAAAGTGGCTGCCAATAAGGCAACGGCGCTCAGCTTTGTGTACAGGTTCATATCTGGCTCCGAAGCTTATTTGAGGTTGAAGAAGACCAGGCCCTGGGTCTGGTCGGAATAGGCGCCGCTGGTACCGATGGTCGCGACGTTTCTCACTTCATACTGGCGGCAGGTGTAGTTACCGAAGGAATAGCCCTGGCCGAAACTGGCGCAATCCAGATCACCCATGCTGCGTAGCTTGGGCGTTTGAGGTATCGCGCTCGTAGCGGTCCGCGTCGTCAGGGTCTGCAGCTCACGAAGATTGGGGAAGCGCGCGATGATGGTCGCGTTAGACTCGCCATTGGGCGCGCTGGAGGCACTGGTGACAGCGGTTGCCTCCATCGCGGACATCAAGGGTTGACGATTGGCTACGACGTTGAAGCGCAAAAGTTGGGCGCGGATTTCCGTCTGGCTTGCCTGGAAGGCCGTATTGCGGAACTGATTGCTGCTGGCCATGCGTTCATCGTTCGTGGCAAAGCGAACGGCCGTGATGCCGGCAGCGGTCAGTACTACCAGAAACACCAGCGCGACAATCAGGGTGGCGCCGGCCTGAGAGGCGAGCGGGGGGACTGCTTTCATCGTCAGGCCTCAGTAGTTGTTCTTGAACTGGATGGTGGTGGTGAACACTTGCCGCGCCCGCCCATCGTTGAATGAGAGCGGAGCCCCATCCAGCAGGTAGAAGTTGCGCTGCGGCGGTGCCGGATTCAGGACATCGACCGAGTTGGCTAGCAAGGCGATGCGAACGGCAATGACCTTGGTCCAGTTGGTTACGCGGTCCGAGGACACGAATTGATTGACGCTTTTGGAGTCCCCGGCGGTATCCACGCCGTACTGCACCTGCAGGGCATCGATGCCGTCGATGAGCCGTTGTTGCGGGCTGAGCACGGCATTGGTCGTTCTGTTGAACGACTTGCATGCCAGCGATGGCAGCGGGTTATTGGCGTCCGCTGCGAGAATGAAATAGGTGTTGGTAACCAAGTTGTTATCGGGGACGGTAGCGCCGGTGCAGTCGCGTTTTACCCCTTCGATGATCGGAGGTTCGAACGTGAAACTGACGACGTCGGAGTCGCTGGCGCTACCGTTCAGAGCGCAAGGGTTATTGCTGGAGTTACCGACGCCACAGCCCTCTTTCTCGATGGGCAGGGGGCGATCCAGCGACGCACCTGGAGACAGGTAGCCGCCCAGCCTGGCGCTCTGGCTGATGAACTCCAGCCCGAAGCGTCCATTCTCCTGAAGCTTGGACATGGCGTCGTTGGTGGCGAACGTCTGTTTACTGGCGATGAATACCTGGATCACACCAAGTAGCAGGATCAACCCAAGGGTCAGGCCGATCATCAGTTCGACCAGGCTCAGGCCAGCCTGGCGCTTGGACAGGTGGTAGGGGTACTTGTGATTCATCGTTGCACCTGCACGCTTCCGGACAGGTTCTGTCCGTTGGAGTTCTTCTCTGCCTTGCTCTGCCAGTTCGCCGTGATCGTGAGCTGAGTGCCAGAGGCGACGACGGCCAGGGGAGGAGTGCCGCTCGCGGCTAGAGCCATGAAGTCCCGGCTGTTGTAGCGGCCTTCACGAGCGGTGGCGTCAGCCAAGTAGGTGTTGTTGCCGCTGTAGGGACACTGGGCTTCCCAGCGGTCGAACGCCGCCATCTGTGCAGCTGTGCAGTTGGTCGCGTTGACCTTGGCACCACTGATGGGGTCGTAATAGTCAGCACAGCGCTGGGCCGGGAGGTTGCTGCAGTTGGGCGCGCTGGCGTAACTGGCCAGCGCTGCCTCTGGATTGGCACGAACGCGCTCCGCGAGCTCCTGTACTACCCAGGTCGCCTGGGTGCGCTGACTGCTATCGCCTGAGCTTTGCAGTGCATTGAGTTGCAAGGCCGCGAAGCCGAGCAGTCCGACCGCGAAGATCACCAGGGCGATCAATACCTCGATCAGTGAAGCGCCCAGTTGCTGGCGGGTGAAATTAGCAATCTGCATCGCGATTGACCTTCTTGATGGAGGCTTTGCCCATGGCGTTCACGTAGACGCAGCGTGCAGTGGCGTCGTCTGCCTTGAGTTTGCTGGAGGTGACCTTGAAGGCCTGGGCGCTGATGCCGGACAACAAGGTGCCGTCGCGGCGGAATGTCAGCCGGTTGGTGGCTTGCAGGTAGGGGGAGTTGATCTGGACGTCACTCGGTGACCCCTGGAAGTTACGGATCACGGCCGCGTCGCTGCAATCGTTGATGGCGGTGGTGCCGACACACCAGCCATTGGTCCACCCGTCTTCATTGTTAGCCGCTGGGAGGACGACCACATTGGCATTCAGTTTGGTGGCCTCCACGCGAGCGAATACTAGTGCGTTCATCAGCTCGCTGGCCTGCCCCCCGACGCGCTGGCGGATGACGAAGCCCGCAAGGTTAGGGAGTGCGATAGCGGCCACTATCCCCAGGATGATGACGGTCACCATCAATTCAATCAAACTGAACCCACGTGTACGTTCCATGAAAGCTCCTCTGCTCAGCCTGTAAGCTAGCGAGCCGGAGAGGCAACCTCAAACACCCGAGGATGGTCGGCATTGAGTTGGGCACGAGCGGTATTCCTGGCCGTTCATTCAGACTATTCTTCTGCTTCCTTGAGAAACGACCTGCCTTGACGATTGACAACGATTCGCCGGCTTGCGCCAGAAATCTTTGATTTCACGAGAAATGTGCCGTTGCTCACGAACGTATGTCCCTGAGCGTTGAAGTGAAGGGCGTGGCCGCCTCCCATTCCTCGCCAGGCGAGCTCCAGTCCATCGGGCAATTCAAGAACCCTTATGAGGTTGTGCTCGCTGCGGAGCAATCGCTCGCCTTCCCAGTCTTCGAAAATGCTCAAGATGCCGCTCCAGTCTCTGGAGCAGCGATTGTCGTCGTCCAGCGGGCACAGCGTGGTCCGCGCGTTGTGTGCCAATGCCTGATGCCGAGCAAGTTGGATGGAGTGGGAGAGTTCGCTGCTGAAAGATGAAAGCTTGTGCTGATCATGCATGTGCGTGATGGCGGGTGTTCCCAGGCCTAGCAGTATTGCTAGGCAGGCCAGGCCTATCAGCAGTTCGAGCAGGGTCAGGCCCTGATGCTTGTGTACGTCCATGTGTTGTTCTCCATTTCCCTGGAGTTCTAAGAGGAGGTTGTGGTGTCTGTCCTGATTGTTGGTGGGGGGGCGATAGGGTTACTGACTGCCCTTGAGCTTGCTGAAACAGAGCATGTCGTGCTTGTGGAGCGCCAGCGCGCTGGTCGAGAGTCCTCGTGGGCGGGCGGTGGAATTGTATCGCCGCTCTATCCATGGCGTTACAGCGATGCCGTGACGGCCCTGGCTCATTGGTCGCAGGACTTTTACCCGCCTCTCGGTCAGGAGTTGCTGCAGAAAACCGGAACCGATCCCGAGGTTCACGTAACGGGTCTGTATTGGCTCGATCTGGACGATGAGGCGCAGGCTTTGGCGTGGGCCGCAGAGCGCAATCGCCCGGTTTCTCGCGTGGCGATCAGCTCGGTCAAGGCTGCTGTTCCTACATTGGCCGAGGGCTACTCCACCGCCATCCACATGGCCGACGTCGCCAACGTCCGCAACCCGCGCCTGACTCGCGCCCTGCGCGAAGCCCTGCTTCAACTGCCTAATGTCACGCTTCGGGAAGATTGCGCCGTCGATGGCTTCATTCGCGAGGAAGGGCAGGTCGTTGGTGTTCGCACGGCGCAGGGCGATATCCGTGCCGATCGCGTTGTGCTCTGTGCGGGGGCCTGGAGCGGGGAGTTGCTGGCGACGCTGGGGCTTGATCTGCCGGTGGAGCCGGTGAAAGGGCAGATGATTCTCTTCAAGTGCGCCGAAGACTTCCTGCCAAGCATGGTGCTGGCCAAGGGGCGTTATGCGATTCCGCGGCGTGATGGCCACATCCTGGTGGGCAGCACCCTGGAGCACGAGGGATTCGACAAGACGCCGACCGAGTCGGCGCTGGAGAGCCTGAGGGCATCGGCGATCGAGATGCTGCCAGCCCTGGCGGATGCCGAGGTGGTGGGGCATTGGGCGGGGCTACGTCCGGGCTCGCCGGATGGCATTCCTTTTATCGGGCCGGTCCCGGGATTCGATGGGCTCTGGTTGAACTGCGGCCATTACCGCAACGGCCTGGTGTTGGCGCCTGCGTCATGTCGGCTGCTGACCGATCTGATGCTGGGGCGTGAGCCCATCGTCGACCCGGCGCCCTACGCGCCATCGGCGCGCTTGAGGCCGCTGGCCTGATCGGCCTGGGGATCAGTCGATCCCCAGTTTCTTCAGGCGGTAGCGCATCGAGCGGAAGGTCAGGCCCAGGCGCTGGGCGGCGGCGGTGCGGTTCCAGCGGGTTTCCTCGAGCGCCTGCATGATCAGCTTGCGCTCCACCTCTTCCAGGTAGTCCTCGAGATTGTCGATTTGCGCGAGGTCGGCTTCGCCGTTTTCGGAAGCCGCCGGTGCATCCGTCAGGCGCAGGTCCTCGGGCTGGATCTGGTCGTTCTCACACAGCGTGTAGGCCCGTTCCAGCATGTTCTCCAGTTCGCGGACGTTGCCGGGGAAGCGGTAGCTCTTGAGCTTCTCCATCGCATCGCGGGTGATGCTGGCCGCGGCGCTGCTGTCCGCCGCCAGGCGCTTGAGCATGACGTCGGCCAGTTGCGGGATGTCCTCGCGGCGCTCGCGCAGCGGAGGGACGCTGAGTTCGATGACGTTCAGGCGGTAATAAAGGTCCTGGCGGAAGCGTCCTGCAGCCACTTCTGCGGCCAGGTCCTTGTGGGTGGCGCTGAGGATGCGCACGTCCACCACCACTTCCTGCTGGCCGCCGATGGTGCGGACGGCTTTTTCCTGGATGGCGCGCAGCAGTTTCACCTGCATGGGCAGGGGCAGGTCGGCCACTTCATCGAGGAACAGGGTGCCACCGTGGGCAGCCTGGAACAGGCCGATCTTGTCTTCGATGGCGCCGGTGAAGCTGCCTTTCTTGTGGCCGAAGAACTCGCTTTCCATCAGCTCCGACGGGATGGCGCCGCAGTTGACCGGTACGAAGGGGTCTTCATGGCGCGGGCCCTGCTCGTGGATCATGCGGGCCACCAGCTCCTTGCCGCTGCCGGATTCGCCGCTGATGTACACGGGGGCCTGGCTGCGGGCGAGTTTCTGGATCTGGTTACGCAGCGACTTCATCGGCGGGGAATCGCCGAGCAGGCGGTTGTCCATCGGCGTTTCGCCGTTGCTGCTGGTGCGCAGGCGCAAGGCGGCGGCTACCAGTTCGCGGAGCCGGCCGAGGTCCACCGGCTTGGTAAGGAAGTCAAAGGCGCCGGCCTTCAGGGCGTTGACGGCCGTATCCAGGCTGCCGTACGCGGTGATCATGGCAACGGGCACCTGAGGGTGGCGTTGCTGGATGTGCTGAACGAGGTCGAGGCCGGTGCCGTCGGGCAGGCGCATGTCGGTGAGGCACAGGTCGAAGGGTTCGGAGGCCAGGAGCTCGCGGGCCTCTTTCACGTTGCGGGCGCTGCGGGTATCCAGCTTCATCCGGCCGAGGGTGATCTCCAGCAGCTCGCGGATATCGGGCTCGTCATCGACGATGAGTGCTTTCTGTCTGGTCATGGTCAGCTCAATTTGCGCGGGTGGGCAAAGGTTATGCGAAAGCAGCTGCCTCCGGTTTCGCGGGGCCTGTAGTCGAGACGGGCCTGGTTGCTCTCGCACAGCTCCCGTGAGATGTACAGGCCAAGCCCGGTGCCCTTGTTTTCGGTGGTGTAGAAGGGCTCAAAGATGTGCTGCACCTGCTCGGCGGGTACGCCGGCGCCGTCATCCATCACTTCCAGAACGGGCAGGTCGCTTTCCGGGTCGCGGAACAGCTTCAGCCAGACCTGTCCTACCTTGTTCTTCTGTGAACTGTAGCGCAGGCCGTTCTGTACCAGGTTGGTCAGTACCTGGGTGAGTTGGTGCGGGTCCATGCGGGTCTGGATGGTGCCGCTGTTGGTCTCGATGTGCAGCGTCTGGCCCGGGCCGGATGCGTTGCGGAATTCGCTGGCGAAGCGGTGCAGCCAGTACTTCAGGTCGAGCAATTGCGGCTCCGCTTGGCGGCGGCGGGAGAGCTGCAGGACGTTCTCGATCACCAGGTTCATACGCCGCGACTGGTCCTGGATGATCTGCGCCAGGCGCTGGTCGGGACCGGACAGCTCCTCGGACTCCTGCAGCAACTGCGCCGCGTGGCTGATGGCGCCCAGTGGGTTGCGTATCTCGTGGGCGATGCCGGCGGTCAGACGACCCAGGGAGGCGAGCTTGAGTTGCTGGGCCTGTTGGGCGATCTGCGAGATGTCGTCGAGGAAGATCAGGGTGTCCCGCTGCTCGCCCCGCTGCAGGGAGACGAAGCTCGGTTGCAGCACCGGGCCTTCGGCCACCGCCTGCAGGCTCTGGGGACGCAGCGTGGGGTTGTCCAGCCACTGCTGCAGGCGTTTCACCAGCTCCGGGCTTTGCGGGTCGAGGACCTTGCCGGCCAGGTCCTCGCGGCCCAGCAGCGTCAGCGCACCCTGGTTGGCCAGGATTACGCGGTGCTGGGGGTCGAGCACCAGGATGCCGGTGCGCATGCGCTGCAGGATCAGGGCGTTGAGCGCTTCCAGGTTGGCGACGTCGGCGGCACGTTTTTCGGCCAGGGTCTCGCTCAGTTGCAGGCGCTTGCTGATGCCCTGGACGAAGAGGGCGGCGGCGAAGCACAAGGCACCCAGGGCGCCGGCCTGCACGTACTGGCTGGCGGCTTCCGGGCGGCTGAGGCTGAGGTAGAAGGTCAGGTAGATCATGCCGATGGCGGCAACGGCGGCGATCAGCAAGCCGACCCGGCCGCGCAGCAGGATGTTGGCGATCGCCACCGCGACTATCACCAGGTTGCCGATACCGCTAGGCGTACCACCCGCCGCATAGAACAGGCACGACAACAGGATCACGTCCACCAGCGCCAGGCTGAAGACCTGCAGCATGTGTTTCGGATGGCGGACCATCAGCGCGATAAGGATGTTCAGCAGCAGGTAGAACCAGCAGGCATTGCGGAACAGCTGGGCGCGGGCCAAGTCGAGCAGTTCGCTGTCCAGCTCGCTGGAGATCAGGCCCACCAGTGCCAGGCCGATGAGCAGGCGGTAGATGTTGTAGAGGCGGAAGATGCGGCGTGCCGGCTGGCTGCCCAGCGCGGGGGCTTCAGCGCTCACCGCTGGAGGTGTCCTGTTCCAGGTGCGCGCGGCTGCAGTACCAGCGCTCGCCGTTGGCCAACGCGTTGGCCTGGGGCACGTGCACGCCGCACTGGGTGCAGCGCACCATCGGGCTGGCGGTTTCGTCCACAGGCTTCTGCGGACGCGGTGCCGGTGGCGTCTTCATGCGGCGCCAGACCCAGACGGCGGCGAAGATCACAACAATCCAGAACAGCAGGCGGACCATCCCAGTCGAGCTCACTTGTCGTTGAAAGGAGCGCAGTTTAGCCAAGCCGATGGTCGGCGCCCAGCGGGGAGGGCGCGAGCTGTGCATCAGGTCCCCTGGCCAGGCGCAAAAACAGGGATGAGCACGTTTCGTGCGGACAAAAAAAGAGGCCCGCAGGCCTCTTCTTTACATCGCGGTCGTTCTCAGTCGAACACGCCGAAGGTCATGTAGCTGAACCAGGAGCGGTCGCCGCTGTTGGTGGCTTCTGCTTCGTGCTGTTCTTCCTGCACTTCCTGCTGGTTCTCGGGCTTGAGCTCGTCCGGGATTTCTTCCTGGGCGTCTTCGTACTGCTTGATCACGTCCTGGTTGGCGCGGGTTTCGCCCGGCGGCAGCGGCGGCTCGCTCTCGATCAGGCCGAGGGTGGCCTTGGCCAGCCAGGAGCGGTTGTCGGCTTCTTCTTCGCGAGGTACGAACTGGCCGTCGACCAGGTTCGGGTGGTCCGGGTAGTTGAGCTTCAGGGTTTCCAGGCTGGTGGCTGCCAGGTCGTTCAGGCTCAGGCGCTGGTAAGCCTCGACCATCACGGCCAGGCCATCGCCGACGGCAGGGGTTTCCTGGAAGTTTTCCACCACGTAGCGGCCACGGTTGGCGGCGGCGACATAGGCCTGGCGGGTCAGGTAGTAGTGGGCGACGTGGATCTCGTACGCGGCCAGCAGGTTGCGCAGGTAGATCATGCGCTGCTTGGCGTCCGGTGCGTAGCGGCTGTGCGGGTAGCGGGTGGTCAGCTGGGCGAACTCGTTATAGGAGTCGCGGGCAGCACCCGGGTCGCGCTTGGTCATGTCCAGCGGCAGGAAGCGGGCGAGCAGGCCACGGTCCTGATCGAAGGAGGCCAGGCCTTTCAGGTAATAGGCGTAGTCGACGTTGGCGTGCTGTGGGTGCAGGCGGATGAAGCGCTCGGCGGCGGACTTGGAGGCTTCGGGCTCGACGTTCTTGTAGTAGGCGTAGATCAGTTCCAGCTGGGCTTGCTCGGCATAACGACCGAACGGATAGCGGGACTCGAGGGCCTTGAGCTTGGATACGGCGCTGGTATAGCTCTTGTTGTCCAGATCGGCCTGAGCCTGCTGGTACAGCTCGGACTCGCTCAGGTTCTCGTCTACCACCTCTTTGGAGGAGCAGGCGGCGGTTAGGGCGAGAATAGCGATCAGCAGCAGGTGTTTCACTTGCATAGCGGCTTGCGTCCCTGTGACGGCTGGCTGTCTTGGGCGGAGCCGTCCTGTTATGATGGGCGCCCTGGGCTCCCCCAGGACAAAGACGCCGTATTTAACCACAAGCGCGTGGCCGAAACCAAAGGCTGCGCCCCCGCCGTTTCCGAGCATGTCCCCAATTATCAAGCAGGTCATCCAACTCAGCGCCGAGGTGCCGTCCGAACTGGGCGGGCAACGCCTCGATCAGGTCGCTGCACAGCTCTTCGACGAGCATTCGCGTTCGCGCCTGGCCGCCTGGATCAAGGACGGCCTGCTCACGGTCGACGGCCAGGTGCTGCGCCCGCGTGACACTGTTTACAGCGGTGCCGTGCTGGAGCTCAACGCCGAGCAGGAATCCCAGGGCGAGTGGGTCGCCCAGGACATCGCGCTGAACATCGTCTACGAGGACGACCAGTTGCTGGTGCTGGACAAGCCCGCCGGGCTGGTGGTCCACCCCGCTGCCGGGCATGCCGATGGCACCCTGCTCAATGCCCTGCTGCACCATGTGCCGGACCTGGCCAACGTGCCCCGTGCCGGCATCGTGCATCGCCTGGACAAGGACACCACCGGCCTGATGGTGGTAGCCAAGACCCTGGAAGCCCACACCAAGCTGGTGGCACAGCTCCAGGCCCGCACCGTCAGTCGCATCTACGAGGCCGTGGTGGTCGGCGTGATCACCGCCGGCGGCAAGGTCGATGCCCCCATCGGTCGTAGCTCCCAGCAGCGCCAGCGCATGGGCGTGGTGGCTGGCGGCAAACCGGCGGTCAGTCATTACCGTGTGCTGGAGCGCTTCCGCTCGCACACCCATGCCCGGGTCAAGCTGGAAACCGGGCGCACGCACCAGATCCGCGTGCACATGTCCTATGTGAATTTCCCGCTGGTGGGTGACCCCGTCTACGGCGGCCGCTTCCGTATTCCTCCGGCAGCCAGCCAGACGCTGGTCCAGACCCTCAAGGACTTCCCCCGGCAGGCCTTGCATGCCCGCTTCCTCGAACTGGATCACCCGGTGACCGGCGCGCGGATGAAGTGGGAGTCGCCGCTGCCCGACGATATGGTCTGGCTGCTCACCCTGTTGCGCCAGGACCACGAGTCCTTCAACTGATGAATGACTGGCTGACGCCCGACTGGCCTGCACCCGAGCGGGTCCGTGCCTGCGTCACCACCCGTGCCGGGGGCTTCAGCGAGGCCCCCTTCGACAGCTTCAATCTGGGCGATCACGTCGATGACGCTCCCGCTGCCGTTGCCCGCAATCGCCAGCGCCTGGTCGAGACGCTCGGCTGCCAGCCCGCGTGGCTCAGCCAGGTGCACGGCGTGCGCGTGGTCGAGGCCGATCCGACCTGTGTCGAGACGGCCGATGCCAGCTGGAGCTCGACGCCCGGCATCGCCAGCCTGGTGATGACCGCCGATTGCCTGCCCGCCCTGTTCTGCGATCGCGCCGGCACCCGTGTCGCGGCGGCCCACGCCGGTTGGCGCGGGCTGGCCAATGGCGTGCTCGAAGCGACCTTGGATGCCCTGGACCGCCCGGCGGACCAGGTGCTGGTCTGGCTCGGCCCGGCCATTGGCGTCGATGCCTTCGAGGTCGGCCCGGAAGTGCGCGACGTCTTCGTCGCCCAGCACCCGCAAGCCGAGTCGGCCTTCCGCCCGAGCCACAACGAAGGCCGGTTGATCGCCGATATCTACGCCCTGGCGCGCATCCGTCTCGCTGCACGGGGCGTCACCGCTGTCTTTGGCGGCGGCTTCTGTACCGTCACCGATCCGCGTTTCTTCTCCTACCGCCGCGCCTCGCGCACCGGGCGATTCGCCAGCCTCGTCTGGCTCGTCGACTGACTTTTCCTCCTGCGGATCGCCGCGCCGACCGTCGTCGACTGACCTCCGTCAAGTCGCGATGGCTTGAATCGCCCAGAATCGTCCTTATCTAGACTTCATCTCGGCGGGCTTCTCGTCTCCGGAGCCTTCATCGCTCCAGCCCGCTCTTTAAAGGAAGGACTGCCCTATGCGAATCGACCGTTTGACCAGCAAGCTGCAACTGGCGCTCTCCGATGCCCAGTCCCAGGCCGTGGGCCACGATCACCCGGCCATCGAACCCTTTCACCTGATCCTCGCCCTGCTCGACCAGCAGGGCGGCTCCATCAAGCCCCTGCTCATGCAGGTGGGCTTCGACATCGCCGCCCTGCGCAGCGCCCTGACCAAGGAGCTGGACGGGCTGCCGAAGATCCAGAACCCCACCGGCGACGTGAACCTGTCCCAGGACCTGGCACGCCTGCTCAACCAGGCCGACCGCCTGTCCCAGCAGAAGGGTGACCAATTCATCTCCAGCGAACTGGTGCTGCTCGCCGCCATGGACGAGAACACCAAGCTCGGCAAATTGCTGCTCGGCCAGGGCGTCACCCGCAAGGCGCTGGAGAACGCCATCGCCAACCTGCGTGGCGGCCAGGCGGTCAACGACCCCAACGTCGAGGAATCCCGCCAGGCGCTGGACAAGTACACCGTCGACCTGACCAAGCGCGCCGAAGACGGCAAGCTCGACCCGGTGATCGGCCGTGACGACGAAATCCGTCGCACCATCCAGGTCCTGCAGCGCCGCACCAAGAACAACCCGGTGCTGATCGGCGAGCCCGGCGTCGGCAAGACCGCCATCGCCGAAGGCCTGGCCCAGCGCATCGTCAACGGTGAAGTACCGGACGGCCTCAAGGACAAGCGCCTGCTGTCCCTGGACATGGGCGCGCTGATCGCCGGCGCCAAGTTCCGCGGTGAGTTCGAGGAACGCCTAAAGGCGGTGCTCAACGAGCTGTCCAAGCAGGAAGGCCGGATCATCCTGTTCATCGACGAGCTGCACACCATGGTCGGCGCCGGCAAGGCCGAAGGCGCCATGGACGCCGGCAACATGCTCAAGCCCGCGCTGTCACGTGGCGAGCTGCATTGCGTCGGCGCCACCACCCTGGACGAATACCGCCAGTACATCGAGAAGGACGCCGCCCTCGAGCGCCGCTTCCAGAAGGTGCTGGTGGACGAGCCCAGCGAGGAAGACACCATCGCCATCCTCCGTGGCCTCAAGGAGCGCTACGAGGTGCACCACGGTGTGACCATCACCGACGGCGCCATTGTCGCCGCGGCCAAGCTGTCGCACCGTTACATCACCGACCGCCAGCTGCCGGACAAGGCCATCGACCTGATCGACGAAGCCGCCAGCCGCATCCGCATGGAGATCGACTCCAAGCCGGAAGCGCTGGACCGTCTCGAGCGCCGCCTGATCCAGCTGAAGATCGAGCAGGAGGCCCTGAAGAAGGAGGACGACGACGCCGCCCTCAAGCGCCTCGAAAAGCTCAAGGACGACATCGCCCGCCTGGAGCGCGAGTACGCCGACCTGGAAGAGATCTGGAAGTCCGAGAAAGCCGAAGTGCAGGGCTCGGCGCAGATCCAGCAGCGCATCGAACAAGCCCGCCTGGACATGGAGGCCGCGCGCCGCAAGGGCGACCTGCAGCGCATGGCCGAATTGCAGTACGGCATCATCCCCGACCTCGAACGCAGCCTGCAGATGGTCGACCAGCACGGCAAGACCGAGAACCAGCTGCTGCGCAACAAGGTCACCGATGAGGAAATCGCCGAGGTCGTCTCCAAGTGGACCGGCATCCCCGTCTCGAAGATGCTCGAAGGCGAGCGCGAGAAGCTGCTGAACATGGAGGCCATGCTGCACAAGCGCCTGATCGGCCAGGACGAAGCGGTGGTCGCCGTGGCCAACGCCGTGCGCCGCTCCCGTGCGGGGCTCTCCGATCCGAACCGGCCCAGTGGCTCCTTCCTGTTCCTCGGCCCGACCGGTGTCGGCAAGACCGAGCTGTGCAAGTCCCTGGCCGAGTTCCTCTTCGACACCGAGGAGGCGCTGGTGCGCATCGACATGTCCGAGTTCATGGAGAAGCACTCCGTGGCACGGCTGATCGGCGCGCCGCCGGGCTACGTCGGCTATGAAGAAGGCGGCTACCTGACCGAGGCCGTGCGTCGCAAGCCGTACTCGGTGGTGTTGCTGGACGAGGTCGAGAAGGCCCACCCGGACGTGTTCAACGTCCTCCTGCAGGTGCTGGAGGACGGTCGCCTCACCGACAGCCACGGCCGTACCGTGGACTTCCGCAACACGGTGGTGGTGATGACCTCCAACCTCGGTTCCGCACAGATCCAGGAACTGGTAGGGGATCGCGAAGCCCAGCGCGCGGCGGTGATGGATGCGGTGAGCAACCACTTCCGCCCCGAGTTCATCAACCGTATCGACGAGGTGGTGGTGTTCGAACCGCTGGCCCGCGAGCAGATCGCCGGCATCGCCGAGATCCAGCTGCAGCGCCTGCGCAAGCGCCTGGCCGAGCGGGAGCTGAACCTGGAGCTGTCCAGCGAGGCGATGGACAAGCTGATCGCCGTTGGCTACGACCCGGTCTATGGCGCGCGCCCGCTCAAGCGCGCCATCCAGCGCTGGATCGAGAACCCCCTGGCGCAACTGATCCTGGCTGGCAAGTTCGCCCCGGGCATCGCCATCAGCGGCAAGGTGGAAGGCGAGGACATCGTCTTCGTCTGATGCCGCCCACCCGGAAAGAAAAAGCCCCGCATTGCGGGGCTTTTTAGTGTGCGCGGCCTCAGATGTGCCGGAGCAGCACGTCCAGGGACGCGGCCTGGTCTTCGGCAAGGTCGATGATGTGGAAGCCGGCCCAGCTGTGCTGGCCGTCCGCACCCGGGCGGCTCCACAGGCAATCGGCGCCCAGGCGCACTTCGCTGACGCCCTCCACCGGCGTGGCCGAGACGATGCGGCATTCCCACACCGAATCGGTGGCCAGCGGCGACTCGCTGAACAGCATGAAGCCATCGGCGGAGAGGTCCACCACCCGGCCCAGGCGCTGGGCGGAGTGCAGGTCGTAAACCTCCAACTGGAGTTCCGTGGCGTGGCGGCTGCTATGTCGACGGTCTTCCATGGGGGCTCCTTAGCTCGGCTCGGCATTGCGGCCGGTGAAACGTTGCAGGACGCGGTAGATGGCGCCCAGGGCGCGGTCCACCAGCGGTGCGTTGTGTTCCGGGGCGATGATGCGTGCCAGCCCCTGTTCCATTTCGCTGGCCAGCAGCGTGATGGGCTTGATGGCGACGCGCTGGCCGCTGTGGTCGACGAACATGTAGTTGCGCGTGGTCGGGCTGTACCAGGACAGCTTGAGCTTGCGCCCCTGGCCCTCCTCGACGAACTCGAACCAAGTGTTGAACTCCAGGCTCTCCAGCTCCTTGACCAGCAACTGGGCGCGCGGCGACAGGCCCGACGGGCGTGCCGGTGCCAAGAGCCCGGCGTCTTCGCCGAGCATTTCGCTGAGCGGGCTCTTGGGCAGGTCGGGGTTGATCTGTGCGGCCAGCTGCGGCTGCTTGCCCTGCACGGCGTGCTGGCAGGCCACCAGGTCCTGCAGCAGGCGGCGGATGCCGTCCTCGTGGTAGCCACCGAGCAGCTCCAGGCCCTTGCGCAGGTCTTCCAGCAGCGCCACGCGCAGGCCTTGCAGGCGCTCGCGGCCGTTGGCATCCAGCGGTGTGCCGCTCCAGGCCAGCTGCTCGGCCACTTCCCGCGAGCGTCGCCATTCCTCGCCACGGTCGCCATGGCGCAGCAGCACGAAGACCAGCACGTCGCTCCAGGTCTGTTCGAGGAAGTTGCGGATGATGCTCGGCGGCTCGCGCCCTGCCAGCACCCTGGCGATGGCGTCCACCGCCTGCTGGCGCGCGCTGAGCAGCTTGTCGCGGCCCTTGGCCGCCTCGACCGCGCGGCGTTCGCGCAGTTCGACCTTGTGCCGCAGGGTGGCGACGTATTCGTTGAACTCGTCCAGCAGGCTGTCGAACAGCTGCAGGTCGCCGATGAAGCCGTGGATGATCCGCTCCACTACCCATTGCATCTTCGACAGCAGCCCGCGCTCCTCGCCTTCGCCGCCATAGAGCACGCCGGCCTGGGCCATGGTGTTGAGCAGGCGCCGGGCGGGGTGGTGATGCTGGGTGAACAGCGCCTTGTCCTGCAGCGCCACCTTCAGATAGGGCGTGTGCAGGTGGGAGAGGGCGGTCTTGCAGCTGTCCGGCAGGTTGTCGTCGTCGAGGATGAAGTCGAAGAGCATGCCCACCAGGTCGATGACGTCGGCTTCCTGGTCGGAAAGCTTCTGCTGCCCCGGCAGGCTGCTGTGGGTTTCCAGTTGCTGTTGCAGGTCGGCCTTGAGCCCGTCCACCCGCTGCGGCTGTTGCAGGCGCGCGGCGAGTTCGTGGGCCGATTGCTGCTGCAGGCGGTTGAGCGCTTCCAGCAGTTCCGCTGCGCTGTAGGTGCGCGTGGCACCCCGCGGGGCGTAGCTGGCGATGCTCGGGGTGCCGCCGAGCAGCGGTGTATCGAGGTTGCGCTGGCGGTGTTCCTCCAGCAGCGCGGCCAGGCCGCTGAACAGGGCGCCCGGGTCCAGGGGCGGCGGCGCGCCCAGGTCGGCGGGGGGCGGTGGCAGCGTGGTGGCCGGCGTGGATTGCTCGTTGCGGGCGGCAGGTGCGGGCTGGCCGTTCACCGCTGCGCTGCGCGCCGGGCTGGGGGCCCGTTGCGCGGTGTATTTGAGGTTGGGCAGCACGCCGGCCTCTATAAGGCGCTTGTTGAGCGCGTCGTAGAGCGTCTCCAGGCCCTGCATCACATGCTGGTCGAAGAGCATGTAGAGGATGGTCTTGATGCGCAGCGGGAAGGGCGTCGGCTCCAGGGCTTCGCGGAAGGCCTGGGCGATGGCCTGGGGACCGAAGGGGTTGCTGTCCTCGCCTATCTTCTTGCCGTTGTTGAGCAGCGCCAGGCGCTGGTCGAGGGCGAACAGCGACTGCGCGCAGCGTGCCTTGACCCGGCTGACCATGTTGGTGACCAGCAGGCTCTCTTCATATTCCTCGTTCTGCACCAGCTCCAGGCGGTCGGCATCCATCTCGGCCGCCGTCTGTTCCGGTTTGAGGGTGCCATCGAGGAAATCGGCGAACTGCTGGGCGATGCGCTGGTGATAGGCGCGCTCGATCTGCGGTCGCTGCTTGCGCACGTCGCGCATGCTGTCGAAGAACAGCGTCTGCACCTGGTTGTTCTCGGCCTTTTCGGCGCATTCGAACAAGGTGTCGTCGACCTGGGCGAAAACGCCGGTCAGGTGTTCCGCCAGCCGGTTCATCACCAGCTTGCGGCAGCTCTGCACCAATTCGCCGAAGCGTGGCTGGATACCACGGCTGGCAAGGATGGTTTGCGGGCGGGAGGGAGGAGGGGGGGTGTCCTGGGTGCTCATGGACTGTCCTGCCGGGGCCGTTTGGCCGGCGCGTCCTATAGGTGATCTTGGATAGGCACAGATATAGCAGCCGGCCAGACAACTGCAAAGCATTGTATAAATTCGCTTTTCAGGGGTTGACAGCTCGTTCTGGAAACGTAAAATGGCGCGCCTCAGATGCAGCGAACCACGGTTCAAAGCGGATGAGATTGGAAAGTTAGAAGTTCCGCGATAGCTCAGTCGGTAGAGCAAATGACTGTTAATCATTGGGTCCCTGGTTCGAGTCCAGGTCGCGGAGCCAACTTCCAAACGGGGTATAGCGCAGTCCGGTAGCGCGCCTGCTTTGGGAGCAGGATGTCGGGAGTTCGAATCTCTCTACCCCGACCACTCCTTTTTATGGGTCGTTAGCTCAGTCGGTAGAGCAGTTGGCTTTTAACCAATTGGTCGTAGGTTCGAATCCTACACGACCCACCATATTCAGGAATGCCCGGTAGCCATCAGGTTGCCAGGCTTCCTCAAGAAGCCCACCTCTAGAGGTGGGCTTTTTCGTTTCCGGCCTTTCATTCCTGCACCTGCGCACTGGCGCCAGACCTCCAGAGTCCCGTGTTCGAGCGGTCTATTCGCTGCTGCGGCGAGTTGTCGCAGGTCTGTACATTCTTTTTGGGTCTGACACCCGACCTCACGGGACTGGTTCTCTCCCGGCTGTCCGTGCCGCTTCGTTGTTTTTCGCCTGTCTACGGCCGGTCTGCCTGCGGACCTGTCGCGTCTGCCTGCGCCCCATCCCCCTCAGTGAATACCCCATCGCCCACATGGTCTTTCCTCGCCCCTGCCCCTGGGAAAGACTCCGCTCCACGCAAAAGCAGGCGGAGACGAACCGTTCGTCCCCTTCGGCTTTTTGCACGCTTGCCCAGACGCACTACCGCGCCGGGTGCACGAGAACGGTTCCAGCGGGAGAGGAACTCCCGATTGTGGTTGCGCGATGCAGATGCTGTACGCAGCTGATTCTGGATGCCTCTACATGACCAAGTTGAATGGAATGGCTCGCAGCCTGGAGGGAACATGAGCAACGCAAGCGCAGGGGTGAAAGGCAAGGAGGTCCCGGTGATCCGTGAAGACGCCGCCGACCAGGCCTTCGAGACCCCCGAAACGGTATCCAAGCGAACGTCGGTGCGGCTCACCAACATCCGCAGCAACGGCGAAAGCAAACGCACCGCCAATGACAGCCAGCTGGTCTGGTTCGACAGCGCCCAGCTGGCGACCCGCCGCCCCGACGATGGCATCTTCGTCCGCGTCATCAACTCGCTCTACACCGGCATCGTCCTTTATATGGACAACCTCGCCGAACTGCTCCCCGCCGTCCCCTCGCGGATGCACGTGGTGCTGCGCCTGCGCAACGCGGCCGAGCTCAAGGCCTTCCGCGAAGGCCCGCAGTTCGAGGACTTCAAGAAGGGCGTCGCCGCCCGCAACCGCTCCGTCGCCTACAACGACGCCGACGTCCTGGCCGAACTGAGCCGCGACGGCCTGCTCACCTGCTACACCAGCTACGTCGACGATCGCGAAAGCCTGCTGGCCGCCATCGACCTGGGGCTGCGCAGCAACTACCTGTGGATCCTCTTCCGCGACCCCACCAACATCCCGCTGGAGCTGGTGATCGCCTCGTTGCAGTCCACCTCCACCGTGCTGATGAAGGAAATCAAGGCGCCCACCGACGTGGATGACGCCATCGTCTCCTACGGGGTGATGGAATACGGCGCCGAAGGGGTGATCTTCTCGCCCCGCGACCACGGCGTGATGAGCGAATTCCTTGCTCGCATGTCCCAGGCGCAGAGCGCCGCCAACCTCAATATCCAGGTCGGCACCGTGATCGAAAGCCGCCCGGTGGGCATGGGCTACCGCGCCTGCATCGACGCCTCCACCCTGTTCGAACCCGACGAGGGCATGCTGGTCGGCAGCACCTCCCAGGGCGGGCTGCTGTGCTGCCCCGAGGTCTACTTCCTGCCCTACATGGAGCTGCGGCCGTTCCGCGTCAACGCTGGCGCCGTGCACTGCTACGTGTTCAACACCGAGAACCGCACCGACTACATGAGTGAGCTGAAGGCCGGCTCGCCGATCATGATCGTCAACTCCAAGGGCCGTGTGCGCCGCGCCGCCGTGGGCCGCATGAAGATCGAGCAGCGCCCGCTGCGCCTGATCGAGGTCGAGTTCCCCGGTAAGGAGCGGGTCAACATCCTCATGCAGGACGACTGGCACGTGCGCATCTTCTCCGACGCCGCCAAGCCGCTGAACATCTCCGAGCTCAAGCCCGGCGACAAGGTCCTCGGCTACCTCACCGAGCCCGGCCGCCACGTGGGCATCAAGATCAACGAATCGATCATCGAGAAATAGGGGCGCGCCATGAGCTACGTCAGCAGAGTACTGAGGGAGCGGCGCTTGCTGTTCCCGGCCTCGCGGCGCGGATTGATCGTGCCCATCGACCACGGCCTGACCCTCGGGCCCATCGCCGGCATGACCCACACCGCCGACTTCGAGAAATGGATCGCCAGCGACCACATCAGCGCGGTCATCGGCCACAAGGGCCTGATCGAGCGGCTGATCCTGCGGGACATGCTGCACCCCTCCACCGGGGTCATCCTCCACCTCAATGGCATGGCCAGCATCGCCCCCGAGCCCGACACCAAGATCATGGTGTCGAGCATCGACACGGCGCTGGAGCTGGGCGCCGATGCGGTGTCTATCCAGATCAACTTCACCGAGGACAACTTCCAGCACAACGTCGCCCTGCTCGGCGCCATGACCGACGCCGCCCACAGCGCCGGTTTCCCCATCCTCACCATGCTCTACGACAAGGTCCGCGGGCTCTCCGCCAGTGATCGGCAGAAGCGCCTCAGCCACCTGGTACGGGTGGTGGCCGAACTCGGCTCCGACGCGGTGAAGCTGGCGATGCCCGAGTCCGCCAGTGATTGCACCGAACTGGTGGAAACCCACTGCCGCGATATCCGCATCTTCTTCGCCGGCGGCGAACGCACGGAAGACGAACGCCTGCTCGGCCTCACCCGCTCCATCCTCGCCAGTGGCGCGGCGGGCCTCTGCGTCGGGCGCAACGTCTTCCAGCACCCACGCCCCCTCGAACTGCTGCGGCGCCTCGCCGACTGCATCAAGGGCGAGACGGAATACCTCAGTCGCGCCGTTTGAACGGAACTCAACCCCACGCGATCGCCACAAGCGATCAACCCCGGGAGACAGGTCAATGGAATACCTCGACGACAACGCGGCGCCCATCGGTGCCCGCAACGAATACGTGCTCTCGCCGCTCTGGAAGGACCTCTTCCCCGAGGGGCTGCTGGGCCGGCTCAACGCCAACCCCTTCCTCGTGGCCTGCCGCAACGGCGCGGTCAGCCTCGACCAGCTGCGCCACTTCCTCATCCAGCACCACTACTACTCGCAGTACTTCACCCGCTACCTCTGCGCGCTGATGGGCGGCATCGCCGACCAGGGCGAGTTCAAGTCGCTGTCCTGCAACCTCACCGAAGAACTCTCCGGCGGCGACAGCGTGGACATCTCCCACGCCGAGCTGTACCGCCGCTCCATGGACCTGATGTCGGCACCGCCGCGCAGCCGCCCCTTGCTGCCCGGCACCCGCCAGCTCATCGACGGCATGTTCCGCCACTGCCGCAGCAGCGACCCCATCGACGGCCTGGCCGCCCTGTGCCTCGGTGCCGAGGCCATAGTCCCGCTGATCTACGGCCCGGTGCTCGACGCTCTGCGCAGCCACAACGCGCCCCGCGAGGCCGAACACTTCTTCGTGCTGCACATCGAGGAGGACGAGGACCACGCCATCGTCATGCGCGAGATCATCGACCGCATGCTCGTCGAGCGGCCCTACCTGCGTGCCCGTGTCATCGCCATCGGCGAGGAGATGGTGCACTTGCGCATGGCCATGCTCACCGAACTGGCCCAGGGCCCCAGCAGCCAACCCCTCGGTGCCGCCAGCACCCTGATGGGCGCCGACGCATTGCAAACGCTGCGCGCCGACGCCTCCCTCGGCAGCGGCAACTTCCTCGACCGTTGCCTGGCGCTGAGCACCACCCCCGACGAGCCGTTCCTGTTCCTCGACAAGCCCCTGACCCTGCTGCGCGGCACGCCGGTCGGCGCCCTGTCGCTCAATGACCTGCAGCACCACCGCATGGCCCTGGCCGCCTGGTACCTGGAGCAGGGCGTGAAGCCCGGCGACGTGGTCGCGGTCACGGTCGAAGACGGCCTCGCGCCGCTGCTGCACTACCTGGCGCTGACTAGCCTGGGCGCAGCCATCTCGCTGATGAACCCGGCCATGCCGGCCGAGTTCGGCATCGCCTACATGGACGAGAACGGCTTCGAGCGCCTGGTGACCGACGCCGTCACCCTGATCACCAGCGACTTCGCCCGGCAATGGCGCGAAGCCGGCCGCCCGGTGCTGGACGCCACCCGCACCGCCCTCGACCCGGCGCCGCGCATGCCCGCCTGGTGGCCGCTGGAGCCGCAGGACTCCACCCTGGTGATGCTCAGCCACACCTCCGGCACCACCGGCCTGCCCAAGGCGGTGCGCTTTGAGCACCGGCAGTTCTTCATGGGCAAGCGTGCCCGCATCGGGCGCTTCGCCGAAGGCCCGGACGAGCGCTTCCTCAGCGCCCTGCCACAGTCCCACTCGGCGGCCATCAGCCACCTGGAAACCGCCATCCTCCACGGCATCCCCACCTTCGTCCTCGGCACCCAGCAGGGTGAGGCGCTGCGTGAAGCCATCCAGCGCTTTGCGCCGACCACGGTGGCAGCCTTCCCGCGCAGCTACGTGCTGCTGGTCGAAGGCGGCATCGGCCATGACGAGTTCCCCACCGTGCGCCGCTGGTTCGCCATGGGCGACGCCTCGCACCAGAGCCATATCCGCCAGGTACTCGAAGGCGCGCCGCAATCGCGCTTCATCGACGCCTTCGGCAGCTCCGAACTGGGCATGGCGCTGTTCCGCAGCGAATCGACCCTCGATGCCGTCGCCGCCCAGCGCTGCATCGGCCGCCCGGTGGACATCGCCGTGGCCAAGGTGCTCGACCCGCACAGCGGCGACGAAGTGAAGCCCGGCGATGTCGGCCTGCTCGCCGTGCGCTCGCCCACCGTCACCTCCGGCTACTGGAAGCAGCCGCAGAAGACCGTCGACGCCTGGCGCGGCGGCTACTTCCTCACCGGTGACATCGCCTTCTGCAAGGACGGCGAGTTCTTCCAGATCGACCGCGCCGTGGATGTCATCGAATCGCCCGCCGGTGCCCTGCACACCCTCCAGTTGGAGGAAGCGGCGCAGCAGGTGGAAAGCGTCTGCGACGTCACCGTGGTCGGCGTCGACCCGGCCCGCAGCGGCAGTGTCGGCCTGGTCGCCCTGGTGCTGCCCGACCGCTATGCGGGCGACCCGGCAACCATCGCCTCCCGCGTGCTGCGCACCCTGCACGAGGCCTGTGCCCAGCGTGGCGTGATTGTCGCCGAGGGCTTCATCGCCGTCGCCGTGGTCAGTGACCTGGCGTTCCTGCCGGTCGGCGCCACCGGCAAGGTGCTCAAGCGTCACCTGCGTGGCGTGGCCCAGGCGCTGCTGGCCGGGGAGGGCGGGCACCAGGTGCTGCACCTGCTGCGCCCGGCCCTCGCCGATCGCCAACTCGCCGCTGCCGGGCACGGGCTCTGAGCCCCGCGCCGGTTATCCACAGAAGGAATCTCAGCATGACTCAAGCAATCCAGGAGGCCGGCGCACTGGCGTCGGTCCGCCAGCGCCTCGCGGCTGCCGAGGCCGATGGGCAGACCGAATACGAATGCATGGGCCGCGATTTCGTGGTGCATGAGGGGGTGTTCCCGCCGACCCACTTCCAGTCCACCGGCATCTTCACCCGCCACCTGCCCTACCCACGGGGCGGGCGCTTCCTCGAGATCGGCTGCGGCGCCGGCGTCACTGCCGTCACCGCCGCCCTGGAGGGCTGCCGCGAGGTGGTGGCCAGCGACATCAGCGAGGCCGCCGTGCGCAACACCCGCGCCAATGCGGCGCGGCATGGCGTCACCGGGGTGATGTCGGTCCGCCAGGGCGACCTGTTCAAGGTGCTGGAGGCGGGCGAGCGTTTCGACGTCATCTTCTGGAATTCCAACTTCGTCTTCGTCGAGGCGGAACACGTGTTCGACAAGGCCATCATGCTGGCCTTCTGCGACCCGGGTTACGCCGCCCACAAGCGCTTCCTCGACGAGGCGCCGGACTACCTCGCCGAAGGCGGCCTGCTGCTGATGGGCTTCAGCAGCCAGGGCGATGGCAGCGCGCTGGAGGCGATGCTCGCCGAGCACGGCTACGGCTCGCGGCTGCTGTCCTCGGTGACCGGCCAGGGCGCGGGTGCGCCGCGCTACGACATCCTCCAGCTCCTGCCGGGTGCGCATGCATCCGCAGGCGCCTGACCGGCAGCGACGGAGGCTCATCGTGAGCACAGGCCAGAAGACCCAGCACGCCGCCGTGGCCATCGTCGGCGGCGGCCCCGTGGGGATGATGCTCGCGCTGTTCCTGGACCACCACGGCGTGCCCGTGGTGCTGTTCAACAGCGAGCGCAACACCCGCTGGCACCCCAAGGGCAACACCCACAACTCGCGCACCATGGAGCACTACCGGCGCCTGGGCCTGGCGGAGGCCATCCGCCGCCTCGGCCTGCCCCTGGACCACCCGCGCGACGTCGCCTACTTCACCCGCCTCAACGCCTGGGAACTGGCGCGCCTGGACATGCCGTCCGAGCGCGAACGCATGGCGGCGGCGCGCAGCGCCGAGGACACCGACCAGGTGCCCGAGCCGCTGCTGCGGGCCAACCAGATGTACGTCGAGCGCTTCCTGCTCGAACACATCCGCACCCGGCCCAACATCCAGCTGCGCTTCGGCTGGCGGGTCAGCGGCTTCGAACAGGACGCCGACGGCGTGCGCCTGATCGCCGTGGAAAGCGCCAGCGGCGAAGCCATCGAGCACTGGACCGCCGACTACCTGGTGGGCTGCGACGGTGGCCAGAGCTTCGTCCGTCGCACCCTCGGCATCGGCTACCTGGGGCCGGACGGCTCCAGCGGCGGCTTCCTCAGCGGGCGCATGTTCTCCAGCCATGTGTGCATCCCTGCGCTGCACCGCGACATCCTCGCCGGGCGCAAGGCCTGGATGTACAACGTGGTGGCGCCCGATGCGCGCATGCTGCTGATCAGCCTGGACGGCGAGGACGAGTTCCTGCTCATGACCCAGGCGCGCTCCCATGACGAGATGCCCCAGGACGACCGGGTCATCGCCGCCATCCGCCAGGGCATCGGCGCCGAGGTTGGCGTCGAGGTACTGGCCCACGCCGTCTGGCACGGCGGCTTGGCCCTGGTGGCCGAGCGCTTTTCCGATCGCCGGGTGTTCCTCGCCGGCGACGCCACCCACCTGTTCTCGCCCACCGGCGGCTTCGGCATGAACACCGGCATCGACGGCGCCGCCAACCTCGCCTGGAAGCTGGCCGCCGCGGTGCAGGGCTGGGCCGGTGAAGGATTGCTGGCTTCCTACGAGGCGGAGCGGCGCCCGGTCACCCTGCGCAACACCGAGGCCGCGCGCCAGCTCACCCAACGGGTGGGCAAGGTGGAAGTGCCTGCCGCCGTCGAGGCGCGGGGCACCGAGGGCGAGCGCGCCCGTGCCCGACTCGGTGTTTCGTTGCGTGGCTTCCGTGGCCAGTTCACTTCCATAGGTGTGGAGCTGGGCGCGCGCTACGACGGCTCGCCCATCGTCTGGCAGCAAGGCCAGCCGCCCGAGGACGACCCCCTGCATTACCGGCCCAGCACCGTGCCCGGCGGGCGCTTGCCGCACCTGTGGCTGCCGGCGGGTGAGGGCTCGCGACGCTCGGTATTCGACCTGCTCGGCAGTGGCTTCACCCTGCTGCGCAACGGCCCCGATGCGCCGTCGGTGGAGCGCCTGCGCGATGCCGCCGCCGCCCGTGGCATTCCGCTGACGGTGGTGGAACTGCCGGCCAGCGCCCGTGACTGCTACCGCTGCGGATTGCTGCTGGTGCGCCCCGACCAGCACATCGGCTGGCGCGGCGATGCGGTGCCGGAGGATGCCGGCGCGGTACTGGAAAAACTCGTGGGCCACGGCTGTGCCGTGAGCCCGAAGGATGGCCAGGCGCTGGGTAGCGTCCTGGGTGCGGTTGGCTAGATCAACGACCGGGTCACTGACCCGCAAGGAGGATGTATGAGCTCACTGGAAGCCGGCTTCGACACCGGCGAGATGCTGGAACAGGACCTGCAGTCGGACTACGCCGAGGATGCCGAGGAGAACGCGGCGGCCTTCGCCCTGATCGAGGACGACCCCAACCCGCAAGTGGTCAACGGCGAGCCGGAAGGCGCCTCGATCCGCTTCGTGAAGACCGGCGAGACCACCCGTGGCCGCTACCTGATGGCCAAGGTGGAAATCCCCCCGGGCTCGGGCCCGCCGCTGCACGTGCACACCCGCACGGACGAGTGGTTCTACGCCCCCGACGGCGGCGTGGTGATGCTCATGGGCACCCGCACCTACACCGACATGGACAACCCGCCGGACGTCTCCGGGCGCGACACCATCCGCATGATCCCCATGAAGAAGGGCGCCATGGTCTTCGGCCGGCGCAACCACATCCACGGCTTCCTCAACATCTCCGACAAGACCGTGATGATGTGGCTGGTGTGGACCCCCGACACCCCCGAAGTGACCCTCAAGGATTACTTCGAATCCATCGCCCGGCCGATCCTCCCGGGCGTCCGTGGCGCACGCAACAACCCCATCGTGCAGCTCAAGGCGGTCAGCGAGGCGCGCGACTACGGAATGATGTTCAGCACCGACTTCTGGCAGTACGCCGAGAAGGTGGAGGAGGGCGAGGCGCCCTTCGGCAAGAACCTGGACGGCCTGATCAGGCTGTTCGAATCCGCCAAGCAGGCGTGAAACACGGGACAACCCAACAAGGAACGAGGTGACACATGAGTATTCTGGCGAACAAGACCGCGATCGTGACCGGGGCCAGCTCCGGCATCGGCTTCGAGGCTGCGAAGCTCTTCGCGAAAGAGGGCGCCAAGGTGGTGGCCGTGGCCCGTCGGGGCGAGGCCCTGGAGCGGCTGGTGGACGAGATCACCGCTGCCGGTGGCGTGGCCGTCGCCCTGGTCGGCGACATCAAGGACGAGCAGTGCGTGCGTGAGTCGGTGGCCCTGGCGGTGAGCCGCTTCGGCGGCCTCGACATCGCCTTCAACAACGCCGGTTCCATGGGCGCCCTGGGCGCGGTGACCGATATCTCCCTCGAAGGCTGGCACGACACGATCGACACCAACCTGACCAGCGCCTTCCTCTGCGCGCGCCACCAGATCCCCGAGCTGCTCAAGCGCCCCGGCGCCTCGCTGATCTTCACCTCGTCCTTCGTCGGCCACAGCGTCGGCTTCCCGGGCATGGCCGCCTACGCGGCGAGCAAGGCCGGGCTGGTGGGCCTGACCCGCACCCTGGCGGCCGAGTACGGCGGCCAGGGCCTGCGCGTCAACGTGCTGCTGCCCGGTGGCACCGACACCGAGATGGGCCGCGCCGCCGCCTCCACCCCGGAGCAGAAGGCCTTCGTCGAGAGCATCCACGCGCTCAAGCGCATGGCGCGCCCGGAAGAGATCGCCCAGTCGGCGCTGTACCTGGCCTCCGATGCCTCCAGCTTCGTCACCGGCACGACCCTGTTCGTGGAAGGCGGCGTGACCATCACCCGCACGTGAACCGGCGGGGGCCTCGCGCCCCCGCTCCAGGAAGCCGACCCCGTTCAGGAGCGAACATGAAGAAGCACAACGACTCCCCGTCGCTCGACGCCATCCGGGAGGGCGCAGCCGGCTTCGGCGCCTCCGGCCGTCGCGATTTCCTCACCCGCCTGCTGGCCCTCGGCGCGGGCGCCGGTGCCGCCGGCATGGGCCTGCTGCCCGCCGCCGCCCTGGCCGGTGAGCGCGATGGCCGCCCGGCCCATCGCCTGGACTACGACTACGTGATAGTCGGCGCCGGTTCTTCCGGCTGCCTGCTGGCCGATCGCCTGTCCGCCACCGGCGCCTCGGTGCTGCTGATCGAGGCCGGCAGCCACCGCATCGACCAGCCGAAGGTCCGCGAGGTGGCCCTGTGGCTGCAGAACATCGGCAGCGACACCGACTGGGCCCGCCAGAGCACCGCCCAGGCGCAGCTGGACAACCGCCAGCAGGCCCTGGCCGCCGGCAAGGTGGTGGGCGGCTCCGGCAGCATCAACGCGATGATCTGGCTGCGCGGCGACCCCCGCGACCTGGCCCAGTGGCAACGCCATGTCGGCGGCCCCTGGACTGCCGAGGCGCTGCACCGCGCCTATGACGACATGGCACGCCCGGCCGGCAGCCCCGGTAACGGCCCGTCACGCATCCGCGTCGGCCGCTACGCCGACCCGCACCCGCTCACCGCTGCCTACCTGGCCGCCAGCGGCGACACCGGGCTGCGCACCATCGAACTGAATGCCGGCCGCCCGCTCAATGGCGCCGGGGTCACCGAGGTCAACGCCACCACCGACGGCTACCGGGTCGGCCCGGCCCAGGCCTTCCTGGTGCCGGCCCTGGCCCGCGCCAACCTCAGCGTGCTGGCCGATGCGCTGATCACCAACCTGATCATCCAGGGCAACCGCTGCCGGGGCGTGCGTGCGCTGGTGGACAACGCCCTGGTGCAGATCCGCGCCAACCGCGAAACCATCCTCTGCGCCGGCACCTGCGAGTCGCCCAAGCTGCTGATGCTCTCCGGCATCGGCCCGCTGGACGAGCTGCGCGCCCAGGGCATCCCGGTGCGCCAGCACCTGCCGGCGGTGGGCCGCAACCTGCAGGACCACCTGCTGCTGAGCCTGCAGTACCGCTCCCGGGTGTTCGTGCCGCCGCAGCTCTCCAACGGCGTGTCGACCATGTCGTACTACAGCAACGGCCCGGCGCACCTCGCCCCGGACGTGCAGGTGGCCGGCATGCAGTACCCCTTCGGCCCGCTGCAGGCGCCGGCCGGTGGCTCCTACACGCTGATCCCCTTCCTCGCCAAGCCGCGCAGCCGCGGCCGTGCGCGCCTGGCCGGCACGGACCCGCGCCAGAGCATGCTGCTGGACCCGGGCTACCTCGCCGAGCGCGTCGACCGCGACAACATGGTCTTCGCCCTCGAGCGCGGCCTGGCCCTGGGCGCGAGCCGCGCGCTGGCCGGCTTCAACGGCGGCCTCTACCCGGCCGACCCGCTGCGCACCTACGCCGAGAAGCTCGCCTTCATCGCCCGCAACGCCGGCCCCGGCCTGCACTACACCGGCACCTGCTCCGCCGGCCGCGACCCGGCCAGCAGCGTGGTGGACTCGCGCTTCCGGGTCTGGGGCGTGGACGGGCTGCGGGTGGTGGACGCCTCGGTGATCCCCGAGATGCCGGCGGTGAACATCCACGCCTCGGTGCTCTCGGTCGCCCAGCTCGCCGCGAAGGTACTGGTGGAGGAGCGCCGCTCGCACCCCCACCACGCCACGGCCTGAACCGACGCCCGCGCCCCTGGTGGCGCGGGCCTTCCCAACCCGAACCCGAGGCAACGCCATGAAGACCCTGTTGGCCGAGAAGGCCGAGCTGATCGACAAGAGCGTCGACGCCATGAACACCCACCTGGTGGCCACGGAGCGTTCGCTGCGCGAGAAGGTCGCACTGACCTGCCGCGTGCTCTTCACCCACGGCCATGACTCTGGCCTCGCCGGGCAGATCACCGCGCGCACCGGGGCTCCGGGGCGCTACCTGACCCAGCGCCTGGGGCTGGGCTTCGACGAGATCACCCCGGCCAACCTGCTGGAGGTGGACGAGGACCTGGTGGTGATGGCCGGCGACGGCATGGCCAACCCAGCCAACCGTTTCCATTCCTGGATCTACCGTGCGCGCCCGGATGTGAACTGCATCGTCCACACCCACCCCATGCACGCCAGCGCGCTGTCGTTGCTGGAGCGCCCGCTGAAGGTGGCGCACATGGACAGCTGCATGCTCTACGACGAGGTGTCCTTCCTCGCGCGCTGGCCGGGCGTGCCGGTGGGCAACGAGGAGGGCGAGCTGATCGCCTCGGTGTTGCAGCATCGCCGCGCCGCCCTGCTGGCCCACCACGGCCTGGTGATCGCCGCCCGCAGTGTCGAGGAAGCCTGCGTACTCGCCGTGCAGGTGGAGCGCACCGCGCGCATGCAACTGCTGGCCGAGGCCGCGGGGGAAATCTGTGACATCGACCCGGCCCTGGCCCGCGAGGCCCACGACTGGATCCTCCAGCCCACGCGCAGCCGCGCCACCTTCGACTACTTCGCCCGCCGCGCCCTGCGCGAGCTGCCCTTCTGACCCTTCACTTTCTTCACGAGGTTTCCGTCATGCAGCCATCCCTGCTTTCCAAGAACGCCCTGGTCACCGGGGCCTCCCGTGGCATCGGCAAGGCCACCGCCCTGGCCCTCGGCGCCGCCGGCGCCTATGTGCTGGTGCACTGCAACCGTGGGGTCAACGAGGCCCACGGCGTGGTCACCGAGATCCGTGATCGGGGCGGCCGCGCCGATGTGCTGGTGGCCGATCTCGCCAGCGCTGAAGGGCCGCGCATCCTCGCCGCCGAGGTGGGTGAGCGCGTGCGCCGCCTGGACGTGCTGGTGGCCAGCGCCGGCATCGCCCAGACCGCGACGCTGGAGGAGACCCGCATCGAGGACTTCGATCGGCTGTTTGCGGTCAACGTGCGCGCGCCGTTCTTCCTGGTCCAGCAACTGCTGCCGCTGCTGGGCGAGGGCAGCAGCCTGGTGCTGATCTCCTCCCTGGGCGCGCGCTCGGCGGTGGGGGACATCCCCGCCTACGCCGCCACCAAGGGCGCGCTGGACACCCTGGTGCTGCACTTCGCCCAGGCGCTCGGTGGGCGCGGCATCCGCGTCAACGGCCTGGCCCCGGGGGTGGTGGACACCGAGATGTCCAGCTTCGTGCGCAGCGACGAGGGGCGCGACTTCGTGCTCGGCATCCAGGCCCTGCAGCGCATCGCGCAGCCGGAGGATATCGCCGACGCGGCATTGTTCCTGGCCTCCGACGCCTCGCGCTGGATCACCGGGGACATCCTAAGCGTCGACGGCGGCACCAAGCTGTAACCACGGGCCGCCAGGGGTAGACACCATGAACATGAAGACCGAACTGCCCGCCACCGGGCTCGCCGGCCACGGCGGCTCGTCGAGGAACCTCGAACTCGACCGGCTGCGCGCCATCGCCGTGCTGCTGACCTTCTACGTCCACCTGTACCAGGTGTTCTACCCCTGGACCTTCACCATGCACTACCCCAAGCCCGAGTCGGTGCTCGACCTGTTCGGCAACGCCTGGGCCGGGGTCGACCTGTTCTTCGTGATCTCCGGCTACATCATTTCGCGCACCCTGCTGGAACAGCTGGACGGGTTGCGCAGTGGCGTGCAGCGGGCGGCCTGCATCCGCGCCTTCTACGTGCGCCGGGTGTTCCGCATCCTGCCGGTGGCCTGGCTGGTGGTGGCGCTGGTGATGCTGTTCAGCCTGTTCCTCAACCAGGGCCAGTACTTCGCCCCGCCGGTGTACAACGCCCAGGCGGCGCTGGGCATCTTCACCTACACCTTCAACTTCTGGCTGCCGGACAACAAGATCGCCGGCGGCGTGCCGCTGGCGCCCTACTGGAGCCTGTCGGTGGAGGAGCAGTTCTACCTGTTCTACCCGCTGTTCCTGCTGCTGCTGAAAAGCACCCGCGCGCGGGTGATGGCTCTGGTGGGCGGCTTGCTGCTGGTCAGCCTGGTGCTGCGGCCCTTCAGCCTCTCCGACCCGATGAAGGTGTTCTTCTTCACCCAGACCCGCTGCGACGGGCTGATCTATGGCTGCCTGCTGTACCTGGCCACCACCCAGAGCTGGTTCGAGGCCATCCGTGTGCGTGCCGGCCGCCATCGTTACGCCGGGGCGCTGGTGGTGACGCTGCTGGCGCTGGTGCTGGGCAGCGTCACCGCCATCGGCTTCGGCAACACCCTGGCGGTGCCGGTGGTCTGCGCGCTGTCCCTGGCGCTGGTGTTCATGGCCGCCTGCGAGGGCAACCTGATCGTCTTCCCGCAGCCGCTGCAGTGGCTGCTGGACTACCTCGGCAAGCGCTCCTACACCTTCTACCTGGTGCACATCCCGATGTTCTACCTGACCCTGGAGCTGATGTTCCGCTACACCCGCAGCGAGGGCATCGCCATCACCGACGCGCTCTGGCCGCAGTACACGGCGCTGATGCTGGTGCTGGTGTTCGGCGCCACCGAACTGATCCACCGCACCGTGGAGAAACCCATGATCGCCCTCGGCAAGCGCATCACCGAACGCTCCCGCCTGCCCGCCGAACCGGCCGCGCAAGCCCTGGCGCCCACGCCGGCCCCTTAGGTGCTGGCATGCTGCTGAGGTTGGGTAGGGTGGATGACGCTTCACCCATCCACCGTGCGGGGGCGGGTTTCAATGCAACGCTTCGGGCATAACGGCGTGCCCTGTTCGACCCCGCCTGGTGGAGGTAAAGAGCGACCTCCACCCTACGCAGCGGTCACCTCCACGCGGGGCTCGGAGGACCTTTGTAGGCGCGAATTCATTCGCGATCAGGCGTCATCCTGGGCACCCAGCTCCCCCGCCTTCCACATCCTGTACCGCTCCGGCATGCACACCGCGCAGGGCCGGTAGCCCGCGCTGAGCGCCGTGGCTTCGTCAAGAAAGAACACCCGCTGTGCCCGGTAGCCACCCCGGGCCAGGGCCTGCAGGGCGCTGCGGCAGTCGAGGCGGCCGTAGAGCTTGTTGCGGCGGTGGCCGCCGAGGGTGCCGGGGCGGTTGCTGGCGAAGGGGCGGCCGTCGGCGCCGATCAGGGTCCAGGTTCTGTCCGGCATGGCTCAGTGCCTGGCGGGGAAGTCCAGCTCCAGGCTCAGGCGCTGGCCGCTGCGCACCCGGCTGGTGCCGTGCTTGAGGCCGGCACCGTAGAGCTGGCCGAGGCTGTTGCGCACCGGGCGGCGGCCGGTGCTGAAGAGCACCGCGTCGCCCTGGCGCAGGGGCAGTACCGTGGCGCGCGACTGCATACGTGGGCGCTGTTCGGTGACGACGAATTCGCCACCGCTGAAGTCCTGCCGCGGGCAGGACAGCAGGATGGCGATGCGCAGTGGCAGGGCCGTGCCGTCGCCCTGGCGCAGGTTCAGGTAGTCGCCGGCTTCCAGCCGGCACAGCTGTGCGTCGACTGTGATGCCCTGCAGGGGGTAGCGATGCGCCTCGCCCAGTTCATCGTTCCAGCGATTGGCCAGGCTGGCGAGCTCGGGAGGGTACGCGTCCGCGAACGACGTGCCGGCCGTGGCGATCCACTCGCCACGGCCGGGCTCCGGGGGCGCTAGGCCGGCGCCTGGGGTTTCCGCCAGCCTGCGCCAGTGCTGCACCGCGCCTGCATCCAGCAGGCCGGGCAGCAGGGCGTAGCCGTCGTCTTCCAGGCTGCGGGTGAGTGCCGGCCAGTCCAGCGTCATGGCTGGGCCACGGCCTGCTTGCTGCGAGGGGCCGCGCTGGCATTGGCGGCCTTGGCCGGCTTGGCTTCGCGCAACAGCAGCTCGCGTTTGCGGTCGATGCCCCAGCGGTAGCCGGAGAGATCACCATTGCGCCGTACCACGCGGTGGCAGGGGATGGCCACCGCGATGTGGTTGGCACCGCAGGCCTGGGCCACCGCACGCACCGCCTTGGGCGCGCCGATGCGTTCGGCGATGTCGGTGTAGCTGACGGTGGTGCCTGGCGGGATGTCCCGCAGGGCTTTCCACACCCGCTCCTGGAAGGCCGTACCGCGCACGTCCAGGGGCAGGTTGAGGCCCAGGGAGGGCGCCTCGATGAAGCCGACCACCTGGGCCACCAGGCGCTCGAAATCGGCATCGCCACCCACCAGCTGGGCCTTGGGGAACTGGTCCTGCAGGTCACGCACCAGTTCGTCCGGGTCGTCGCCCAGAAGGATGGCGCAGACCCCGCGCTGGCTTTGGGCGACGAGGATGGCCCCCAGCGAGCACTGGGCCACGGCGAAGTGGATGGAGGCGCCGGCACCGCCATCGCGGTATTCGCTGGCGCGCATGCCGAGCAGCTGGTCCGAGGTTTCGTAGAAGCGGCTGTTGGAGTTGAAGCCGGCGCCGTAGATGGCGTCGGTCACCGAGGTGCCGACATCGCTGAGCTCCTGGCGCAGGCGGCGCGCGCGGTAGGCCGAGACATAGGCCTTGGGGGTCAGCCCGGTTTCGGTCTTGAACACCCGGTGGAAGTGCGAGGGGCTCATGCCCGAGCGCTGCGCCAACTGGTTGAGGTTCAGCGGCGTGTCGGCGGCCTCGATGGCACGGCAGGCCTCGGCGATCAATGAGGTGCGCCGGGCAGCGGTGCTGGTGCGGTCGCCGGCCAGGCTGCGGCTGGCGCGATAGCCGGCGGCTTCGGCGGCGGCCGGGTTATCGAAGAACTCGACGTTCTTGCGGTTGGGCAGACGGGTCGAGGAGCTGGGGCGGCAGTAGACGCCGGTGGTCTTCACCGCGTAGACGAACTGGTCGTCGGCGGCGCTGTCGCGGGCGATGACGGCTGCCCAGCGTTGATCGTCCGTGAGGTAGAGAGCGGTTTCGTGCGGGTTCCTGCTCATGGTGGCTATCCAGAAGTACCGTTGACTATTGCAGGTTAAAACCGAATTCAAACGCAAGAACTCCGGTTCTTGCGTTCGAATCCACCGTGGCTCCGCCGAGGCGTTCCGATGCGGGCGGAGGGGCGCTGGAGGGTATAGATGATGAGCCTCTCCAGCGTCCAGCGCTGCGCGTTCGGTCAGAACAGCGCGGCGGTCTGCGGCTCGGCGGCGAGGGGGCGCAGGGCCTTCTCGTGCTCCAGCAGCCAGCGCTTGCGCTCCAGGCCCCAGGCGTAGCCGCGCAGTTCGCCATTGGCGGCGATCACCCGGTGGCAGGGGATGACCAGGGCGATGGGGTTGGCGGCATTGGCGGCGCCGACGTCGATGGCGGCGCGCGGGTCTTCCAGGCCCAGCTCGCGGGCCAGCTGGCCATAGCTGCGGGTGGTGCCGGCCGGAATGCGCCGCAAGGCCGCCCACACCTGAAGCTGGAAGGGCGTGCCGGTGGGCTCGATGACGAGGTCGTCGAGGGCATCACCGTCGCCTTCGAAGTAGCGGCGCAGGGCTGTGGCTATCTCCTTGGGGGCGGGGATTTCCGGGAGGTCCCGGGGGCTGGGGCGGTCCTTCAGCGAGCGGGTGAGCTGGCGCTTGTAGTCGGCGAAGCCGAGGGCGCAGATGCGGCGTTGTTCATCGGTCACCAGCAGCAGCTCGCGCAGGGGCGAGCTCAGGCGGCTCATCATCAATGTCATGGCAATCTCCTTATCGCAGTCGAGTGACGCTGTGGGGGCGCAGCAGGAAGACTTCCCCGCTGTCCAGGTGCAGCTCGGTCCGGCCCGAATCGTCCGTGTGCCAGCGGGCCTGCCTGGCATCCACCAGTGCCTGGAAGGCACTGATCACCCGCAGGCGCGCGGCCGGGTCACCGGTCGTCGTTCCAACCGCCAGCGTGCCGGCTTCGAACGACGGCAGCGTGCCGCTCTCCCAGGGGTGAAGTGGCATGGTCAGCCCACCCTGTGGGGGCTGTGCGTGAAGGGTGTGTTCATCGTCGTGGCCTCAGCTGGCGTCGTGGAAGATCAGCCCCAGGGTGCGGCGCTGGCCGCTCCTGACCAGGCTGACGCCGTGGCGCATGGCGGCGCGGCGGAAGCCACCGCGCTTGCCGGGTACGGGGCGCAGGTCCACCGGGAACAGCACCGCGTCGCCCTTGCCCAGGGGCACGACCTCTGCCCGTTGCTGGCCGGCGATGTTCTCGGTGAGCACGAATTCGCCGCCGCTGAAGTCCGCATCCGGCGCCGACAGCAGGATCGCCAGCTGCAGCGGGAACACGTGCTCGCCGTACAGGTCCTGGTGCAGACGGTTGTAGCAGCCCGGCCCGTACTGCAGCAGCAGGGGCGTGGGGCGGCGCTGCCCGGCGCGGTGGCAACGGGCGAGAAAGGTGTCGAGCCGCGCGGGGTAGCGGGTGTCGATGCCCAGGCGCTGGTTCCAGCGGTTGGCGATGGCCGCCAGCGGCGGATAGAGGCGATGGCGCAGGCGCCCGAGCAGGGTGGGCAGCGGGTAGGCGAAGTATTTGTACTCACCCCGGCCAAAGCCCTGGCGCTCCATGACGATGCGCGAGCGGAAGCCTTCGTCGCGGCTGTAAAGCGAAGCGAGCTGGGCGCAGGCGGCGTCGTCCAGCAGGCGCGGGATCAGGGCACAGCCATGGGCCTCCAGCTCGGCTTCGAGGGCTTGCCAGTCGAGGCGCTCGAGGCGTTCCAGCGCAGCATCGGGCATGGGGTGTTCGAGGGTGGCGAGCGCGGTCATGGCGTGGAGAAATCCCCGGCGCTGAAGGACAGGCCCACCCGCGCCAGCCGCGAGACGGGGGCGAGGGGGTGGAGTTCGGAGAACAGGCAGGTTTCCGGTTCTTCCTGCTGGTTGCACACCTGCTCGATGCGTTCGAGGAAGCGCGCCAGGTGCGGCGAGGGCTCGCTGTCCGGGCGCAGCAGGTAGGTGGTGAGCACCGAGTCGGGCACCGACAGGGCGCGGGTGACGATCTCGCTGCCGGGCAGGTAGCTCTGCTCGGTGCCACAGATCAGGGCGACCCCGTAGCCGGCCGACACCAGGGCCTGCATGGTTTCGCGGGAGATGTATTGCTCGACGATGTTCAGCGAGGCCTCCTCGGCTTCGCTGAGGTTGGCCTTGAGCATGCGGCTGATCTGCTGGTGCTGGCCTTCGTGGACTTCGGGGTGGCTGAGGATTAGCGGGTGGCGCGCCAACTCCTTGAGCGGGATCTTGCGGTGCGACAGCAGCGGGTGGCGGGCGGGCAGGGCGGCGACCAGGGGGTCGCTCCAGATCGGCCGTACGCACAGGCCATCGATGGCGTTGTCGGTGCGCGCGAAGCCGACGTCGTAGCTGTGGTCGAGCATGCCCTTCACCTGTTGGGCGTGGCTCACCTCGAACAGGCGTATCTCCATTTCCGGCTCTTCCTGGCGGCAGCGCGCCAGCAGGTCGGCGAGTTTTTGCGGGGCGATGCCGTCGGAAACCGCGACCCGCAGCGTGCCGCGAAAGCCCATGGCGACGCCGCGCATGTCCATCCGTGCCTGCTCCAGGGCGGCGAAGATGCGTTTGGTGTTTTCTAGAAAGACGGTGCCGGCCCAGGTCAGTTGAACGCCCCGCGGGTTGCGTTCGAAGAGCAGGGTGTTGAGGTCCGACTCCAGCTCCTTGATGGCCCGCGACAGGGGCGATTGCTCGATGTGCAGGCGCGCCGCGGCGCGGGTGAAGTTCAACTCCTCGGCCACGGCGAGGAAATAGCGAAGATGACGTAGTTCCATGTATGAGTCTCTCCTGTCTGTCATCGACCCTGGTTCCGGGCCGTGCCCGGGTTGCTGCGTTCCTCCAGCCCTTACTGCGTAGTGGTCCTGGTGCGCGAGTGGCCCCGGTGGCGCCTATCCGATGGCGCAAACGCCCTGGCCAGACGCGTTGCGGGGCTCAATATCGGCGTGAAGAGACCGTCCCGCACTCCGTTTCTTGCGGTCGAATCTGCAGGGCGGGAAAGGGCGACGGACGGTGGGGCGGAAAGGGGCTTGGAGCGGCGGGGAGAGGCGAGGGAAGGCCGGCATCGCGAGGATGCCGGCCGGGTGGATCAGTGGAGCTTCAGGCGTGGGTCGGTGCTGCGGCCGATGCGGTCGCTGAGCATCAGCAGCAGGGTGCGGAAGCCACCGTAGAGCGCCATCTGGTGCATGCGGTAGAGCGAGATGTAGAACATTCGCGCCAGCCAGCCTTCGAGCTTGACGCTGCCCATCAGGTTGCCCATGAGGTTGCCGACGGCGCTGAAGCTGGACAGGGAGATCAGCGAACCGTAGTCCTTGTAGCGGTACTCGGGCAGCTCCTGCTGGCCGGCGATGCGCAGCTTCAGCGACTTCACCAGCAGCGAGGCCTGCTGGTGGGCGGCCTGGGCGCGCGGAGGCACGCTGCGGTCGCTGCCGTCGCCCAGGGGGCAGGCGGCACAGTCGCCGAAGGCGAAGATGGCGTCGTCACGGGTGGTTTGCAGGGTGGGTTTGACCACCAGCTGGTTGATGCGGTTGCTTTCCAGGCCGTCCAGGTCCTTGAGGAAGGCGGGCGCGCGGATGCCGGCGGCCCAGACCTTGAGGCTGGCGGGGATCACCTCGCCCTGGGCGGTGCGCAGGCCTTCGGCAGTGACCTCGCTGACCGCGGCACCGGTCATCACGGTGACGCCGAGCTGTTCCAGGGTCTTGTGCACCGGCGCGCTGATGCGCTCGGGCAGCGCCGGCAGGACGCGCGGGCCGGCTTCGATCAGGGTGATGCGCATGTTCTCCGGCTGGATGCTGTCCAGGCCGTAGGCGGCCAGTTCGTGGGCGGCGTGGTGCAGCTCGGCCGCCAGTTCCACACCGGTGGCACCGGCGCCGACGATGGCGACGCTGATCTGGTCGCTATTGCCTTCCCGGGCGTGGGCGCGCAGGTAGTGGCTGAGCAGCTGGCGGTGGAAGCGCTCGGCCTGCTCGCGGGTGTCGAGGAAGATGCAGTGGCGGGACGCGCCTTCGGTGCCGAAGTCGTTGGTGGTGCTGCCGACGGCGATCACCAGGCTGTCGTAGGGCACTTCACGGGCGGGCACCAGTTCGCGGCCGTCCTCGTCGAGGGTGGCGGCAAGCTGGATGGCCTTGCGCGTGCGGTCCAGCCCGCTCATGCGGCCGAGCTGGAACTCGAAGTGGTTCCATTTGCCCTGGGCGACGTAGTTCAGCTCGTTCTCCGTGGAGTTCAAGGAGCCGGCGGCCACTTCGTGCAGCAGGGGTTTCCAGATGTGCGTCAGGTTGGCGTCGGCCAGGATGACCTTGGCCTGGCCTTTCTTGCCCAGGGTTCTACCCAGACGGGTGGCGAGCTCCAGCCCGCCGGCGCCGCCGCCGACGATAACGATACGATGGGTCATGGGAACATCTCACAAGGCTATAAGAATTCTTATGGTCGGCGCCGGGCGAGCGGGGGAGGCTGCTCATAGCACGAGGCGCGCGAGGAGGCGGCTGAGGATGCCGAGCCCGATCACCATCACCAGCAGAATCATCAGCAGGCGCCAGGGTTTGAACGGCTCGCGTTCCACCTGGTGCTGAGGGAGATTCAGGTACTGGTCGACCTTCTGCTGGTCTTCGGGTGTCAGGCGGCTGCTCATGGTAAGCCTCGACGGGGGAATGGGCTCATTCTAGCTGCGTGTTTCGAGAAGGCTCAATCGACGGCGCGAATAATTCGACTGCCGCGTCACAGTCCGATGCCGGCGTCGAAGATCACTGTTCGACCCAGGTTGGCGCGTAAAAATTCCGGGGCATCCGGGTGGGCGAAGAGCACGCGGGCGTAAGTGGAGCCGACGATGGACAGCGAGCGCCAGCCCTGGCGGAGGAATTCGGTGGGCGGCGGGAAGGGGCTGTTGAAATCGGGCACCGAGCGCTTGAGGTTGACGAAGGCGACCAGGTCCAGCTCGTTCAGCTCGAGGCCACGCTCGGTGTAGTTGTGGGCCTTCTTGCGCAGCGTTGGCGCGAGGCGGGCCTGCAGCTCGGCAGTGGCGATGCGCTTGGGCCGGGCTTCGCGGCGTACCAGTTGAGCGAGGGAGAAGGCGCTGCGGCGGCGCTCCAGCTCGGCGCGCCATTCATCATTGAGCCGCCGGCCCTCGTCGAGGACGAAGAACACCTCGAAGGCGGCGTCGCGGAACAACACGTCCGGTGGCTCGCCACCGGTGCTGAAGTCTTCCAGCCGATGGGGCACGTTGAGGGCCTGCAGCAGGCGCTGGCAGACCCAGCGCTCGCGCTCCCATTTGCGTGCGTTGGAGAGGAAGTCGTTGGCCTGTTCCGCCTGGCGGGTGAGCAGGCGCAGGTAGTCGGATTCGTCCATGAGCGGAGCTTAGCCTCGCCGCGCCCGGCTGGGGTAGCCCTACGCGGCATCCGGGCGCGGCGCCCTGTGGCGGGCCTTGGTATAAACTCCGGGCTTGCCCTGGAACCTGCCCATGCCATTGCGCCCCGCGACGCCTGCCGACCACCCCCGATTGCTGGCCCTCTGGAGCCGGACGCCAGGCATCCGCCTGCGCCCGGAGGACGAGTACGCGCCGTTCTGCGCCTATCTCGCACGAAACCCCGGGCTGAGCCTGCTGGTCGAAGCCGGGGGCGAGGTAGTCGCCTGCCTGATGGCCGGGCACGACGGCCGACGCGGCTACCTGCAGCACCTGGTGGTCGACGAGGCCTTTCGCGGGCGCGGGCTGGCCCGGCGGATGCTCGATGAGGTGCTGGCGCGGCTGGCGGAGCAGGGCATCGGCAAATCCCATGTCTTCGTCCTGCGTGATGCACCACAGGCGCTGGCTTTCTGGCAGGCGCAGGAAGGCTGGGGCGAGCGTGGGGACATCCAGGTTTTTTCCACAAGGGGAGCGAGTGAATGAAAGCGGTTTTCGTGGTGGTGCTGATGGCGTGGATGGGGTTTGCCCAGGCGCAGGAGGAGGGTTCACGGCTCGCGCCCTGGACGCTGCTGGACCAGTACGACCAGCCTTACACCCTCGATGACGGGCTGCGGCTGTTGCTGGTGGCCCGCGACATGGACGGCGCGAAGCTGGTCAAGGCGGCGTTGGAGGGGCAACCCAAGGGCTACCTGGAGGCGCGCAAGGCCGTGTTCCTCGCCGATGTGAGCCGCATGCCGGCGGTGATCGCCAAGCTCTTCGCGGTGCCGGCGATGCGGGATTACAACTACCGGGTGATGCTGGACCGTGAGTCCCGCGTGGCGCCTCGTTATCCGGCCGAGGCGGGCAGCGTGCTGCTGTTGCGCCTGGAAGGTGGCGTAGTGCGTGAAACCCTGACCTTCACCGATGCCGCGGCACTGCGCGCCGTTCTCGAGTCCACCGCAGAGTGATCGCGTCCCAGTTGCTCTCCACCACCAGCCTGGGCCTGGGCTGGGCGATCTACCTGCCGGTCATCGCCTGGGCGATCTGGCGTGCGCCCTGGGTCGAGCTGTTCAGCGATACGCGACGCCAGCACCTGCTGTTCGGCACCGTGCTGGCGCTGTTTCTGCTGTGGCTGGTGCGGCGAGATTTCGATTCGGGCGTCTCCTACCACTTCATCGGCATGACAGCGGTGACGCTGCTGCTGGATTGGCCGCTGGCGGTGCTCGGCGGCCTGGTGGCGCAGCTTGGCCTGCTGGCGCTGGGGCGCCAGGACTTCGCCGCGCTGGGCCTAAACGGCGCGCTGCTGGTGCTGCTGCCGGTGCTGGTGACCGAGTGCTGCGCCCTCTGGGTGGAGCGCTATCAACCGCGCAACCTGTTCGTCTACATCTTCTGCTGCGGCTTCTTCCCCGCCGCACTGGCGGCGCTGCTGTGCACGCTGGTGGGGCTGGGCGTGCTCTGGCTGGACGGCATCTTCCCGATGCCGCCCTGGCTGGAGGATTTCGTCGGCTACCTCTGGCTGGTGATGTTCCCCGAAGCCTTTATCAACGGCACCGCGGTGACGGCGCTGGTGGTGTTCTACCCGGACTGGCTGGAGACCTTCAACCGCTCGCGCTACCTGCAGGCGCCCTGGAAGGACGACGAGCCGAAGTGATGGTCGGGAATTCACCGCGGGCATGACGCCTGGCGGCTTGATCCCGGTCAATTATCCACAGCCTCCCGCGCACCGATCATGGCGCCTTCACAGACGAGGAGCGGGAGATGACCATGCACAAATGGGCGCGCGAGATGCTGGATCGGGAGCTGGCGGTGGCCGGCGCGGCGGGGATGGACGAGGCGTTGGCGCTGCGAGCGCTGCTCAGCGAGGTGGTGGAGCGCAGCAAGGCGGTGCGGCCGATCGAGGACCTGGCCCAGGAACTGTGCTTCCTGGCCGACAACCTCGATGACGACCGCGACTACGCCTTCATGCGCCCGTGAGGCTCAGTGACCGCGCTCGGGCAGGTCACTGGAGAAGAGATCGTCTTCCTGGATGTCGCCGGGGATCGCATGTTCCTCGGCGGCCCAGGCGCCCAGGTCGATCAGCTTGCAGCGCTCGGAGCAAAAGGGACGGCTGGGGCTCTGTGGGCCCCACTCGACGGGGGCGCCACAGGTGGGGCATTCGACGGTCATGGGTTGGCTCATGCTTGGCCTCCGCGCAGGGTCAGGTAGAAGGCGTGCAGGCGTTCGACTTCGCGCTGCAGCCATTTCAGGTCACGGTCGTTGACCAGGACGTCATCCGCCGCTTCCAGGCGTTTTTCGCGGCTGGCCTGGGCCTTGAGGATGGCGCCGACCTGTTCTTCGGACACCTGGTCCCGGGCCATGGTGCGCTGGATCTGCACCGCTTCCGGTGCGTCGACCACCAGCACGCGCTGGGTCATGCGGTGCTGGCCGGACTCGATCAGCAGCGGCGAGACGAGGATGGCGTAGGGCGACTGGGCGCTGGCTAGGTCGCGGACGATCTCCTCGCCTATCAGTGGGTGCAACAGGTTTTCCAGCCAGCGGCGTTCTTCCGGGTGTTCGAAGATACGCTGGCGCAGTGCTGCGCGATCGAGCTGGCCATCGGCCTGGAGAACGTCGCTACCGAAGTGCTCGGCGATCTGCGTGAGGGCGGGGCGGCCAGGCTCGACCACCCAACGCGCCGCATGGTCGGCGTCCACCAGGTGCACGCCGAGGTTGCCGAAATGGGAGGCGACGGCGCTCTTGCCGCTGCCGATGCCGCCCGTAAGGCCAAGGATCCAGGGTTTGTTCATCAGAAACCGGCGAAGTGGAGATAGGTCCCGGTTATTTGATCACCCCAGAGCAATGCAATCCAGCCGGCAATGGCCAGGTAGGGGCCGAAGGGGATGGGCGTGCTGCTGTCCGCGTCGCGCAGCTTGAGGATGATGATCCCCAGTATCGCGCCCACCAGGGACGACAGCAGGATGGTCAGCGGCAGCACCTGCCAGCCACCCCAGGCGCCGATCATCGCCAGCAGCTTGAAGTCGCCGTAGCCCATGCCTTCCTTGCCGGTCACCAGCTTGAACACCCAGTACACCGACCACAGGCTGAGATAGCCGCCCACCGCGCCCCAGAGCGCATCGCTTGGTGTGGCGAACATGCCCTGGTTGTTGAGGATCAGCCCGAGCCACAGCAGCGGCAGCACGAGGGAATCCGGCAGCAGCTGGTGGTCGACATCGATCATGCTCATCGCCAGCAGGCCCCAGGTCAGTATCAGGAACGCCCCAGCCTGCCAGGTGAAGCCGAAATGCCAGGCCACATAGGCCGACAACAGGCCGCATGCCAGTTCCACCAGCGGGTAGCGCTTCTTGATCGGCGCCTTGCACGACGAACACTTGCCACCCAAGGCCAGCCAGCTGACCACGGGAATGTTCTCCCAGGCCTGGATCTCGTGGCTGCAATGGGGGCAGCGCGAGTTCGGCAGGATCAGGTTGAAGGTATCGCCTTTGGGCTCCGCCGGAAGCTCCAACGCCTCTCGCGCCTGCGCCTTCCAGTCACGGAACATCATCACCGGCAAGCGGTAGATGACGACGTTGAGGAAGCTGCCGACGAGAAGGCCGAGGAGGAAAATGCAGAAAACAAAGGCCGGCAAATTGCCGGCCAGGAAGTCGATGACTGTCACTTATCCCACTACCGAACCGAGCGTGAAGATAGGCAGGTACATCGCGATGATCAGGCCACCGACCAGTACACCGAGGACGGCCATGATCATGGGCTCCATCAGGGTGGTCAGGTTGTCTACGGCGTTGTCTACCTCTTCCTCATAGAACGAGGCGACCTTGTCCAGCATGCTATCGAGAGCGCCAGATTCCTCGCCAATGGCTGTCATCTGGATAGCCATGGACGGGAATACACCGGTGGTGCGCATGGAGAAGTTCAATTGCATACCGGTGGATACGTCTTGCTTGATCTTCCCAACCGCATTCTTGAACACGACGTTACCTGTGGCGCCGGATACGGAGTCCAGCGCATCTACCAGCGGAACGCCTGCTGCGAATGTGGTAGAGAGCGTACGGGCATAGCGTGCGACTGATGACTTGTAGACGATGTCGCCGACAATCGGCATTTTTAGAACGCCCCTATCTACAGCGTCGCGGAATTTTTGCGAGCGCTTATAGAACTGACCGATGCCAAATATAGTGCCGAAGGTGGCTATCAGTATGACAAACCACCAAGTCTGAAGGGCTTCAGAGAGGTTCACCACCATTTGGGTAAAGGCCGGCAGTTCTGCGCCAAAGCCTTTGAAAACGTCCTTGAACTGTGGCACGACCTTGATCAGCAAGATGGCTGAAACGATGACCGCAACGACCAAGACCGCGATCGGGTAGGTCATGGCCTTCTTGATCTTGGCTTTTAGCTGTTCGGTCTTCTCTTTATAAGTCGCGACTCGATCCAGAAGTGTTTCCAGCGCACCAGACTGCTCACCGGAATCGACCAGGTTGCAATACAGCTCATCGAAATGCATCGGCTTCTTGCGTAGGGAGTTGGCGAAGCTGTTACCCGCCGCCACCTCTTGCTTCACCTCGTCCACCAGCTTGCGCATGTTGGGGTTTTCGAAGCCTTCACCGATGATGTCGAAGCTTTGCAGGAGCGGAACGCCGGCCTTCATCATCGTGGCCATTTGCCGGGTGAACAGGGCGATATCCAACGGCTTGATCTTCTTGCCAGCGCTGAAAAGGGATGCCGCCTTTTTGCGTACCTTGAGCGGGTTGATACCCTGCTTGCGGAGCTGTGCTTTAACCAGCGCTGGGTTCATGCCGCTGATTTCACCAGTGACCTTGGTACCTTTCTTGTCGGTGCCTTCCCATTTGAAGACACTCGATTTTTGTGCTTTTTCCGCCATGGATTAGTCCTTGGTCACGCGGTTGACTTCCTCGAGGCTGGTTACGCCTTGCATGGCTTTCAGCAGGCCCGAGTTGCGCAGATCGTTGAAGCCATCTTTACGCATCTGCGCGGCGATATCGATGGAGTTACCTTCCTCCATAATAATGCGCTGCAAGGCCGGCGTGTTTTTAACCACTTCATAAATACCGACCCTACCTTTGTAGCCGCCTTTGCAATTTTCGCAGCCGGCCGGGCCGAAGATCTTAAATGTGCCGATTTTTTCCTCGGGGAAGCCTTCTTTGAGCAAGGTTTCGTGTGGGACTTCAACCTCTTTTTTGCAACTGCTGCATAGTTTTCGGGCGAGACGCTGGGCGATGATCAGGTTGACCGATGTGGCAATGTTAAAGGCCGGTACGCCCATATTACGTAAGCGTGTAAGGGTTTCCGCAGCGCTGTTGGTGTGCAGCGTTGACATCACCATGTGACCCGTCTGCGCCGCCTTGATGGCGATTTCGGCAGTCTCGAGGTCACGAATTTCGCCGACCATGATCACGTCCGGGTCCTGGCGCAGGAAAGCCCGAAGAGCTTGGGCGAAATCCATACCCTGACGCGGGTTGACGTTGACCTGGTTGATACCTTCCAGGTTGATCTCCACCGGGTCTTCAGCTGTTGAAATGTTGATGTCGACGGTATTGAGAATATTGATGCCGGTGTAAAGCGAAACCGTCTTGCCTGACCCCGTAGGGCCCGTCACAAGGATCATGCCCTGAGGTTGTTTCAGTGCACTCAAATAGAGTTCTTTCTGTGTTTCTTCATAACCCAGCGCATCGATACCCATCTGCGCGCTGGATGGGTCAAGAATCCGCATCACGATCTTTTCACCCCAGAGAGTGGGGAGCGTGTTGACGCGGAAGTCGATGGCTTTGGTTTTGGAAATTTTCATCTTGATCCGGCCGTCCTGGGGCTTACGACGTTCGGAAATATCCAGGGCTGCCATGACCTTCAGGCGCGCGGAAATACGGCTGGCCAGTTGGATCGGTGGGCGCGCCACTTCGTGAAGGATGCCATCGGTCCGCAGCCTTACGCGGTACGAGCGCTCGTAGGGCTCGAAGTGCAAGTCGGAGGAGCCGCCCTTAATGGCGTCCAGCAGCATTTTATTGACGAAGCGTACGACGGGAGCATCATCGGCGCTCTCACCTGCACCGCTGTCTTGTCTGTCGTCGTCGACCGCCTCTATATCAACGCCGTCCAGATCGACGTCACCGAGGTCCTCCATGCCAGAGCTGGCGCTATCGAAGAATTTGTCGATGGCATCGCCCAGCTTGTCATCCTCGACCAGAATCGCCTCTGTAGTGAGGCCTGTGCTGAACTGGATATCAGTCACAGCCTGGTGATTGGTGGGGTCTGAAACTCCAACGAATAGCTTGTTACCTCTACGCCAGAGGGGTATCACTCGATGCTGGCGGAGCAGCTTTTCACTAACCAGGTCTTTTGGCTGTCCTTCCTTGTCTATGGCGCTGAGGTCGAAGAAAGCGACGCCAAACTGCTCTGCTGATAGCTCTGCAATGGCTCTGCTTTTAACCAGCTTGTTCTGGACTACATAGGTAACCAGCGAAAGCCTGTTCCGCTGTGCTTGTTGCTGAGCGTTCTGCGCACTTTTCTCATCCAGTAGTTCAGCGAGGACCAACTGGCGTGCAAGACCTGAGAGGGTGGGCGAGTCATTCATGGCAGTTCGCTTTGTAATCGTGTTGGGAGCCCCATAGCGTAGGCAACACTAGTGGGGAATAGCTAGTAGATAAAAAAGAAGGCGCCGAGGCGCCTTCTTTCCAAGTGTACTTTAGATTACGGGGTGTCGCCCGAGCAGTTGCGCGGACGCAGTTCGGTTGCAAGGCCAGCGCTGCTGGTGCAGCTCCAAACGCCACTCGCAGTGCGGGTCAGGCGGAGCGCCTGGTTGGTGGTGCGGGGGCCGGAAACGCCGAGAACGCCAAAGTTGAACTGCAGAGAACCAGCGCCGTTAGCGGCGAAGCTGGCGGGGAAGCTGATGGAGCCCAGGGGGCTTGCAGTAGCGGAGCTGCCCAGCATGGCGAGGGTGAAGTCAGTGGTAGAGGCACCACGGGCATAGGCATCTTCAACTGCAGTCTTGAGCGGAGCAAGAGCGGCCAGGCCACTGGCTGCTTCAGAACGTGCAATGTAGTTCTGGTAGGCCGGAATGGCGATGGCAGCGAGGATGCCGATGATCGCAACAACGATCATCAGTTCGATCAGGGTGAAGCCTTTCTGTGCTTTCATTCGTGGATCTCCAAATGTGGTGTTTACGGCTGCACTCGCAGCTGACATTCTTCTAAGCAATTCCCTTGCCAGATTGCCAGGACCGCATTTTTTGTGGGTGCTGGCATGCTGGCTCAACTGCTGTACTGACAAAAAATGTCAATGAGTCCCTAAGAATGCACCTGAACTCAAGCGCTCGCCCAATCTTTGCATTAGCGGTGGTTGCCGTTGGCCTGGCTTTCTGTATACCTCTACACCTCTACCCCTTCCCCAATTATATTGAGGAGCTGTTGGTCACCTTGGGGGTATTCGCCTGTTCGGCATGGTTAATGTGGCAAAGGGTAGATCTGAAGTTTTCCGTATGGTCCGGCCTTTGGCTTATTTTGGGAGTGATGTTCATTGCTTCGGCCCTGACACAAAGTGCCTCATTCGCTGCTTTCAAGCTGTTCTATATTTTTTTCTGGTTCGTTGGGGCCTTGGCGCTACTAATCAGTGAGCAGGTGGACTGGGACGATCATGGTGTTTCCGACGTCTTGGCAATGGTGTTGCTTTATTCGGCCCTGGTGTGTGCGGTGGTTGGGCTGCTGCGTCACTTCGATCTGCTCTGGCAGGATGTTACGATTTTTATTCCCATGTACCGATCAGAGCGGATGATGGGGCTTATTGGGCATAGCAATTACTTTTCTTTTGTATGCCTTGTCGGTGTTTTGTCGGCTGCCTGGTTGTTTCAGCGTGGCAAGTTGGGGATGTTTGGGGTTATATCGTCTGTCACGATTTTTATAATTTGTATTGTCTTGACATGGACTCGCTCGGTAGTCGTTGCCTGGTTTGTACTGGCTCTGCTTTTGTCGCTGCAGTTCAGACGGCTCAATGCCAGTCGGTTCATGCTTGTGGTTTTGCTTGGCTTGGCAGCATTGGCTCTGCTACAGCCTTTTGGTAGCTTGCTGAGTCAGTTGTTGGGTGGTGGAGCGGCAAATGTTGTCGTTGATGACAGGCTGGCGGCATTTGGTGGCAAGGGGGGGGACAGTTCTGGGCGCCTCAGGGAATGGGTTATCGCTTGGCAGGTGTTCTGCGATCATCCATTTTGGGGGGTGGGTATTGGCAATTATGGGGAAGCAGCTTTTGCGAAGCATATCGAGTTAGGTGTTCTCTCTCCGGCTGGCTTATTTACACATTCCCATAATTTGTTACTGCAATTTCTTGCTGAGTTGGGTGTGTTTGGCGGGCTGTGGCTTTTGCTTTTTTTCACCTTGGGTGTGCGGGGGTGGTGGCGTGCGGCTGCGGATGTGCAGCGTGTGCTTCCAGCATCGATATTGTTGATTTTTAGTGTGTACAGTTTTTTTGAGTTCCCTTACTGGCTCATGCATTTCTTCGTCTTGAATTTGCTTGTTTTGGGGGCGTTGGGTGGAAAAAGAGTTCAAGTGGACTTGACGTTGGGAAAGGTTTTCTCGGGTATTCTGGTTTTCGTTTTTTTTGCAACATCCATCGTGTATGTGCCGCTTGTCGAGCGGTTTTACTGGTCTCTGAACCAATACTTGGTTCGAGCGCCTACTGACATAAATCAGTATGTCTTTGTCGATTCGCTCATTAGGGATCCTTTGATGGAGCCTTATGGGTATTTGGTTTATATCGCCAATTTCGAGGTTTCTCCCAAAACGGCTCAGCAGGAATTGCCGGTGCTTGAGAAGCTCCGGCGTCACCTCCCGTTCGACAGCGTTTTGGCGCGGCTTGCGGTTTTGCAGTTCGCAACTGGACGTACGGCCGAGAGTTTGAAAACTATTGAGGACATGCGGATCTACTATGGCGATGAGACTGTGAGGAATTTCTTGTCACAGCTTGAAGAAGTTGAGCGCGCATTCCCTGATGTTGATTTCTCGGCTCTATCCAACGCAATGGAGCAGTGATTGCCTTCCGCGAGGGGGAGTGCTAATTTCCGCCCCGCCGCCGGTGTAGCTCAGTAGGTAGAGCAGCGCACTCGTAACGCGAAGGTCGCAGGTTCGATTCCTGTCTCCGGCACCAGCTCAAACGAAAAGCCCCGCTTCTGCGGGGCTTTTTGTTGGGCGCTATATAAAGGAAAGGATCAGATGCTCAGGCGCATCGACAGGTCGACGGCCCTGACGTCCTTGGTCAGGGTGCCGATGGAGATGTAGTCGACGCCGGTCTCGGCGATGGTGCGCAGGGTGGTGTCGTTGATGCCGCCGGAGGCTTCGAGCTTGGCGCGGCCGGCGGTGAGGGTGACGGCGGTGCGCATGTCGTCGAGGCTGAGTTCGTCGAGCATGACGATGTCGGCGCCGGCGACCAGGGCCTGGTTCAGTTCGTCGAGGCTTTCCACTTCGATCTCCACCGGCTTGCCGGGGGCGATGCGGTGGGCGGCGGCGATGGCTTCGGCGATGCCGCCGCAGGCCGCAATGTGGTTTTCCTTGATGAGGAAGGCGTCGTACAGGCCGATGCGGTGGTTATGGCCGCCGCCGCAGGTGACGGCGTACTTCTGCGCCAGGCGCAGGCCGGGCAGGGTCTTGCGGGTGTCGAGCAGTTTCACCTGGGTGCCTTGTACCAGCTCCACGTAGTGGGCCACGCGGGTGGCGACGCCGGAGAGGCACTGGAGGAAGTTCAGTGCGCTGCGCTCGCCGCTGAGCAGGGCGCGGGCGGGGCCTTCGAGGTGGAACAGCGGCTGGTTCGGCTGCACCTTGTCGCCATCGGCCACCTGCCAGTGCACGGCCACCCGTGGGTCGAGCTGACGGAACACCGCGTCGACCCACGCTGTCCCAGCAATCACGGCGGCCTCGCGGGTGATGATGGTGGCGTGCGCGAGGCGCTCTTCGGGGATGAGTTGGGCGGTGATGTCGCCGCTGCCGATGTCTTCGGTCAGTGCCCGGCGGACGTTGGCTTCGATCTCCGCGCTCAGGTCGGCGAGTTTCAAATTGGGCATGGGAGGCTCCGCTGCAGAATGGCGCGATTATAGAGGCAGGCGACCGCTGGTACAGCGCTGGTGGCAACTGTCTTGGGCTTTCTGCTAGATATTCAGGGGATGGGACGGTCTGTCAGAGGTCGTCCCACAAAGGGTTGGGACATCTGTGACGTATTTCATGTCTGGAGGAAATCTCCCCTTGGTTGCGACGAGAGTATCCCTATAATGATTCTGACTTTCTCTATTTGACGCCAGAAGCTTGACGTTAGGGATAACTCCCCGTTTATAGCTGTGCAGCCAGCGAAGCCCACTAGATCGGACGCTGGTTGCGGGAGATTCACTATGCAGACCGACGCGAACGTGGTGCCCCTGAACAAGGGCGCCTCCGAGCAATCGCCAACTTCGCCGGTAGGAAGGCTGCCCGTGGCACTTATCCAGGTGCGCGACAAGGCTGCACAACAGCTGAAGCAAGCGCTGCAGGCGCTGTTCGACAACGCGGACGACACCCTCTTCCAGATGGCCGACCGTGCGACCAGCAACGCCGAGCAGAACGCCTTCTTCGAGGCAATGCGCGACTTGCGCCTCAAGCGCAAGAGCATCGAGCGCGGCTTCCTGCAAAAAGTGTTCGAGACCTTCGCCAACCTCAACCAGTACGAGATCGGCAAGGCGCCGGTGCTGGATGCGGTGTCGTTCGAGAGCCTGAGCCTGGTGCAGAACGACGAGCTGGAAGAGTCCGTCGCCCTGGATGCCATGGTCGCCAAGGTGATGAGCCGTGACGGCGTCGCCCTCGGCCACCTGACCACCCGCCTCAACACCCTGGTCACCAAGAAGATCGAGGACAAGAGCAACCCGCTCGGCCCGCGCGCCCTGTGCGAAGCCTTCCTCGACGCCTGCCGCAGCCTGGGCGTGGAGATCAAGGTCAAGCTGATCATCTTCAAGCTGTTCGAGAAATACGTCCTCAGCGACCTCGACCAGCTCTATGCCGAATCCAACCTGGCGCTGATCACCGCCGGTGTGCTTCCCGAACTCAAGTCCGCGCCACCGGCCCGTCGTCCCCAGGGGCGCACCCCGGGTGCTGCCCGCTCCGCACAGGCCGCCGCAGGCGGTGAGGCGATGGGCGATGGCGCCTACGCCGACGAGGGCGTGCAGGAAGTTTTCGGCGCACTGCAGGAATTGCTCTCCCAGGTCCGTGGCTCCGGCGGCGGTGTGGGAATGGGCATGGGCGGCCAGCGTCGCGAGATGCCCGCCGATGCGGTGCCCATCACCAGCAACGACCTGATGCGCCTGCTTTCGCACCTGCAACAGCATCTGCCCATGCAAAGCGCCGGCGATGTTGACCTGCGTTTCCAGCTCGACAACCTGCTCACCCGCGCCAGCGCCAAGAGCGGCAAATCCCGTGTCGTGGGCCAGGTGGACGACGACGTCATCAACCTGGTGTCGATGCTTTTCGAATTCATCCTCGACGACCGCTCCCTGCCGGATTCGCTCAAGGCCCTGATCGGCCGCCTGCAGATCCCGATGCTCAAGGTCGCGGTGCTGGACAAGACCTTCTTCAGCCGCGGCAGCCACCCGGCGCGCCGCCTGCTCAACGAAATCGCCTCGGCGGCCATGGGCTGGAACGAGCAGGACGATGTCCAGCGCGATGCCCTCTACCAGCGCATCGAACAGGTCGTGCTGCGCCTGCTGAACGATTTCGTCGACGACCCGACCATCTTCTCCGACCTGCTGTCCGACTTCCTCGCCTACACCGGCGACGAGCGCCGTCGCAGCGACCTGCTGGAACAGCGCACCCGCGACGCCGAGGAAGGCCGCGCCAAGGCCGAGCTGGCCCGCCAGCAGGTCGAGCAGGCCCTGAACGAGCGCCTGCTGGGCCGCACCCTGCCCGAAGTGGTGGTGCGCCTGCTGCAGGAAGCCTGGAGCAAGGTCATGCTGCTGACCTGCCTCAAGCACGGCGTCGATTCCGAGGAATGGCAGGCCACCCTGTCGACCATGGACGACCTGATCTGGAGCGTGGAGTCCCACGAAGCGCCCGAGGCACGCATGCGCCTGCTGGAGCTGGTGCCGGGGCTGCTCAAGGCCCTGCGCGAGGGGCTGACCAGCGCCGCTTTCGATCCCTTCTCCACCAGTGAATTCTTCAGCCAACTGGAAACCCTGCACGTGCAGGCCTTCCAGCGCTTCAAGCGCGTCGAGCCGGAGCCGGTCAGCGTGCCGGCAGCGACCGAGGGGGAGGGCGAGAGCCTGACCGCAGAAGTCGAAATGCCTCTGCTCGACCTGCCTGCCGACCTGGAAGTGGGCATGCCCGCCGAAGCGCCGACGATGGTCGAAGTGGTCGAGGAGATCGTCCTGCTCGCCCCCGGCGAAACCCGTGCGCCCGAGCCCGATGCCGCCCTGCCGGATGACGACGAGGCGCTGGGCCATGTCGATAACCTGCGCGTCGGCAGCTGGGTCGAGTTCCAGGAGGACGAAGAGCACAAGGTGCGTTGCAAGCTGGCGGCGATCATCAAGCCCACCGGCAAGTACATCTTCGTCAACCGCACCGGCATGAAGGTGCTGGAGAAGACCCGTATGGGCCTGGCCGTGGAGTTCCGTCGCCAAGCCATCCGCCTGCTGGACGATGCCCTGCTGTTCGACCGCGCGCTGGAATCGGTCATCGGTAACCTGCGCCGCCTCAAGGGCGCCTGAGTCATCGCTCCCCTCACGACGCCCGGCTTGCCGGGCGTCGTCGTTTCCGGGCCTTGGCCCTGGGCGCGGCCTGCTCTAGAGTGTCCGCCAACCAAGGAGCCCTTCATGCAGCCGGACCCCGCGACAGGTTGGTGCCAAGGCGCCCGCCACTGCCCCTCGCCGAATTTCAATGCCCGCCCGGAGGGGGAAATCTCCCTGCTGGTGATCCACAACATCAGCCTGCCGCCCGGGCAGTTCGGCACCGGCAAGGTCCAGCAGTTCTTCCAGAACTGCCTGGATGCCGACGAGCATCCCTACTTCGCCGATATCGCCGCCATGCAGGTCTCGGCGCATTTCCTCATCGAGCGCGACGGTGCCGTCACCCAGTTCGTCTCCTGCCTGGAGCGCGCCTGGCACGCCGGCAAGTCCTTCTTCGCCGGCCGTGAGAACTGCAATGACTTCTCCCTCGGCATCGAGCTGGAAGGCACTGATGACCAGGCCTATTCCGAGGCCCAGTACGCCGTGCTCGGCCAGCTCGCGCGGGGCCTGCTGCGCGCCTACCCCGGCATCACCCCGGCACGTATCCAGGGGCACAGCGACATCGCGCCCGGGCGCAAGACCGATCCCGGCCCCGCATTCGATTGGGCGCGATTCCGCGCCAGCCTGCTCGACAAGGAGGTACACCCATGAGTTTCCTGGTTCTCCTGCTGGTGCTGTGGGTGGAGAAGTTCTCCAGCCTGCGCCAGCGCATCCAGCAGGACGGGCCCTGGCTCCGCCAACTGGCCCGTCTTTCCGCTAACCCGCGTCTGGCCGGCCGCCCCTGGGCGGTGCTCGGCCTGCTGGTGGTGTTGCCGCTGGTGCTCCTGGCCCTGGTGCTGATGGCGCTGCAACCCCTGGCCTATGGCTGGCTGGCCTTGCCGCTGCACCTGTTGGTGGTGATCTACGCCCTGGGGCGTGGCGATGTGCAGGCGGACCTCGGTTCCTTCCGTGATGCCTGGCGCCGGGGTGACGTACAGGGCGCCTACCACGTTGCCGAGCGTGACCTCGGCCTGGAAGTGGAGGAGGGCGACGACCTGCTGCTGCGGGTCCAGGGCCACCTCGTGTGGCAGGCCTATCAAAGCTTCTTCGCGGTGATCTTCTGGTACTTCCTGCTCGGCCCGGTGGCTGCCCTGGCCTATCGCCTCCTGGCGCTGGCCGCCGACCACGCCGAAGAGCCCGCCCTGCGTGAGCGCGCCGCGCAGATGCGCCACGCCTTCGACTGGCTGCCGGTGCGGGTACTGGCGGCGAGCTTCTCGCTGGTGGGTAATTTCGTCGCGGTCAGCCGTGTGCTGCTGCACGAGCTGTTGAACTGGGATATCGCCGCCGAGCGCTTCGTGGTCATCGCCGGGCGTGCTGCCGGTGAGTTGCCGGACGACACCGCGGGCGAGGCGGGTGTGGCCAGCCTGGATGCGCTCTGGCACCTGCTGGTACGTGCCGCCGTGCTCTGGTACGCGGGCTTCGCGGTCTGGACCCTGCTGTTCTGACGGACGGCCGGCGGTGCAATACCGCCGGTCCGCCGCTACCGTTTTTGCTCCTGCTCAGGGGGCTTTCTTAACCTTAAGTTACAGAAACTTCCGCCGATATCAGGTACACAGTTCTTGAGCCTCGCCAGCTTTTTCGTGAAATGCGTCACGATTATTGTTCGGCATTGGTAGTCCTTATCTGTCATCCACAGGTCGGACAATCTGGGACGGCCGCACTGCCAGATGCGATCCTTGGCCGCCCCCGAGGCGACCCATAAGAATAATTAGGAAACAGGAGACGTCTTGTGAAGACCGTGTTGTATCCGGCCATCGCGCTGATGAATCGCCTCAGCTTCGGCATGAAATTCAGTCTGATCAGCGTGTTGTTCTTCCTGCCCATGCTGGTCACCAACTTCTACCTGGTGCGCGAGTCCTACGAGCAGTTCGTCAGTACCCGCTCCGAGCTGGAAAGCCTCGACCTGCTGGGTACCAGCCAGGGCATCCGGCGCAACCTGGAAAACCTCAACGACCTGGTGCTGATCAACTCGCTGATCGGCCAGTCCGGCCAGGCCGGCGACCTCGACACGCGCATCGGCAAGCTGGAAAAGGACCTCACGGGTGCCCTGGAGAACCTCGCCCCCGTCACCTCCGAGCCGGAGCAGGTCACCGAGTTCAACAACAAGCGCGAAGAGATGCTCAAGGGCCTGCAGGCCGCCGAGACGGAAACCTCCCTGCAGAGCAAGAGCGCCATGATCGAGAAGCAGCTGGGCAATGCCCAGGTGTTCATCAAGCTGGTCGCCAGCCAGGCCGGCCTCAGCCAGGACAGCCAGCGCGACGTGCGCCAGGTGGCCGAGCTGGTCACCGGCGTTACGCCGACCGTCACCGCCGCCATCAGCAAGGGCCGCGCCATCGGCGCCTATTCCCTGGGCCAGGGCTTCCTCAACTCCGCCGCCAGCACCAAGCTGGACGAGCTGCTGCTGGAACTGGAGAAGATCGGCTCCGAGTACGGCCTCAAGGTCCAGGACGCGCTCAACGGCAACCCCCGCGCCCAGGCCGCCCTGGGTGACCTGGCCACCGCCAGCCGTGAAACCCTCAAGCAGAGCGCCACCCTGTTCGAGGACCAGGTGATCATGGCCGACACCCTCGACACGCCCTGGCCGCAGTTCTACGACCAGGTCACTGCGCAGATGGACAAGACCTACCAGCTCAACGACGCCGCCCTCGGCCTGCTCAAGAGCGAGCTGGAGAAGCGCCTCGGCGAGAAGCGCGCACAGACCGTGCTGCTGGTCGTCGCGCTGGTGGTGGTGTTCCTCGCCATCGTCTACCTCTACAGCGGTTTCTACGTTTCCACCCGCACCACCCTCAAGAGCCTGGGCCGGGTGATGGACCAGGTCGCCGCCGGCGACATGACCGTCAGCTTCCGCGCCCAGAGCAAGGACGAGCTCGGCGAACTGGGCCAGGTGTTCAACGGCACCGTGGCGAAGATCCACGACCTGATCGAACTGGTCGGCCAGACCGTCACCGAGGTCGAGCGCCAGGCCGGCCGGGTGCAGAGCGTGTCCGAAGAGAGCAACCAGGCCGTCGCCGGCCAGCGCAGCCAGATCGAGCAGGTGGCGACGGCGATGAACGAGATGTCCGCCACCGCCCAGGAAGTTGCTCGCAGTGCGGCCGCCGCGGTGAACAGCGCCCAGAGCGTCAACCAGGAAACCGTCAGCGGCCGTGCCCTGGTGGAATCCCAGTTGGGCAGCATCGAGCGCCTGGCCCAGGAGATCGAACAGTCGGTCAACGTGATCAACCAGCTCGCCTCCGACAGCGCCTCCATCAGCCGCGTGCTGGAAGTGATCAAGGGCATCGCCGAACAGACCAACCTGCTGGCCCTCAACGCCGCTATCGAGGCCGCTCGCGCCGGTGAGCAGGGCCGTGGCTTCGCCGTGGTGGCCGATGAGGTGCGCACCCTGGCCAAGCGTACCCAGCAGTCCACCGAAGAGATCGAGCAGATGATCGTCCGTCTCCAGGGCGGCGTCGGCGCGGCGGTCAAGGCGATGAACACCAGCCACCAGATGGCCGATGGCACCGTCAACCAGTCCGGCCGCGTGCAGCAGGCGCTGGAAAACATCCTCGGTGCGGTGGGCATGATCGTTGACCAGAACCAGCAGATCGCCGCCGCCGCCGAGCAGCAGACCGCCGTGGCCCACGACATCGACCAGAACATCGTCGAGATCAACAGCGCCGGCGAGCGCACCGCCCAGGGCGCCAGCCAGACCGAGCAGGCCAGCCGCCAGCTCTCCGACCAGGTGGCGCAGCTCAAGCAGCTGATCGGCGCGTTCCGCGTCTGATCCAGTGCGCCACGCAAAAGCCCGCCGATTGGCGGGCTTTTTCGTTTATTGGAGGCGCCGCCGGTGGGCTGAAGCCCACCCTGCATCTGGCCTGTGGAGCTTCGTAGCCCGGGCTTCAGCCCGGGAGGGGCGGCCAGCCGAACAGCTCGCAGGCATTGCGGCTGCTGGTGGCGGCAAGCTCGCTCGGGGTGAGGCCCAGCAGCTCGGCCAGATTGGCGCAGATGTCCGGCAGGTACTCGGGGCTGTTGCGCTGGTGCGGGTGCATGGAGGGGGCCATGTCCGGGGAGTCGGTCTCCAGCACGATGGCGTCCAGCGGCAGTTGCGGCACCACCTTGCGCAGGCGGTTGGCCTGGGGCCAGGTAGGCGCACCGCCCAGGCCGAGGCGGAAGCCCAGCTTCAGGTACTCGCGGGCTTCCTCGACGCTGCCGGCGAAGGCATGGACGATGCCGGCGCGCTGCAGGCGGAAGCGCTTGAGGGTGGCGATCACCGCTGCGTGGCTCTTGCGCACATGCAACAGCACCGGCAACTGCGCATCGGCGGCAATGGCGAGCTGGGCCTCGAACAGCGCCTGCTGCGCGTCGCGGTCGAGCGCTTCGAGGTAATAGTCCAGGCCGATCTCGCCCACCGCGCAAAGCTTGGGGTGCCCGGCATGGGTCAGCAGCGTATCGCGCAGCTCGTCCAGATGGGTTGGTTGGTGCTCGTCCAGATAGATGGGATGCAGGCCGAAGGCGGCGTAGAGGTCGCCCTCGGTGGTGGCCAGTTCCCAGATGCGCTGCCAGTTGCCACGGGTCACGCCCATCAGCACCTGGCGCTGCACCCCCAGCGCGCGGGCACGGGCCAGCACTTCGGCGCGGTCGGCGTCGAACTCGGGGAAATCCAGGTGGGTGTGGGTGTCGATCAGCATGGTGGGCGGCGGTCGCATCAGGGGATGGGTGTCAGCCTAGCCCAGGGGCGCCGCCGGGAAGCGGCGCCCCTGTTGTGCATCCGATCGATAAAGCGCGATCAGTGGTGTTCGCGGGTGGCGCGGAACTTGATGTCCGGCCAGCGCTCTTCCATCAGCGCCAGGTTGACGCGGGTCGGGGCCAGGTAGGTGAGGTGGCCACCGCCGTCCACGGAGAGGTTCTCGAAGGCCTTGTCCTTGAACTCCTTGAGCTTCTTCTCGTCCTTGCATTCGATCCAGCGTGCCGACCAGACGTTGATCTGCTCATAGGCGCACTCGACCTTGTATTCCTCCTTCAGGCGGCTGGCGACGACGTCGAACTGCAGCACGCCGACCGCGCCGAGGATGATGTCGTTGTTGCGCTCGGGGAAGAACACCTGGGTGGCGCCTTCCTCGGCCAGTTCCTGCAGGCCCTGGCGCAGCTGCTTGGATTTCAGCGGGTCCTTCAGGCGCACGCGGCGGAACAGCTCGGGTGCGAAGTGGGGGATGCCGGTGAAGCCCAGGGCCTCGCCTTCGGTGAAGGTGTCGCCGATCTGGATGGTGCCGTGGTTATGCAGGCCGATGATGTCGCCGGCGAAGGCTTCCTCGAGCTGCTCGCGCTCGCTGGAGAAGAAGGTCAGCGCGTCGCCGACGCGCACGTCCTTGCCCAGGCGTACATGGCGCATCTTCATGCCTTGGCTGTACTTGCCCGAGCAGATGCGCATGAAGGCGATACGGTCGCGGTGCTTGGGGTCCATGTTTGCCTGGATCTTGAACACGAAGCCGCTGAACTTCTCTTCCTGCGGCTCCACGCTGCGCTCGTTGGCTGCGCGCGGCAGTGGCTTGGGCGCCCAGTCGACCACGGCGTCGAGCACGTGATCGACACCGAAGTTGCCCAGCGCGGTGCCAAAGAACACCGGGGTCAGCTGGCCGCTGATGAACTCGTCCTGGTCGAAGGGATGGCAGGCACCCTGGACCAGCTCCAGCTGATCGACGAAACGGTCGTACTCGTCGCCCAGGTGGGCACGGGCCTCGTCGGAGTCCAGCTTCTCGATGATCTTCACCGCGGTGCGCTCGTGGCCGTGGCCCGGGGTGTAGACGATGATGTAGTCGTCGGCCAGGTGATACACGCCCTTGAAGTCCTTGTAGCAGCCGATGGGCCAGGTGATGGGCGCGGCCTTGATCTTCAGCACCGCCTCGATCTCGTCGAGCAACTCGATGGGGTCGCGGATATCGCGGTCGAGCTTGTTGATGAAGCTGACGATGGGCGTGTCGCGCAGGCGGCACACGTCCATCAGCGCGATGGTGCGCGGCTCTACGCCTTTACCGCCGTCGAGGACCATCAGCGCCGAGTCCACCGCGGTGAGGGTGCGGTAGGTGTCTTCGGAGAAGTCTTCGTGGCCGGGGGTGTCGAGCAGGTTGATGATGTGCTCGCGGTAGGGGAACTGCATCACCGAGGTGGTGATGGAGATGCCGCGCTGCTTCTCCATTTCCATCCAGTCGGAGGTGGCGTGGCGGTCGGACTTGCGCGACTTCACCGTACCGGCGACCTCGATCGCCTTGCCCATCAGCAGCAGCTTCTCGGTGATGGTGGTCTTACCGGCGTCAGGGTGGGAAATGATGGCGAAGGTGCGGCGTTTGGCGACTTCGGCGGCCTGGATGGTCATGGATATGTGCCTGGCTGGAAACGGTTGCGGGCCATGTGCGGCCCGAAAAGCGCGGAATTATAGCGGGAAACGACCGGGGGATCAGTCCGCATGTCGCAGGCGGCGGTGATGGTGTTGCCGGCACCCAGTCGGGCGATGGGGATGAACCCTCGAGGGGATCATCGGTCTGTCAGAAAGGAGGGCCATGATCGCCAGGTCCGGGCGCGTACTGATGCGCTGCAAGGGCCGTCGCCAGCGGTTTTGTGCAGCATTCCATAACGTTTTGTTTTGAATACAGAACAGTCAACAGGTAACGCGACAAAGGGATGTGAAAAAGCGGCATTTTTTGATTGATCTGCGCCCCCCATGGTCCTAAAGTTCGCGCCCGAACGTCCATGCTGGAAACGATCCATCCGGCTCAAGTACTGACGACGAGAGGTTGGCGGCCGCAAGGCTGCAAATCCTCGGCGACATGCCTTGGGAAGTAGGCGAACCAAAGTGGGGAAACGGATTAGACGTTCAGGCTTTTCGCACCAAGCCCATCCCTTGCAACTTTTGTGTTTTTTGCCCAATGGAGCCCAGTATGTCGATCAAGGTCGAAGACTATTTCGCACCCGCCACTTTCCAGCGCATGAAAGCGTTCGCCGATCAACACGAGACCCCTTTCGTGGTGATCGACAAGCAGACCATCGCCGATGCCTACGACCAACTGGTCGGCTGCTTCCCCTTCGCCAAGATCTACTACGCGGTGAAGGCCAACCCGGCGACCGAAATCACCGAACTGCTGCGTGACAAGGGCTCCAACTTCGACATCGCCTCCATCTACGAGCTGGACAAGGTGATGAAGACCGGCGTCGGCCCGGAGCGCATCAGCTACGGCAACACCATCAAGAAAGCCCGGGACATCCGCTACTTCTACGAGAAGGGCGTGCGACTGTTCGCCACCGACTCCGAAGCCGACCTGCGCAACATCGCCAAGGCCGCCCCGGGCTCGAAGATCTACGTGCGCATCCTCACCGAGGGTTCCACCTCCGCCGACTGGCCGCTGTCGCGCAAATTCGGCTGCAACCCCGACATGGCGCTGGACCTGCTGATCCTCGCCAAGCAGCTGGGCCTGGAGCCCTATGGCCTGTCCTTCCACGTGGGCAGCCAGCAGCGTGATATCGACGTCTGGGACGCCGCCATCGCCAAGGTCAAGGTGATCTTCGAGCGCCTCAAGGAAGAAGACGGCATCACCCTGAAGATGATCAACATGGGCGGCGGCTTCCCGGCCAACTACATCCAGCGCACCAACGCCCTGGAAACCTACGCCGAGGAAATCACCCGCTTCCTCAAGGAAGACTTCGGCGACGAACTGCCGGAAATCATCCTCGAGCCGGGCCGCTCGCTGATCGCCAACGCCGGCATCCTGGTCAGCGAAGTGGTGCTGGTGGCGCGCAAGTCCCGCACCGCGGTGGAGCGTTGGGTCTACACCGACGTGGGCAAGTTCTCCGGCCTGATCGAAACCATGGACGAGTCCATCAAGTTCCCCATCTGGACCGAGAAGAAAGGCGAGATGGAAGAAGTGGTCATCGCCGGTCCGACCTGCGACAGCGCCGACATCATGTACGAGAACTACAAGTACGGCCTGCCCCTGAACCTGGCCAGCGGCGACCGCCTCTACTGGCTTTCCACCGGTGCGTACACCACCAGCTACAGCGCGGTGGAATTCAACGGCTTCCCGCCGCTGAAAGCCTTCTACCTGTAAGCGCCGCGTGACCGAAGAAGCCTGCCTCGCGGCAGGCTTTTTTATGCCCGCGAGATAATCCGAGGCGGCGTCTTGTCGCGGTTGCCTCGCTGCATCCCGCCCTTACCATGTGCAGCCGCGCTTCCCCAGGTGACCCATGACGCTTCTGCCCCCGCTGCAACAGATACCCGCCAGCATCGCCGCCGTTTCCGACTACGAACCCTTCGCCCGCGAACGCATGACGCCCCAGGCCTGGGCCTATATGGCCGGCGGCGCGGCGGACGAACTCACCCTGGGCGAGAACCGTGCGGCCTTCCAGCGCGTGCGTCTGCTCAACCGAGTGCTGGAGAACCTGAGCGGCGGCCACACGCGCCTGCAGCTGTGCGGGCTGGAACTGGACTACCCGATCCTCCTGGCGCCGGTCGCCTTCCAGCAGCTGGCACACCCGGATGGCGAACTGGCCAGCGTGCTCGGCGCGTCCGCGATGAAGGCCGCCATGGTGGTCAGCACCCAGGCGGGCATCAGCCTGGAAGACATCGCCGAGGCGGCGCAGACGCCACTGTGGTTCCAGCTCTACATCCAGCCGGACCGCGACTTCACCCTGGCGCTGGTGCGCCGTGCCGAGGCGGCGGGTTACCGGGCGCTGGTGGTCACGGTGGACGCGCCGGTCAGCGGCCTGCGCAACCGCGAGCAGCGCGCCGGCTTCGTGCTCCCCAAGGGCATCGAGGCGGTCAATCTCAAGGGCATGCGGGCATTGCCGCCTGCCGTCGCCCAACCCGGCGAGAGCCCCCTGTTCGGCAGCCCGCTGCTGGAGCAGGCGGTGACCTGGCGCGACCTCACCTGGCTGCAGGCCCATACGCGCCTGCCGGTGCTGCTCAAGGGCGTGATGAACCCCCGGGACGCGGCGCGGGCCGTGGAGCAGGGCGTGGCCGGCATTGTCGTCTCCAACCACGGCGGCCGCACCCTGGACGGCATGCCGGCGACGCTGGACATGCTCCCGGACGTGGTCCAGGCGGTGCAGGGCCGGGTGCCGGTGCTACTGGATGGCGGCATCCGGCGCGGCACCGACGTGTTCAAGGCGCTGGCGCTGGGCGCCAGCGCGGTGATGATCGGCCGGCCTTACATCCATGGCCTGGCGGCCGCCGGGGCGGCGGGTGTCGCCCATGTGCTGCACCTGCTGCGCACCGAACTGGAAGTGAGCATGGCGCTGACGGGGTGCCGCACCCTGGCGGATATCCACCGTGAGCTTCTCGTGCTGCCCCCCGCAGGACGCTGAGGACGGGGGGGCGGGCGGCGGCCACAAAGTAAATAGAAAGTAAAAGGCGCAGCTCGCACTGTTGGTGAAATTTATTCTCAAATAGAATCGCGTCCCATCTGAGTATCCATGGCCCCCGTCACTCCGGCTGACGGGGCGCTGCCTGCTTCCAACAAGGGGTCACCGTGTTCAAGAAAGTCCTTTTCCAGCTGCACTGGTTCCTCGGCATCAGTGCCGGCCTGGTGTTGTCCCTCATGGGCATCACCGGTGCCGCCTACAGCTTCCAGGACGAAATCCTCGACTGGCTAAATGCCGACACCCTGCATATCGAGGTGAGTGACAGCGGTGTGCTGCCGCCCGCCGAACTGGTGCGCAAGATCGAAGCCGCCGAGGGCAAGCAGGTTACCGGGCTCTGGGTGGAAACCCAGTCCGGCGGGCCGGCGCGGGTGTTCTTCATGCCGCCCCCCGGCGAGCGGCGTGGCCCCATGCGCTGGTTCGACCCCTACACGGGTGAGCTGCTCGGTGACCCTGTCGGCCAGCCCTTCTTCGGCCTGATGCTGCAACTGCACCGCTTCCTCGCCATGGGCGAGACCGGCAAGCAGATCACCGCCGCCAGCACCCTGGCACTGATCTTCTTCTGCCTCTCCGGCCTCTACCTGCGCTGGCCGCGCCAGGCTGGCAGCTGGCGTGCCTGGCTGACCCTGGACTGGGCGCGCAAGGGCCGCAGCTTCAACTGGGACCTGCACGCGGTGGCCGGCACCTGGTGCCTGGCGCTCTACCTCCTGGCCGCGCTGACCGGCCTGTTCTGGTCCTACGAGTGGTACCGCGCCGGCCTGCAGCGCCTGCTGGCCGATGCGCCACCCGTCGAACAGCAGCAGGGCAAGCCTGGCGAACGTCGTGGTGAAGGCCGTGGCGAGCGCCGCGAAGGGGGCCGCCCGGGCATGCAGCAAGCGCCGTCGGGCCCGCCGCTGGTGGTGGACTACGACGCCGTCTGGGCCAGCATCCGCGAGGCCGCCGGCCCCGGCATGACCGCCTACAACCTGCGCCTGCCGCCGGTGGGTGGCCAGCCGGCCACGGTGTTCTACCTCCTAGGGGATTCCAGCCATCCCCGTGCCACCAACCAGATCACCCTCGACCCGGCCACCGGCAAGGTCGCCCGTGTCGAGCGCTACGCCGAGAAGAGCTTCAAGGCGCAGTTGCTCACCAGCATCTACGCCCTGCACGTGGGCGAATACTTCGGCCTGACCGGGCGCATCCTGATGATGCTGGCGAGTCTCGCCATGCCCCTGTTCTTCATCACCGGCTGGCTGCTCTACCTCGACCGCCGGCGCAAGAAGCGCGCGATCAAGGCCGCCCGCGGTGGCCTCGGCAACGGCGGTGACGGCGAGCCCTGGCTGATCGGCTTCGCCAGCCAGAGTGGCTTCGCCGAGCAGCTCGCCTGGCAGAGCGCCGGCCAGCTCCAGGCCGCCGGCTACCCGGTGCGCGTGCAGCAGTTGGGCGAACTGGATGCCGGGCAACTGGCCGAGGCGCGCAACGCCCTGTTCGTGGTCAGCACCTTCGGCGATGGTGAGGCCCCGGACGCTGCCCGCGGCTTCGAGCGCAAGGTGCTGGGCCAGGCCTCGCAACTGGCCGACCTGCGCTTCGCCGTGCTCGCCTTGGGCGACCGCCAGTACCAGCACTTCTGTGGCTTCGCCCACCGCCTGCAGGCCTGGCTCCAGGGCCAGGGCGCCAACACCCTGTTCGACACGGTGGAAGTGGACAACGGCGACGCCGGCGCACTGCAGAGCTGGCAGCAGCAACTGGCCAGCCTGTCCGGCTCCAGCCTGGTGCCGACATGGACCGAGCAGCCTTTCGAAACCTGGACCCTGGCCGGCCGCGAACACCTCAACCCCGGCAGCCAGGGCGAATCCACCTGGCTGCTGCGCCTGGGCGCCCCGGCGGGCAGCCAGATCAGCTGGCAGGCCGGCGACCTGGTGGAAATCCTCCCGCGCCAGGCCGACCCGCGCATCCAGGGCTGGCTCGACCGCCATGGCCTCGACGGCGAGGCCCAGGTGACGGTGGATGGCATCGCCCAGCCCCTGCGCCAGGCCCTGGGCGCACGCCTGCTGCCGGACTCCTTCGAGCACCTGGTGGGCCTGCACCCGCAAGCGCTGCTGGATGCGCTGATCGTGCTGTCGGTGCGCCAGTACTCCATCGCCTCCCTGGAAAGCGACGGCGCCCTGGAGCTGATCGTGCGCCAGGAACAGCACGCCGACGGCACCCTGGGCATCGCCTCCGGCTGGCTCACCCATGCGCTGCCGGTGGGCGCCAGCCTGCCGCTGCGCCTGCGTCGCAATGCCCGCTTCCACCGCCTGGAAGGCGAACGCCCGGCCATCTTCATCGGCAATGGCACCGGCATCGCCGGCCTGCGTGCGCTGCTCAAGGCCAACGTCGCTGCCGGCAACGGCCGCAACTGGCTGCTGTTCGGCGAGCGCAACCAGGCCCACGACTACTACTGCCGTGACGAGATCGAAGGCTGGCTGGCCAGTGGTGAGCTGGAGCGGCTGGACCTGGCCTTCTCCCGCGACCAGGCGCACAAGGTCTACGTACAGGACCGCCTGCGCGAAGCCGGGAGCGAAGTGCGCGCCTGGGTCGAGGCGGGTGCGGTGTTCTACATCTGCGGCAGCCTGCAGGGCATGGCCGACGGCGTCGACCGTGTGCTCCGCGAACTGCTGGGCGACGAGGCCCTGGATGCCCTCGCCGCCGAAGGCCGCTACCGCCGCGACGTGTATTGATCGGTTCATGGGCTGTGCTTCAGACCCGGGTGGGCTTCCCGGGCTGAAGCCTGGGCTACGGGCGCTGATCCACCTGTGGATAACCCCATCTCGCACAGCCCGCCCGCTGTCGCCATAATCAGGCGATGAAAAATCGAATCCTGCTGAACTGCGACATGGGCGAGAGCTTCGGCGTCTGGACCATGGGCGACGACGAACACGCCATGCCGCTGGTGGACCAGGCCAACCTGGCCTGCGGCTTCCACGCCTCCGATCCCATGACCATGCAACGCACCGTCGACCTGGCGGTGCAGCACGGCGTGAGCATCGGCGCGCACCCGGCCTACCCGGACCTGATCGGTTTCGGCCGCCGGCAGATGGCCCTGTCGGTGGAAGAGGTCCGCGCCCTGGTGCTCTACCAGATCGGTGCGCTGGACGCCTTTTGCCGGGCCGCCGGTACCCAGGTGGCCTACGTCAAACCCCATGGCGCGCTGTACAACGAGCTGGTGCGCAACGATGCCCTGCTGGAAGCGGTGCTGGACGCCTGCGCCAGCTACCGCCAGGGCCTGCCGCTGATGGTCCTGGCCCTGGCCGACAACCGCCGCGAAATGCGCCTGGCGGACGAGGCGGATGTGCCGCTGATGTTCGAGGCCTTCGCCGACCGTGCCTACCTGGCCGACGGCCAGCTGGCGCCGCGCCGGCTCGAAGGCGCCGTGCACCACGAGCCGGAGCGCATCATCGGGCAGGCCGTGGCCATCGCCCGGGGCGAGCCCTTCGCCGATATCGACGGCAAGCCGCTGCAACTGGTGGCCGACAGCCTCTGCGTGCACGGCGACAACCCGCAATCCCTGGCGGTGCTGCGCCGGCTACGAGCCTACCTGGACGCCTCGTGATCCGTATCGAACCGGTCGGCGCCGAGGCGTTGCTGCTGGTGCTGGCGGATGAGCCGGACAGCCGCCTGCCGCAACGCATCGCCCAGCTCGCCACTGTTCTGCGCCAGCACTTCGGCCACCGGCTCCGCGAGCTGGTGCCGGGCTGGACCACCCTGCTGCTGCACTACGACCTGTTGCACACCGATCACCTTCGGCTGGCCGCCGAGTTGGCGCCGTTGCTGGAGCAGTGGCAGCGGGCGGCTACGGTCGAGCAGGCCGGGCGCCTGCACGAGCTGCCCGTCTGGTACTGCGGCGAGGACCTGGCCACGGTGGCCGATGCCTGTGGGCTCAGTACCGGGCAAGTGATCGAGCTGCACGCCGGGGTGGAATACCGCGTCGGCGCCATCGGCTTCGCCCCGGGGTTCGCCTACCTGGGCGAGCTGGATGCGCGCCTCGCCCTGCCACGGCGCGGTACGCCGCGCACGCGGGTGCCGGCGGGCAGCCTGGCCATCGCCGAGCGGCAGACGGCGATTTATCCACAGGCCTCACCGGGCGGCTGGCACCTGCTGGGCCTGTGCCCGACGGCGCTGTTCGACCCGGCGCGTGAACCGCCGTGCCCGCTGGTGCTGGGGGACCGTGTGCGCTTCGTGCCCATCGATGAACGGACCTACCGCCGCGAACGGGGTGAGCCATGAACGGCCTGCGGGTGATCAAGGCCGGGCCCCTGAGCCTGCTGCAGGACGGCGGGCGCAGCGGCTGGCAGCACCTGGGGGTGTCCCCGTGCGGGCCCATGGACCGCCACGCCGCCTACTGGGCCAATCGCCTGCTGGGCAATGCGCCGGGCGCCAGCCTGGTCGAGATCGCCCTGGGCGGTGTCGAGCTGGAAAGCCTGGGCGATGGCTGGGTGGCGCTCTGTGGCGCGGACCTGCCCATCACCCTGGATGGCGCGGTGCAGCCCAACTGGTCGCGCTTCCCGCTGCGCGCCGGGCAGCGCCTCAAACTCGGCTTCGCCCGCAACGGCCAGCGGGCCTATCTCGCCATCACCGGTGGCTTTCGCGTCGAGCCGGTGCTGGGCAGCGTCGCCTGCCAGGTGCGTGAAGGCCTCGGCGGGCTGAACGGTCAAGGGGCGAAGCTGGCCGACGGCGATCTGTTGCCAGGTGGGGAGGGGCGTTTCGAACGGGGCGCCAGCGTGCCTTGGCCCTGGCAGCCGGACTACCGCGCCGAGCGCCCGCTGCGGGTGATGCTCGGCGGCGATGCCGGGCAGTTCGCCGATGACCAACTACAGGCCTTTTTCCAGCGACCCTGGCAGCTCAGCCCGCAATCGGATCGCATGGGCGCGCGCCTGCAGGGCGAGGCGATCCGTGCGCCGCAGCGGCAATGGTCCCTGGGCGTGGTGCGCGGCACCGTGCAGGTCCCGCCGGATGGCCAACCGATCATCCTCCAGGCCGACCAGCAGACCATGGGCGGCTACCCCATCCTCGGCTGGCTGCACCCCCGGGATTGCGACCGCCTGGCCCAGTGCGCCTCGCACCAGGTGCTGCGCTTCGAGGCTGTGGATATCCCGGTCGTGCAGGCCGAGGTGCGCGAATTCCGTCGCTTCTTCGGCGCCCGTTCGTAGGGCGGGTGAAACCCGCGTGTGCCCTTGTCGGGTTTCACCCGACCTACAAGAGCTGTGTCGTTCCGTAGCCCGTGCTTCAGCGCGCAGAAAGGCGCTGCCGGTGTTCCCGGACTGAAGTCCGGACTACGGGTGTGGTTGGAGTGTAGGGCGGGTGAAACCCGCGTGTGTTCTGGCCGGGTTGCCCCCGACCTGCAAGAGCCGTGTCGTTCCGTAGCCCGTGCTTCAGCGCGGGAAGGGCGCTGCTGGTGTTCCCGGACTGAAGTCCGGGCTACGGGTGGTGTTGGGGCGTAGGGCGGGTGAAACCCGCGTGACAGGGGATGTATGTGTCGGGTTTCACCCGACCTACGGGCATCGCGAATGAATTCGCTCCTACAGAGCGGTCATCACGGGCCAGCGAACCCCATCGTGGCGATGGGGTTCGTAGGGCGGGGTTACGGGGCGATGGTTTCGGCGTGGTGGCAGGCGACCTGGCGGGCGTCCAGCGGGCGCAGCTCGGGGACTTCCACCTGGCAGCGCTCGGTGGCGTAGGGGCAGCGCTTGTGGAAGGCGCAGCCGCTGGGCGGGTCGAGGGGGTTGGGCAGTTCGCCGACGATCTTGATCTTCGGCTTGGCCGGGTCCGGGTGGATGGTCGGCGTGGCCGAGAGCAGCGCGCGGGTGTAGGGGTGCAGCGGGCGCTCGTAGATGAGCGCCGCCGGGCCGATCTCCGCCGGGCGGCCGAGGTACATCACCAGCACGTCGTCCGCCACGTGTTGCACCACCGAGAGGTTGTGGGAGATGAACACGTAGCCGGTGTTGAAGCGTTCCTGCAGGTCCATGAACAGGTTGAGCACCTGGGCCTGGATGGAAACGTCCAGCGCCGAGGTGGGTTCGTCCGCCACCAGCACCTTGGGGGTGAGCATCATGGCGCGGGCCAGGGCGATGCGCTGGCGCTGGCCGCCGGAGAACATGTGCGGGTAGCGCTGGTAGTGCTCGGGGCGCAGGCCCACCTGCTGCATCATCGCCTGCACCCGTTCGCGGCGCTCGGCGCGGGACAGCGAGGTGTTGATCAGCAGCGGCTCGGCCAGCTGGTCGCCGATCTTCTGCCGCGGGTTGAGGGATGCATAGGGGTTCTGGAACACCATCTGCACGTCGCGGCGCATCTGCTTGCGCTGCAGGCCGTTGGCGCGGGTGACTTCCTGCCCGCCGATCTGCAGGGAGCCGGAGCTGGGGATCTCGATCAGGGTCAGGGCGCGGGCCAGGGTGGACTTGCCGCAGCCGGATTCGCCGACCACGGCGAGGGTCTTGCCGGCCTGCAGTTCGAAGGACACGCCATTGAGGGCGCGCACCGTGGCCGTGCCTTTGAACAGGCCACGGGAGATGTCGTAGTGACGGGTCAGGTCACGGGCGGTCAGTACGGCAGTCATCAGGCCACCTCGCCGAGATTCAGGGGGAAGAAGCAGCGCACCGCGCCATGTTCGTGCGGGTCCAGGCCGGGGCGTCGCTCGCGGCAGCTGGCCTGGGCGTAGGGGCAGCGCGGCGACAGCAGGCAGCCGTGGGGCCGGTCGTAGCGGCCGGGGACGATGCCGGGCAGGGTCGCCAGGCGGCGCTGGCCCTGGCTGTGCTCGGGAATCGCCTTGAGCAGTGCTTCGGTGTACGGGTGGGTGGGTTCGTCGAACAGGCGCGGTACCTCGCCTATCTCCACCGCCTGGCCGGCGTACATCACGCAGACGCGGTCGGCGGTCTCGGCGACCACCGCCAGGTCGTGGGTGATCAGCACCAGGGCCATGTCATGGTCGCGCTGCAGGTCCAGCAGCAGGTCCATGATCTGCGCCTGGATGGTCACGTCGAGGGCGGTTGTGGGTTCGTCGGCGATCAGCAGCTTGGGTTCGGCGGCGATGGCCATGGCGATGGCCACGCGCTGGCTCATGCCCCCCGACAGCTGGTGCGGGTAGGCGTCGAGGCGGCTGGCGGCGCCGGGTATCTCCACCCGCTCCAGCAGCTCCAGGGCGCGCTGGCGGGCGGCGCGGCCCTTGAGGCCGAGGTGCTGCTGCAGCACTTCCTCGATCTGGAAGCCTACGGTGTAGCTGGGGTTGAGGGCGGTCATCGGGTCCTGGAAGACCATGGCCAGGTCCTTGCCGACGATGTGGCGGCGCTGCTTGCCCTTGAGGCGCAGCATGTCGGTGCCGTCGAACTGCATGCTGTCGGCGGTGACCTTGCCGGGGGCGTCGATCAGGCCCATCAGCGCCATCATGGTCACCGACTTGCCGGAGCCGGACTCGCCGACGATGGCCAGCACCTCGCCCTTGTTCACGGAGAGGTCGAGGCCGTCGACCACCGGTACCGCATTGGCGTCGCCGAAGCGCACGCCGAGGTTCTTGATATCCAGAAGGCTCATGGTGGGCTCCTCAGACGGCATTCTTGAGTTTCGGGTCCAGCGCGTCGCGCAGGCCGTCGCCCATCAGGTTGATCGCCAGCACGCTGAGCAGGATGGTCAGGCCGGGCAGCGAGACCACCCACCAGGCGCGCTCGATGTAGTCGCGGGCGGAGGCCAGCATGGTTCCCCATTCCGGGGTCGGCGGTTGCACGCCGAGGCCGAGGAAGCCGAGGGCCGCGGCATCGAGGATGGCGGAGGAGAAGCTCAGGGTCGCCTGGACGATCAGCGGCGCCATGCAGTTGGGCAGCACGGTGATGAACATCAGGCGGAAGATGCCGGCACCGGCGAGGCGCGAGGCGGTGACGTAGTCGCGGTTGCGCTCGACCATCACCGCGGCGCGGGTCAGGCGCACGTAGGAGGGCAGCGAGACGATGGCGATGGCGATCACGGTGTTGATCAGCCCTGGGCCGAGGATGGCGACGATGGCCACTGCCAGCAGCAGCGAGGGCAGGGCCAGCATGATGTCCATCAGGCGCATGATCAGCATGCCCAGCAGCGGGGCGAAGCCGGCGATCAGGCCGAGGAGGATGCCGGGCAGCAGCGACATCACCACCGAGGCGAGGCCGATGAGCAGCGACAGGCGCGCGCCGTGGATCAGCCGCGAGAGCAGGTCGCGGCCCAGCTCGTCGGTGCCGAGCACGAACTGCCACTGGCCGCCTTCGAGCCAGGCCGGCGGGGTGAGCAGGGCGTCGCGGAACTGCTCGCTGGGGTCATAGGGCGCGATCCAGGGCGCGAACAGCGCGCAGATCACGATGATCACCATGAAGGCGAGGCCGCCGACGGCGCCCTTGTTGTGGGAGAAGGCCCGCCAGAATTCCTTCATCGGCGAGGGGTAGAGGATGGCCGGTTCGACCGTGTTCTGAGCGATGGTCATGACGGGGCCTCAGCGCTGGTGGCGAATGCGTGGGTTGGCGAAGCCGTAGAGCACATCCACGACGAAGTTCACCAGGATCACCAGGCAGGCGATCAGCAGGATGCCGTTCTGCACCACCGGGTAATCGCGGGCGCCGATCGATTCGATCAGCCATTTGCCGATGCCCGGCCAGGAGAAGATGGTTTCGGTGAGCACGGCACCGGCCAGCAGTGTGCCGACCTGCAGGCCGAACACCGTGAGCACCGGGATCAGCGCATTGCGCAGGCCGTGGACGAAGACCACGCGGGCCGGCGACAGGCCCTTGGCGCGGGCGGTGCGCACGTAGTCCTCGCGCAGCACCTCGAGCATGGCCGAGCGGGTCATGCGGGCGATCACCGCCAGGGGGATGGTGCCGAGCACGATGGCCGGCAGGATCAGGTGGCGCAGGGCGTCGAGGAAGGCGCCTTCCTCGTCGGAGAGCAGCGTGTCGATGAGCATGAAACCGGTGACCGGCTCGATGTCGTAGAGCAGGTCGATGCGCCCGGACACCGGCGTCCAGCCGAGCCAGACGGAGAAGAACATGATCAGCAGCAGGCCCCACCAGAAGATCGGCATGGAATAGCCCGCCAGCGAGATGCCCATCACCCCGTGGTCGAACAGTGAGCCGCGCTTGAGCGCTGCGATCACCCCGGCCAGCAGGCCCAGGGTGCCGGCGAACAGCAGGGCGGCCAGGGCCAGCTCCAGGGTCGCGGGGAACAGGGTGAGGAATTCGTGCCAGACGCTTTCGCGGGTGCGCAGGGACTCGCCCAGATCACCCTTGGCGAGCTTGCCGATGTAATCGAAGTACTGCTCGCGCAGGGGTTTGTCGAGGCCGAGGCGGGTCATCGCCTGGGCATGCATTTCGGGGTCGACCCGGCGTTCGCCCATCATCACTTCGACCGGGTCGCCCGGGATCAGGCGGATCAGCGCGAAGGTGAGCAGGGTGATGCCGAAGAAGGTGGGGATCAGAAGCCCCAGTCGGCGGGCGATGAAACTTAGCATCTCGGTGGTTGACTCCTCAGGTATCACGCCCGCTTCCGCTTGTGACGGTGGGCGGGCGCCGTTCTTGTTGTTGGGAGCGTCGCGGCTGTGGGTTGGACCGCCGCGACGCTGCCGTTACTTCACCCGGGTGGTGGCGAAGTTGTTGTTGCTCAAGGGGCTGATCACGTAGCCGTCGATATTGCTGCGGCGCACATTGAACAGCTTAGGGTGTGCCAGGGGAATCCATGGGGCCTGGTTGTGAAATACCTCCAGGGCCTGTTCATAGAGCTTCGCCCGTTCCGCCGGCTCGCTCACGGTGCGGGCCTTCTGCATCAGGGTTTCGAAGTCCTGGTCGCACCAGCGCGCCTGGTTTTCCCCCGACTTGGCCGCCGCGCACGACAGGTTGGGGCTGAGGAAGTTGTCCGGGTCGCCGTTGTCGCCGGCCCAGCCCAGCAGCACCATGTCGTGTTCGCCGCCCTTGGAGCGCTTGAGCAGCTCGCCCCACTCCAGCGAACGGATGGTCATCTGGATGCCGGCCTTGGCCAGATCCGCCTGCATCATCTGTGCCGCCAGCGCGGGGTTGGGGATGGTAGGTGAGGTGCCGTTGCGGATGAAGAGGGTGATCTTCAGGTCCTTCACCCCGGCTTCGGCGAGCAGCGCGCGGGCCTTCTGCGGGTCGTGGGGCCAATCCTGTATCTGGTGGTTGTAGCCCAGCAGCGTCGGCGGGTAGGGGTTGACCGCGGCGCTGGCGGCGCCCGGGCCGAACACCGCGCCGAGCAGGGCCTGCTTGTCGATGGAGAGGTTGATGGCCTGGCGCACGCGGGCGTCGTCCAGCGGCTTGTGCTCGGTGTTGATGGCCACGTAGGTAGTCAGCAGCGCGTCGATCTCGTCCACCGCCAGGCGCGGGTCGTTGCGGATGCCGGCCACGTCCTCGGGTTTCGGGTAGAGCGCCAGCTGGCACTCGCCGGCGCGCACCTTCTGCAGGCGCACGTTGGGGTCGAGGGTGATGGCGAAGATCAGGTTGTCGATCTCGGGCTTGCCGCGGAAGTAGTCCGGGTTGGCCTTGTAGCGCACCTGGGCGTCCTTGGCGTAGCGGTTGAAGACGAAGGGGCCGGTGCCGACGGGCAACTGGTTGAGCTGGTTGGTCTTGCCCGCCGCCAGCAACTGGTCGCCGTACTCGGCCGAGTAGATGGAGGCGAAGGGCATGGCCATGTCGGCGAGGAAGGGGGCTTCGGGGTGGGTGAGGGTGAAGCGCACGGTGAGCGCGTCGACCTTCTCCACGGACTTGATCAGCTCGCGCATGCCCATGGCGTCGAAGTAGGCGTAGCCGCGCTGCGCCGACTCATGCCAGGGGTGCTTGGGGTCGAGGGCGCGCTGGAAGGTCCAGACCACGTCGTCGGCGTTGAACGGCCGGCTGGGGGTGAACCAGTCGGTGGCGTGGAACTTCACGTCCGGGCGCAGGCGGAAGGTGTAGATCAGGCCGTCGTCGCTGATTTCCCAGCTGGTGGCCAGGCCGGGGATCAGCTCGGTGGTGCCGGGCTTGAAGCCGAGCAGGCGGCTGAACACGGTCTCGGCGGTGGCGTCGGCGGTCACCGCGCCGGTGTATTGCACGATGTCGAAGCCCTCGGGCGCGGCTTCGGTGCAGACCACCAGGTTCTGGGCCTGGGCGCTGGCGGCGGCGAGGGCGGCCAGCAGGGGCAGGTAACGTAGCTTCATGTCGGGTCCTCCAGGCGCCGGCGCGGGGCCGGCGCCGCATCCATGTCAGAGCAGGTCGAAGGGGAAGGTGCTGACGATACGCAGCTCGTTCACGCTGCCGTCGATCTGCTGCTTGCTCGCTTTGTGGGACATGTAGGTGACCTTGAAGGTGCTGTCCTTGATGGTCCCGCTCTGCACCTTGTAGGCCGCCATCAGGCCGTATTCACGGTGGCGCTCGTCGTCCATGGCGCGCACTTCCGCGTAGTTGCCGTAGGCACCGTTGCGGTCACCGTCGTAGTGGGTGCCGTCGATGTCCCAGCCCTTGGCGTACCAGGCGGTGGTGGAGAAACCGGGGATGCCGAAGTAGCTCCAGTCGGTCTCGTAGCGGATCTGCGCGGACTTCTCGTTGGGGCTGTTGTAGTCCGAGAGCAGGGAGTTGGCCAGGTAGATGGCGGCGGTTTCGTGGATGTAGTCGAAGTACTCGTTGCCGTCGACCTGCTGCCAGGCGAGGGTCAGCGCGTGGGCCTGGTGGGCCAGGGTGAAGGCCAGGCTGAAGGTGTCGTTGTCGATGTAGCCGGCCTTGCGGTCACCGGTGTCGCGGGTGCGGTAGCCGTTGAAGGCGGTGCGCAGGGACAGGGTCTCGCGGTCGCCCAGGTCGTGGGCCACGCTCAGGTAGTACTGGTCCCAGACGTCTTCGAAGCGGCCGGCGTAGACCGCGACCTCGAGGTTATCCAGCGGCTTGTAGTTGCCGCCGAGGTAATGCATGTGCTCGCCCGTGACTTCGCGGGTGCCGTATTCGGTGGTGAAGGCCTCGTCGCCGGCGCCGGTACGCGGGCTGGCGCGGCGGAAGCTGCCGGCCTGCAGGGCGAGGCCGTCGAACTCCTCGCTGGTCACCGCGTAGCCGGTGAAGCTGGAGGGCAGGGCGCGGTTGTCGATGTAGCTGAGTACCGGGGTGTCCACCAGGAAACGGCCGGCCTTGAACTCGGTGTTGGAAGCGCGCAGGCGCACGTTGGCGACGCCGAGCTTGGACCACTCCTCGTGGCCGTGGCCGTTGCTGTCGGCCAGGGTGCGGTTGCCGCCACCGCCGATGCGGCCCTTGCCGCGCTCGAGGTTGATGGCGTTGAAGGCCGCCACATCCAGGCCGAAGCCGATGGTGCCTTCGGTGTAGCCGGAGCTGTATTTCAGCTGGGTGCCCTGCACCCAGGCGCGGCGGCTGTGGGTGCGCTGCGGGCCGTCATCCTTGGGGATGGTGAAGCCGAAGCCGTCCTTCATCTGCTCGCGGGCGGCGAAGTTGCGGGTGCTCAGGCTCAGGCTCTGGCCTTCGATGAAGCCGGTGGCGCCAGCCTGGCCCTTCACCGGTTTTTCCACGGCGGGGATGTTCTGCACCTGGGCGGCGTAGCTGGGGTTCTCGGGCACCGGCGGGACCTTTTCCTCTTCGGCGGCGAAGAGGTGTGCGCTGGCAGCCATCAGTGCCAGTCCCAGGGTTACTCGTTGGAAGGGGGTGGATTTCATCACGTGTGCTCCTTTTTTGTTATCGCTTCTTCATCGAAACAAGGGCGCTCATGCGGACTGCCGCCGACGCCGGGCAAGCCGGTGCCGACGCGCGCAAGCGCAGCATCCTTGCGAACTCGTTGGGGCAGGTATGAAAGGGGCCTCCTCCGATCTGGCGTCGGATGGAGATGGGGTTCACGGAGTGGCCCGGAACGGGCCGCGAAAGCCGGCGGGCGTGGGGCCCGCCGGGTTCGTCAGATGCAGTCAGGGCGCATTGGATACGCCGTAGAAGGAGTTGGTGGAGAAGGGGCTGATCTTGAAGCCCTGCACGCTCTTGCTCATGGGCTGGTAGACGGTGGAGTGGGCGATCGGGGTGATCGGCACTTCACGTTGCAGCAGCTGCTGGGCCTGCTTGTACAGCTCGGTGCGCTGGGCCTGGTCGGTGACGTTCTTGGCCTGCTTGACCAGCTTGTCGTAGTCCTTGTCGCACCACTTGGAGAAGTTGTTGCCGTTGATCGAGTCGCAGCCATAGAGGGTGCCGAGCCAATTGTCCGGGTCACCGTTGTCGCCGGTCCAGCCGATCAGCATGGCGTCGTGCTCGCCGGCGTGGGCGCGCTTGATGTACTCGCCCCACTCGTAGCTGACGATGCGTGCCTTGATGCCGACCTTGGCCCAGTCGGCCTGGAGCATCTCGGCCATCAGCCGTGCGTTGGGGTTGTAGGGACGCTGCACGGGCATGGCCCAGAGGGTGATCTCGGTGCCTTCCTTGACGCCGGCGGCCTTGAGCAGCTCGCGGGCCTTCTCGGGGTTGTACTCGCTGCCCTTGATGGTCTCGTCGTAGGACCACTGGGTCGGCGGCATGGCGTTGACCGCCAGTTGGCCGGCGCCCTGGTACACGGCCTGGATGATCGCCGGCTTGTTCACCGCGATGTCCAGCGCGCGACGCACCTCGACCTTGTCGAAGGGCGCGTGGGTGACGTTGTAGGCGATGTAGCCGAGGTTGAAGCCGGGGTTCGACGGCACCTGCAGCTTGGCGTTCTGCTTCAGCGACTCGAGGTCGGCGGGGCGCGGGTTGAGGGTGATCTGGCACTCGCCAGCCTTGAGCTTCTGCGCGCGGACCGAGGCGTCGGTGTTGATGGAGAAGATCAGGTTGTCGATCTTCACCTCGCCGGGCTGCCAGTAGTCCTTGTTGCCGGCGAAGCGGATCTGCGCGTCCTTCTGGTAGCGCTTGAACACGAAGGGGCCGGTGCCGATGGGCTTCTGGTTCAGCTCGGCGGCCTTGCCGGCCTTGAGCAGCTGGTCGGCGTATTCGGCCGAATGCACCACGGCGAAGGGCATCGCCAGGTTCTGGATGAAGGCGGCGTCGACGGTGTTGAGGGTGAAGCGCACGGTGTGCTCGTCGACCTTCTCGACCTTGGCGATGTTCTTGTCCAGGCCCATGTCGGTGAAGTAGGGGAACTCGCTGGGGTACGCCTTACGGAACGGGTGTTCCTTGTCGATCATGCGCTGGAAGGTGAAGAGCACATCGTCGGCGTTGAATTCGCGGCTGGGCTTGAAGTAGTCGGTGCTGTGGAACTTCACGCCGGGGCGCAGGTGGAAGGTGTAGCTGAGGTTGTCCGGGGAGATGTCCCACTTCTCTGCGAGGGCGGGGACGGCCTGGGTGCTGCCTCGTTCGAACTGCACCAGGCGGTTGAACAGGGTTTCGGAAGCCGCGTCGAAATCGGTGCCGGTGGTGTACTGGCCGGGGTCGAAGCCCGCTGGGCTGCCCTCGGAGCAGAACACCAGGTTGCTGGCGGCGGAAACGAATGGGGAACCGAGAAGCAGGCCTGCGGCGAGCAGGGCCTGGATGGGGGTGTTCTTGCGCATGCAAACCTCAATTTGTTCTTTTTCTGAGGGCGTCATGTGCGTGGCGGCCTTTTGGACCGAGCACATGCATCGGTACACCCCGCTGCATTCCGGGTCCCTGGTCGGGTGAGCCGGCCCTTTGCAGCGGTAAGCGGCGTTGCCATGGGTCCATCCCCGGCAAACAGCCGAGGCCGAAATTAAGTCATGCTGAAATTCCGGTCAATAGAAATTAAGCGCGACTAACATTGGCGCGTCACAGTCCTGTGCATGGGCGTTGCGGGAGCCCCGTGGAAAGGGCTCAGGAAGCGCTGTGGTCGTCGAACAGCGGCATGGTGGTGATGGTCAGGACCTCGGCCATTTCGCTGCCGGCGTTGGCCAGGCAATGGGCCTTGCCCGCATCGAAGTGCACCGAATCGCCGGCGCTGAGAGGATATTGCCGACCCTCGATGGTGTAGATGATCTGCCCCGAGAGCACATAGGCGAACTCCGAGCCTTCGTGGGCGATGAGCTCCGACTGGTAACCCACCGGCATGTTCATCTTCACCGCATTGAGCAGGTTGCCGGGAAACGAGGTGGACAGGCGCTCGTAGGCCAGCGGCTGGCCCTCGATGGTGTAGCGCACGCGCTCGCCCTGGTGGGAGTCGGGCTGCGGCTGGGGCGGCTGGTCGAAGAGGACGTTGAGCGGAACGTTGAGGGATTTGGCGATGCTCGCCAGGGACGAGATCGACACACCGGTGAGATTGCGCTCCGCCTGGGAGAGGAAACTGGCGGTGAGGCCGGACTCGCTCGCGACCTCGTTCAGGGTCTTCTTGGCGGCGCGTCTGTAACGGCGCAAGCGTTCTCCGATGCGATCTACGGACATGGCGAGGGCTCTTGTTGGAAGGCGGCCAGTATAACGGCACGGGGCCTGCGTGAAAGCGCCGCAGGGGGTGGATGATTTTTAAGTGGGACTGAAAATTTGTTTTGACCTCTATTTAAGTCTCACTTAAATTTCGCCGCAATTGTCGGACAAAGAGGTTTCAGCGATGACCAGGGGTGTAGGCGGAAGTACGCCGGAGCAGGCGCTCGCCGGATTGCGTGACATGACCGCCGGGAGCAGTCCCATCGGGCTGGCCGAATACCAGGCCCGGATCGAGCGCGCCCAGGCCTTGATGCAGGCGCAGGGCATCGCCGCCCTGTACCTCAACGCGGGCAGCAACCTGCGTTATTTCACCGGCGTGCAATGGCACCCGAGCGAACGCCTGGTGGGCGCGCTGCTACCGGCCAGCGGCGAGTTGGAATACATCGCCCCGGCCTTCGAGGAAGGCACGGTGCGCGACTTCCAGGTGGTCCCGGGTTCGATCCGCACCTGGCAGGAACACGAGAACCCCTATCGCCTGCTGCTGGACATGCTCGCCGGCCTGAACCTGGCTGCCGATGCCCGGGTGGCGCTGTGCCCGAGCCTGCCGTTCTTCATGTTCGACGGCATCCGCCGTGAAGGCAGCGCCTACGACTTCATCGACGGCGCCCGGGTGACCGGCCACTGCCGCCAGCGCAAGTCCGCCGCCGAGATCGCCCTGATGCAACGGGCCAAGGACATGACCCTGGAAGTGCACAAGGCCGCCGCCAGCATCCTCCGCGTCGGCATCAGCACCACCGAGGTCGAGGAGTTCATCCACCAGGCCCACCGCAAGGTCGGCGCCCCCGGCTCCTACTTCTGCATCGTGCTGTTCGGCCCCGCCAGCGCTTTCCCCCACGGCGTGCGCGAGCCGCAGGTGCTCAAGGACGGCGACATGGTGCTGGTCGACACCGGCTGCAAGCTCCACGGCTACATCTCGGACATCACCCGCAGCTACGTCTTCGGCACCCCGAGCGAACGCCAGCGCACCTTCTGGGACTTCGAAAAGGCCGCGCAACTGCACGCCTTCGAAGCCGCGCGCCTCGGCGCCCCCTGTGAATCGGTGGACGCCGCCGCCCGCCGCTCCCTGGAAGCCAACGGCCTCGGCCCGGACTACCAACTCCCCGGCCTGCCACACCGCGCCGGCCACGGCATCGGCCTGGACATCCACGAAGGTCCCTACCTGGTGCGCGGCGACGCCACGCCCCTGGAGCCGGGGATGTGCTTCTCCAACGAGCCGATGATCTGCGTGCCCGGCGAGTTCGGCATCCGCCTGGAAGACCACTTCTACATGGCCGAAGACGGCCCGCGCTGGTTCACCCAGCCCAGCCACTCCATCGACGACCCGTTCGGGTTGGGGTGAGCCAATCAAGAAGCCTGCCCGGCAGGGTAGGCCTCTTCTTTCTCGCTATTGGTTGTGTGGTGATCAGGGTCTTGGCTGATCAGCCGGCAACTTCGCCAACTCCACCAGCCTGCAGAAGTCCTCATAGTTACTGCGCGACAGGTGAACCATCGCGTCCATCAAGGCGCCTTCCCGGTATCTGCTGAGGTAGGAGTAGTCGGCGCCGTCGCGCAAGGCTGCGAAATCCAGGAGCAACTCCGCCATCACTTGGGTGGTGTGCAGTCGCGTATCGAGGTGGTCGACCAACTGCTGGATGCGCTGCTCTTTGTAATCGATCAAAGGGGCGCTGTTCATGCCGAGGCCTCCTTTGTGGATACGTGGAGGGGGTGAGCAAGAGGGACATAAGCTTCATGCATGGTGGGTCTCCGTTATGAGGTCAGGAGCTGGCACCAATTCGCTGTCAATCGAAGGGTGGCAGACCGCACGGGGTTGACAGACCGGCTAACGGGAACCGGCAGACCGCGAAGGTCTCCCCGCGCGATCTGCCATAGAGCAGAGCAGCTATGAAAGCTGCATGCGTACCGATGCCTGCAAAAAACATTCGCTGTTTCTCGCATGCACGTCGTGGCGCATTCGCGCCCGTTAGTTTCGGGCTGTCAAACCCGGCCACGGGATTGACCGTGGCCGGGGCAGGATAGGGAGGAGGGGGCGGGAGGGCAAGGGGAGATAGTCGGTATCTATTCAATTGGACTACGCGCGGCCATTCCTTCTCATGAAGCAAACGGCACTGAGCTTTTAGCTGTTGAGAGAGGCTAGCAATTCTTGAATTTTCATGTCGTCTTCAAAGTTTGTGTACATGTGCATGACTCCTTTTGCTTCGGATTTCAGGCCTAATTCGAGTCTCGCATTTATTCCTCCAATTATGGAGTTCAACAATATTTTTCGTGATTTCTTGGCAGCGTCATCAAAGAAAGTAATGGAGTTTTGCGTATTGTCTTCTACGGCGTAGCAAAAATACCCAAGTTCCATGAGTGTTTCAGGGTTTTCTGGATCAAGTGCTAGGGCTGAAAATAGAGCTTCTTTTGCATCATCTAAAGTATAGCCTTGTGAGTCCTCTGCTAGCTGTATTGCTGTTGATTTCATTATTAGTAAGCTAGGGGTGAGCTGCTCGTTTTTTAGGTTTTTGTACTCCTCAATGACTAGGTTGAACGACTTCTCTTTAATTAGTCTGGAGATTTTTTTAAAGGCGTCGGAAGGGTCATAATTTGTCATGAAGTCGCTCCTGCTGCTCAATTAGCTTTTTCATTTTCTTCGCCTTGTTCGCGATTTCTCCACTGCCCTTTGCCAATTTGCATATCTCGGCATAAGAGTGGCCCTCAAGCTCGCTTGCGTATGATGCTGATTGCCTTGTTTTCCCTCTAATCAAGTCTCTTGCTGGAGTTAGTGCTCGTCTGATTATTGCATTTTGGGCGGGGCTGGCTGTTGCCTCCATTATTGTTTGCAGCTCTGCCACATCACCGCGACTGATGGCCTGCGTAATTGCTTTGTCGACTGTAGTTTGCTGAAGGCCAAACCCATCAATAAAGATCAAGGGGTTGGCATTTACATACCCATAAGTATTCAACCCCCCATCCAAGCCAATCGGATCACTCTCCACATACCGCCCGGTCTCTGGATCGTAATCCCTGAAGTAGTTGTAGTAGAGCGCACTGTGCGCATCGGCGACTTGCCCAGGGAAGCGCAGGATCACATCGATATTGCCGCCGTAGGTGTTGGGCTGCCCCACCCCAAAGGCATCGCTCTGCCAGCTCCACACCAGTTTGCCGCCCTGGTTGGTGGCCAGACGTGGAGTGTTGAGGTGGTCGCTGTGCAGGTAGGTGAGGGTGGTGCTGGCGATGGTGGTGCCGGCGGCGTCGTAGCTCAGGTCGATCTGGGCAATGGGCAGGCTGTCGAGCCACACGTAGTAGCTGGCTTTGCTCTTCTTGCCGTTGCTGGTGTAACGCACCTGCCCGAGCACCTGGCCATCCGGGCCGTAGAGGTAGGTGTAGGGCGTGTGGGCGGTGCCTTGCTGCACGTCCTTGAGCACGCGCTGGCCGAGGGCGTTGTAGGCGTAGCGGGCGATGGGCGTGCCGGCCTCGTCGGTGACGGCGCTGAGGCGGCCCTGGTCGTCGTAGGTGTAGCGACGGCTCTGGCTGTAGCGGGTGTAGTTGCCGGCGGCATCGGCTTCGACGGCGTAGCTGGTGCTGCGCTGGCTGAGGCGGTTGCTGTCGGTGGCGTAGTGCAGGGTCTGCTTGGCGGTCTGCGCTTCGGTGCCATTAGTGGTGGCGTAGGTGGTGCGCGAGCTGCGGTTGCCGGTGGCGTCGTAGGCGTAGGCCTTGCGGCTGGCGGCGGCCTTTTCCTCGGTCAGGCGATCGAGGGCGTCGTACTGGTAGTCGAGGCTGCCGAACAGGCTGTGGGCGTGGGCGGTGATGTTGCCGTTGGCGTCGTGGCTGTAGCTGCTCTGCCAGTTGCCGACCTGYTGGGCGGTGAGCTGGTAGTCCTGGTCGTAGGTGCGGCTGAGGACGATGCCGTTGTTCCAGGTGAGGCTCTTGAGCGGCCCGAAGGGGGCGTAGCCGATGTTGCTGGCGAGGCTGGTGGGYGTGGCGCTGCCCACCGCAAAGCCGACCTGGCTGACYTGGCCGGCGGCGTTGCGGCTGTAGTGGATGCTGAAGCCGGCCGGGTAGTCGATGCGGATGAGGTTGTTGGCGGCGTCGTAGGCGTAGCCGAGGGTGTCGTACTGATCAGTCCCCAGCACGGCCACGGAGCGCAGCTGCTCGATGAGGTTGCCGCGCTCGTCGTACTTGTAGCCGAGCACGCCACTGGCGTCCTGCACCGCAGTGAGGCGGCCGATGCCCTTGTTGCCGTTGGCGGTCATGTCGTAGTGGTACTGGACGTTGAGCGCRGGGGTGGCGGGGKACTGGCGGCCGGTGAGGCGGTCGAGGGCGTCGTAGCTGTAGGTGGTGACGATGCCRCGGGCGTCGGTCTTCTGGGTGACGTTGCCGGCRGCRTCGTGCCCRTAGGTGGTRGTGCCGGTGTCGGGGCTGATGAGCTTGGTGAGGTTGCCGAGGCCATCGTATTCGTAGCGGGTGGTGACACCACGCGGGTCGACGACCTGGGTGAGGTTGTCCTGGGCGTCGTAGCCGAGGCTGGTGACCTTGTTCAGCGGGTCGGTGCTGGAGACCAGGCGGTCGAGGGCGTCATAGGCCTGGGTGTGGCTGAACTGGCGCGGGTTGGTGTCGGTGGTGGGGTTGTCGTTGAGGTCGTACTGCCGGCTGTGGGTCTGGCCACCGGCGCCGACCGAGCGCAGCAGGCGGCCGAGCTCGTCGTACACCCACTGTTGCTGCTGGGTGAGGTTGTTGGAGGCGTCCTTGATGCGCTGGGCGGTGCGGTTGCCCATGGCGTCGAGGTCGAACTCGACCTGCTCGCCGAGGTTGTTGGTGATCYTGGTCAGGCGCCGGGCATCGTCCCAGGTGTAGGCGAGCCARYTGCCRTCGCCGCGGGTGACCTTGGTGATCTGGCCGATGGCRTCGTGCTCGAAGGCGGTGSTGCCGCCGGCAACGCTGACCGAGGCGAGCCAGCCCTGCGGGGTRTAGGTSAGGGCGGTGGTGACGCCGTTGGGGTCGATGACGGTYTGCGGGTTGCCGAAGCTGTCGAAGCTGGACAGCTGGGTGATATGGCCCAGGGCATTGGTGACGCTGGTGAGGTGGCCCTGGGCGTCGTAGGCGTAGTGGGTGACGTCCTGGACATCGGTACGGGGGCCATCGGCGGTTTCGATCTGGCCGGTGGCGGTATAGGTGTAGCTCCAGTTGCGCGGGGCGGCCTGGAGGTTGGCGGCAGCGAGGGTGCCGGCCAGGGCGAGCGTGAGTACGCTCAAGCGGTGGTGCAGGAGTTTCATGGGCAAGTCCTTGTGCGGATCAGCGCTGGCTTACGCTCTGGCTGAGTGGTCGTCCTTGGTCGTCGTAGCTGTAGGTGGTGATGCGGTCGGGCTCGGTCACGGTGGCCGGCAGGAACAGGGTCGGGTGCCAGGTGGTGGTGACGGTGCGCGCCTGGGGCGTGCCGAAGGCTTCGGTGCGGGACACTTCGAGGCCACGCTCGTTGTAGTCGAAGGTAGTGACGTTGCCCTTGTTATCGGTACGGGTCTTCACCAAGCCGCGGTCGTCGTAGGTGAAGCTGGAATTGCTGTTGGGGCAGTTGGCCGAGGGCTCGCCTTCGATGGCGGTGATGCGCCGTATGCCCTGGACGGTCTGGAAACGGTAGGTGGTGCGCTTGCCAAGGGCGTTGGTGACGGTGGAGGAGCCATCGGCGTTGTAGCTCACCAGGGTGCGCTCGGCGCCGCCGGCATGCTCGCTGGAGATGGCGCGGCCCTGGTCGTCATAGGTCCAGGTGGCGTAGCGAACGCCGCGTTCGTCGGTGATGCCGGTGAGGAGGCCTACATTATGCGGATCTTCATACGAGTATTTGCTGCTGGTTACGACCCCATTGGCCCGACGTGTCGCTTCTATTAATTGACCCGTTCTGCTGTAGGTGTAGTCGATAATCTGAGTGCCGGCTTGTGCGCTAAGAATACGGCGGTCTACAGATTGAGTAATTACAAGTACCCTCCCATTTTGGTCAGTAATTGTGATCTTGTTGTCCAGGTAGGAGAGTGTGATATGTGCCGATATGCTGTTTTGAGCGATGAGTCGGCCGTTGCTGTCGAAATGGAGGTCTTTATTGTCTCTAGACTTGTAGGTCCATCCACTGCTGTTTTTTGTTAGTGTTCCAGAATTGATGTCGGTTGGAGTGGTGTCGTTCTCGTTGTGGAGAAATATTTCTTCTTGGCCAGTTGGTTTTATTAACGCTATATATTTTTCTGAGCTGGTGCGCAAGCGAGTGGAGTAGCTATGCTGCCAGGAACTGTCGATACTGTTGTAGTGTAGCTGCAGGGGGGCGTTAAGTCCGCTTTCCTGTAGCTCTTCTCTGAATATGTAGTTGTTTCCGATCGATGTTTTTATACTTGAGTCTTGGGTGCTGCATAGTGCAGGTGAATTGATTGAGTCGGGCCCTTTCTGTTCGTCGTTGCTGCACTCCCCGGTTGTGGGGTTGTATTGGCGATATTGTGGGCAAGTATCACCAGATCGGAATAGCAAATCATAGTCGCGGAGGGATTCTGTTGCAAAATTATCCTGCCAGTATGACTGAATCGCCCAGCATTTGGCGATAGGAAAGCCATCTCCTGGAGTTAGAGTCGTATGAGAGTATCTCAGCCTCAACAGTTGTGGGTTTGTACTTGGGAGGTTTTTTATACAGCCTGCAGTTGGAGATGCATGGGTGCCAACGTAGCTGAACGACGTCCAGTAGAACTCCTGTGCAGAAGTCATAGGGCTGAATTGCAGAGGATAAAGTGCTATTGCCAGCGATGCGTACTTCTTCAATCCTTGAGTCCTAGCGCGGTGAGAGCTTGCGTCATGCGTTGCTCTGCTTTAGGCGGCAATTATAAATTGATGGTCTCTTAGCTTTTCAAGGTTCAATCTGCTTTACAGTCAAGTTTATTTTACGCTCATGCTGGTTTTGGGCAGGGCCAAAAAGGCGTTCAGATGCGGGATGAGTGTTGTTCGCCTCAGTCTTAGAGGACCTATTAGCCTGACCAGACTCGGATTGTCCTCAGGGCTGAAAGTGGTCCATGCATTTAGCTCCCCAAGGCCCGCCTCTAAAAGCGGGCCCCTCCTCTCACACTCTGATCAACTCCGACTGCACCTCCGTGTAGTGCTCGATCGCAGCTGCGCCCATTTCCCCCCGACCCCCGACATCTTGTAGCCCCCGAACGGCAGCGCCGGGTCGAGAGCGCTGTGGCAGTTAACCCAGACGGGGTTAGCAATAAGTTCACGCGCCCTGGGCGCCAGCCGCTATCCCGCTTCCTCTCCGCTCAATTCCGATCCAACCATACCCGCGCAAAGTTGTTCGACCCCAGCGGGCTCATGCGGAAGCCTTCCACCTCGGGGGTGAGGACGTTGAACAGCCTGGGGTGGGCGAGGGGGATCCAGGGGGCTTGCTCGTGGAAGATCGCCAGGGCCTGGCGGTAGAGCTGGGCGCGTGTTTCCCGGTCGTTTTCTGCGCGGGCCTGGCGGATCAGTTCGTCGAACTTCGTGTCGCACCAGCCGGCCTGGTTCTCCCCTGATTTGGCGGCGGCGCAGGAGAGGTTGGGGGTGAGGAAGTTGTCCGGGTCGCCGTTGTCGCCGACCCAGCCCATGAACACCAGGTCGTGCTCGCCGTTCTTGGCGCGCTTGATCAGTTCACCCCATTCGAAGACGCGGATGTCCGCCTGGATGCCGACGGCGGCCAGGTCGGCCTGGAGCATCTGCGCGCCGATGCCGGGGTTGGGGTTGGTGGGGCCGCCGCCGGGGCGGGTCCAGATGGACAGCTTGAGGCCCTTGCCGTGGCCGGCTTCGGCCAGCAGCTGGCGGGCGCGTTCGGGGTCGTGGGGCCAGGGGTCGAGGTCGCTGTTGTAGCCCAGCAGGGTGGCGGGGTAGGGGTTGACCGCGGCGCTGGCGGCACCTTCGCCGTACTGGGCGCGGATGTAGGACTTCTTGTCGAAGGCGAGGTTGATCGCCTGGCGCACGCGCACGTCGTCCAGCGGTGGGTGGCGGGTGTTGAGGGCGACGTAGGCGACCATCAGCGCGTCCTGCTCCACCAGCTTCACGCCGGGGGCGCCGCGCAGGGCGGGCACGTCGGTGGGCTTGGGGTAGAGGGCCATCTGGCAGGCACCGGCACGCAGCTGCTGGATGCGCACGTTCGGGTCGGGGGTGATGGCCAGCAGCAGGCGGTCGCTGGGCGGCTTGCCGTTCCAGTAGTCGGGGTTGGCGAAGAAGCGCACCTGGGCGTCCTTGGCGTAGCGCTGGAAGACGAAGGGCCCGGTGCCCACCGGCTGGCTGTTGAGGGCGTCGGGGGTGCCGGCGGCCAGCAGCTTGGCGGCGTATTCGGCGGAGTAGATGGAGGTGAAGCCCATGGCCAGGTCGGCGAGGAAGGGCGCCTCGGGGTGGCGCAGGACGAAGCGCACGCGGCGGTCGTCGAGCTTCTCGATGCGCTCGATCAGCTGGGCGAAGGCCATGGATTCGGCATAGGGGAAGCCCCGTGGCGAGAGGCCGTGCCAGGGGTGCTTGGGGTCGAGCTGGCGCTGGAAGCTCCAGAGCACGTCGTCGGCGGTGAATTCGCGGCTGGGGGTGAACCAGGGCGTGGTGTGGAACTTCACCCCGCGGCGCAGCTGGAAGTCGTAGGTGAGGCCGTCCGCGCTGATGTCCCAGCGCTCGGCGAGGCCGGGCTGCAGGCGGGTGCTGCCGGGGGCGAACTGCACCAGGCGGTCGAACAGCGTTTCGGCAGCGGCATCACCCGTGGTGGCGGCGGTGTACTGGACGATGTCGAAGCCTTCGGGGCTGGCTTCCGTGCACACCACCAGGGAGCTGGCGGCGTTGCAGGCGAGGGGCAGGAGCAGGGCGAGGGACGACAGGCATCGGCGCATGGTGCTTCCCTTCGGGGGTGGAGGGGCGGGGCCGGGCGGCCCCGCCGACAGGGCCTACTTCTCGACGCTGACGCCATAGAAGGAGTTGAGGCCGAAGGGGCTGATGCGGAAGTCCTTGACCGTCTTGCTCATGGGTTGGTTGACGGTGGAGTGGGCGATCGGGGTGATCGGCACTTCGCGCTTGAGGATCTGCTGGGCTTCCTTGTAGAGGGCGGTGCGCTTGTCCTTGTCGGTGACCGCCTTGCCTTCCTTGATCAGCTTGTCGTAGCCCTTGTCGCACCAGCGCGAGTAGTTGTTGCCGCCGATGGCGTCGCAGCCGTAGAGCACGCCGAGCCAGTTGTCCGGGTCACCGTTGTCGCCGGTCCAGCCGATCAGCAGGGCGTCGTGCTCGCCGGCCTTGGCGCGCTTGTTGTACTCGCCCCACTCGTAGGAAACGATCTTGGCCTTGATGCCGATCTTGGCCCAATCGGCCTGGAGCATCTCTGCCATCAGCTTGGCGTTGGGGTTGTAGGGGCGCTGCACCGGCATGGCCCAGAGGGTGATCTCGGTGCCTTCGGCGACGCCGGCGGCCTTGAGCAGGGCCTTGGCCTTCTCGGGGTCGTAGGCCGGGTCCTTGATGCTGTCGTCATAGGACCACTGGGTCGGCGGCATGCCGTTGGTGGCGAGCTGGCCGGAGCCCTGGTAGACGGCCTTGATGATGGCCGGCTTGTTCACCGCCATGTCCAGCGCCTGGCGCACTTCGAGCTTGTCGAAGGGTTTGTGCTCCATGTTGTAGGCGATGTAGCCGACGTTGAAACCGGCCTGCTGGGGCACGTCGAGCTTGGGGTCCTTGCGCATGGCGTCGAGGTCGGCCGGGCGCGGGTAGGCGGTGATCTGGCATTCGCCGGCCTTGAGCTTCTGGTAGCGCACCGAAGCGTCGGAGTTGATGGCGAAGATCAGGTTGTCGATCTTCACGTCCTCGGGCTTCCAGTAGTCCTTGTTGCCCTTGTAGCGGATCTGCGCGTCCTTCTGGTAGCGGCTGAAGACGAAGGGGCCGGTGCCGATGGGCTTCTGGTTGAGGTCGGCGGCCTTGCCGGCCTTGAGCAACTGGTCGGCGTATTCGGCCGAGTGGATGGAGGCGAAGCTCATGGCCATGTTCTGGATGAAGGCCGCGTCCACGGTGTTGAGGGTGAAGCGCACGGTGTGCGCGTCGAGCTTCTCCAGCTTGGCGATGTTGGCGTCCATGCCCATGTCGGTGAAGTAGGGGAACTCGGTGGGGTACGCCTTGCGGAAGGGGTGGTCCTTGTCGAGCATGCGCTGGAAGGTGAAGAGCACGTCGTCGGCGTCGAATTCGCGGGTCGGCTTGAAGTAGTCGGTGCTGTGGAACTTCACGCCGGCGCGCAGGTGGAAGGTGTAGGTCAGGCCGTCATCGGAGATGTCCCACTTCTCCGCCAGGCCGGGTTCGACTGCGGTACCGCCGCGCTCGAACTGGGTGAGGCGGTTGAACACGGCTTCGGCGCCTGCGTCGAAGTCGGTGCCGGTGGTGTACTGGCCGGGGTCGAAGCCCGCCGGGCTGCCTTCGGAACAGAAAACCAGGTTGCTGGCGGCGCTGGCGAACGGTGCGGCGGCGATCAGGCCGGCGGCGAGCAGCGCTTGGATGACGGCGTTTTTACGCATTTTGACCTCATGTCTTGTTGTGGTTGTCATCGTGAGGGGCCCCTTCGTGAGGGACCTTGCAAGAACCTATGCACGGCACATGCCTGAGGCAAGCCGAGGGCAGGGGAGAGTGTAGAAGCTGTGACGAAGGTGTACGGCGGTGTCGCAAATATGCAAAAGAAGTGGCGCGTGTATGACGCGTATATGAAAGGGAGCCGCGCCGTTGCAGCGCGGCTCCCGCCCGTTATCAGGGCATCTGCACCTCGATGACGCCGTCGGCGTTGACGGTCACGCGGCTGGTGCCGGCTTCGACTTCCGGTGCCGGGGCGCTGTCGTACATCGACGACTTGGCGGCCATGGCGCGCATCATCACCGGCTGCGGCTGGAAGCCGGCGCTGTTCAGGTTGAGGCTGACCAGCTTGTAGCCGCTGCCGCCGAGGGCTTCGGTGGCCAGTTGGGCACGGGCCTTGAAGGCGTCCACGGCCTGCTTGATCAGGGCGTCTTCGTTCTTCTTGCGGGTCGGGTCGGCGATGCTGAAGTCCATGCCGCCCATCTTCAGGCTGCCCATCAGGTCGGCGCTGAGCTGGGAGAGGGTGGCGAAGTCCGGGCTTTCCAGGCGCAGTTCGGCGCGCTCGCGCCAGCCGGTGATCTTCTGGCCCTTGTCGTCATAGACCGGGTAGCTGTTGCGGCTGCCCAGGCTCACCGATACCCCGTTGGTGGCGCGGGCCTTCTCCACCGCCGCGTTGATGGTGCGGGTGATTTCGGCGGCGAGCTTGGCCGGGTCGGCGCTCTGGGATTCGCTGTAGAGGGTGACGTGCATCAGGTCGTGGGCCACTTCCTGGCTGACCTCGGCGCGCAGCGCCACCTGGTTGTAGCGGGCGTCTTCGGCCTGGGCGGAGAGGCTGCCGAAGGTCGCGGCGCACAGGGTGATGGCGGCGGCGAGGCGGGTGATGGCTTGCATAACGGCTCCTTGTGAGAGGCAGTGGGTGCACGGATTGTGCAGCAGTCACGGGGTTAGACGCAGGTCCGCTGCGAACGGGGTTAAGACCTGGAAGTTTTTTTTGCGTTCCGGTCGGGCACTGCCAAAGGGCGACCCGTCGTCGGCCGACGAAAGGCGCGCGACGATGCGGCGAGTTGACGCATATCAGCGGAGCGCGCGGCGCCTTGGTTATACTCCGCCGACGCCCTGGAGTACCCATGCTCGCACCCTTGCAATTGTTATCCGCCAGCCGGCAGAACCTGCTGCGCCTGACCTTCATCCGCATCCTCGTGCTGGCCGCCCAGGCCGGTTCGGTGGGGCTCGCCTACAAGGCCCAGCTGCTGCAACTGCCCTGGCTGGAGCTGTCGGTGACCCTCGGTGTTTCCCTGGTCCTGTGCCTGAGCACCGCCTTGCGCCTGCGCGGGCCCTGGCCGGTCACCGAGCTGGAATACTCGGTGCAGCTGGCCTGCGACCTGGTTATCCACAGCGTGCTGCTCTATTACTCGGGCGGCTCGACCAACCCCTTCGTTTCCTACTACCTGGTGCCGCTGACCATCGCCGCGGCGACCCTGCCCTGGCTCTACACCCTGGTGCTGGCGGGCATGGCGCTGGCTGCCTACACCTTGCTGCTGGTGTGGTTCCACCCGCTGGAGATGCCGGTGGCCCAGCGCGAGACGCTGCTGATCTACGGCATGTGGCTGAGCTTCGCCCTGGCCGCCGCGATGATCACCTTCTTCGCCGCGCGGATGACCGAGGAGCTGCGCCGCCAGGACCAGCTGCAGTCGGTGCGTCGCGAAGAGGGCATGCGTGACCAGCAACTGCTGGCCGTGGCCACCCAGGCCGCCGGTGCCGCCCATGAACTGGGCACGCCGCTGGCGACCATGAGCGTGCTGCTCAAGGAACTGCGTCGGGAGTATGGCGACAAGCCCTCCCTGCAGGAGGACCTGGCCCTGCTGCAGGAGCAGGTGCGCCTGTGCAAGGACACCCTGCAACAGCTGGTGCGCGCCGCCGAGGCGGATCGACGCCAGGCGGTGGTGGAGCAATCGGCCGTGGAGTGGCTGGAGGTCACCCTCAACCGCTGGCACCTGATGCGCCCTGAAGCCACCTATCGCTACCAGTGTCTGGGCATCGGCCTGCCACCGCGGCTGATGCCGCCGGCCGACCTGACCCAGGCCCTGCTCAACCTGTTGAACAACGCCGCCGACGCCTGCCCGGACAAGCTCGACATCCGCCTCAACTGGGATCCCCAGTGGGTGGTGCTGAGCATCCGCGACCAGGGCGCCGGCGTGCCTCTGGCCATCGCCGAGCAGCTCGGCCGGCCCTTCTTCACCACCAAGGGCAAGGGCTTCGGCCTCGGCCTGTTCCTCAGCCAGGCCAGCGTTACCCGCGCCGGCGGAACCGTGAAACTGTACAACCATGAAGATGGCGGTACGCTCACCGAGTTGCGCCTGCCGCGAGGCTACGGCGTTGCCTGAGCTGAACCCGCGAGGAGTTGAAATGAGCGATGAACCCCTGATCGAAGGCGAAGAGCAGCCCCACCTCCTGCTGGTGGACGACGACACCACCTTCACCCGCGTCATGGCTCGTGCCATGAGCCGCCGCGGCCTGCGGGTCTCGGTCGCCGGCTCGGCCGAAGAAGGCCTGGTCGTGGCCAAGGACGACCTGCCCGATTACGCGGTGCTCGACCTGAAGATGGACGGCGACTCCGGCCTGGTGCTGCTGCCCAAGCTGCTGGAGCTGGACCCGGAGATGCGCGTGGTGATCCTCACCGGCTACTCGAGCATCGCCACCGCCGTGGAAGCCATCAAGCGCGGTGCCACCAACTACCTGTGCAAGCCGGCCGACGCTGATGACGTGCTGACCGCGCTGCTGTCCCAGCATGCGGACCTGGACACCCTGGTGCCGGAAAACCCCATGTCGGTGGACCGCCTGCAGTGGGAGCACATCCAGCGCGTGCTGGCCGAGCACGACGGCAATATCTCCGCCACCGCCCGCGCCCTGGGCATGCACCGCCGCACCCTGCAGCGCAAGCTGCAGAAGCGCCCGGTCCGCCGCTGACGCCGGCGCCGAACAAAACCTCGGCGCCTTGTTAGGGATGTGTAGGGTGGGCTTCAGCCCACCGCTTCTCCTTTACTTGCTAAATCATCGATGCCGGAGCCCCGGGCACACTCCTGTGCCGACCCTGGCCCCGTCTGGTGGAGGTAAAAGGCGACCTCCACCCTACGCCGGAGCCGTCCTGGCAGCCCGGGTTCGCAGAGGCCTTGTAGGGGCGACTTCAGTCGCCAAGCGGCGCGCAGCGCCGCCCTCGGTTTTTATCCCCCTGAAAGCTTCCCGAAAGCCACTTCCCGCCCCGACTTGGTTATCCTTAGCCGCCTAACTATCCCCGCGCGCCAGGCCCCTCCATGTTCGCCGTCGTCCAGCAAATCATCGGCATCACCGCGCCGGTCTTTTCCATGCTTTTCCTCGGCGTCCTGCTGCGTCGCCTGCGCTGGATCGATGCGCCCTTCATCGATACGGCGTCCTCGCTGGTGTTCCGCGGCACCATGCCGACCATGCTGTTTCTCGCCATCGTCCAGGCCGACCTGCGCACGGCGTTGCAGCCACGGCTGATCGGCTACTTCGTCCTGGCCACGCTGGTGTGCTTCGGCCTGGCCTGGCTCTGGGCGACCTGGCGGGTGCCGAAGGCGGACCGCGGCGTCTACACCCAGGGCGCCTTCCGTGGCAACAACGGCATCATCGGCCTGGCCCTGGCCACCAGCATGTACGGCGACTACGGACTCTCGGTGGGCGGGGTGCTCGGGGGCGTGGTGATCCTCTGCTACAACACCCTGTCTTCGGTGGTGCTGGCCATCTACGCGCCCAACGCCAAGACCGACCCCTGGAGCCTGTTCAAGAGCATCCTCTGCAACCCGCTGATCATCGGCGTGCTGGCGGCCATCCCGGTGGCCTACCTGCAACTGCCGCTGCCGGCCTGGGTGGTCACCTCCGGCGAGTACTTCGCCCAGATGACCCTGCCCCTGGCGCTGATCTGCATCGGCGGCACCCTGTCTTTGGCTTCCCTGCGCGCGAGCGGACCGATGGCGCTGAGCGCCAGCCTGATGAAGATGGTCTGGCTGCCCCTGGTGGCCACGCTCGGCGCCTGGGCCTGCGGCTTCCGCAATGCCGAGCTGGCGATCCTCTTCCTGTATTTCGCCAGCCCCACGGCGGCGGCCAGCTTCGTCATGGCGCGCGCGGTGAACGGCAACCACGAGCTGGCGGCGGCGATCATCGTGGTCACCACCCTGGCGGCGGTGGTTACCACCAACATCGGCCTGCTGACCTTGCAGCTGATGGGGCTGATCTAGCTTTCCGAGGTTAGATGTTTCAAATTGTGAGGAACTTCCGACTCCTCATCGCCCCGGATTGCGCGGCTCCTCGTCAGGCTCTAGCATCACCGCCTTTGCGCCGTTAAAGGATTAAACATGCGCGCCCCCCTCCTGCTCTGCCTGACGCTCCTGGCCTCCCTGGCCCAGGCTGCCGAACCGTCTGCGACGCTGGAGGGGCCGACTGCCGGCTGGCGCTACGCCGGGCTGCTGGACCGCAGCGAGAACCCCGCCGTCGCCTACCCCACGCCGCCCATCGACCGTGGCGGCCAGCGCAACCGCACCCTTATCGAGGGCCGCCTGGCCAACATCGGCCAGGTGCGCCAGCCGCACCGCCTGGTGGTCAACGGCAACCCGCTGCCTCTCTACACCGACGACCAGGGCCGCTTCGTCCGCCCCTATGCCTTCGGCGCCGGCTCCAACGGCGTGGAAGTGGTGTCCGGCGACGGCAAAACCCTCCGCCGCGTGCAGTTCTACGAAGCCAACACCCATCGCACCCCGGCGCGCCTGCGCGTGGTGCTCGGCTGGGACGACCCCAAGGCCGAGCTCGACCTGCACATCGTCACCCCCGACGGTCAGCACGCCTTCTGGGCGGACCCGGTGATGAGCAACGGCGGCGGCCTGGACACCGACAGCGTCGATGGCCCGGGCCCCGAGATGTTCACCATGACCGCGCCGCTGCACGGCACCTACCTGGTGTACGTGAACTACTGGGGCAACCTGGGCGCCGGCGGCTACAACTTCGATGCCGGCAGCAACCAGAACGAGGTGATCACCTCGCAGATCAGCCTGGTGTTCAACGAGAACACCGTGAACGAGAAGCGCGAGACCTTCATCGTCCCGCTGCGCGCCATCGGCGAGCTGCTGCTCGTCAAATCCTTCAATTTCTGATGTCCCGACGCTTGGATGAACTGGGGTTATTCGACATGAGCCAGACCACCACACCCGAACCGGCCCGCCGCCCGGCCCTGGCACGCCATCCGCGCGTGCTCGCCGCTGGCTTGCTGCTGCCGCTGGCCGCCTTCGGCCTGCTGGGCGGGTGCTCCAAGGAACCGCCGCGCGAGCTGGCCGAGAAGAGCGCCCTGGGCCTCGACCTCAAGCGCCCCGACGCGCTGATCGAGAGCGTCTCGCTGAGCCGCCTGCCCAAGGACATCCTCGCCGTGCCGCTGCTGCGCGACACCCTGACCGAGGACTTCGTCTTCTACTACCAGGACAACGCCGATCGCCTCGGGCTGTCCGGCAGCCTGCGCCGGATCATCTACGAGCGTGACCTCAAGCTGCAGGACACGCTGCTGGACGAACTGCTCGACCAGCCCGCCGAAGTCGCCCTGTGGCGCGGCGCCGACGGCAAGCTCAAGCACGTGCTGCTGACCATCGAGCGTGGCGGCCTGGCGCGGGTGCTGGAGCCCCTGGCCCACATCGCCCTCGACGACAGCCAATTGAGCCAGGCCGGCGAACTGCGCGTGGACGGCGACTCCGTGCCGCTCTACCGCCTGAGCTACCTGGGCGACCGCTCCGTGCTGCTGGCCAGCCACGGCGACAAGCTGCTGGTGCTGTCCAGCCCCGGCATGCTGATGGACGAGGCCGGCCAGCTGGCCAAGGACGCCACCGAGTCGGTGGAATCCCTGCTCGACGGCGAGAATCCCTTCCCCGAGCGCTTCGGCCTGGATGCCCGTGGCACCGAGCAGCAGCGCATCGCCCTGTCCGGCGAGTACGTCGCCTTCGGCTACCAGCGCTTCTTCCCGTCCTTCGCCGGGCTGCGTTTCGAGATGGACGACAAGGGCTGGCACAGCTACGTCGCCCTCAACGAGATCGACGATCAGCCAGCCTTCGACTTCACCCCCATCTGGAAGGCCATGCCCATGGGCGCCAGTGCCTGCGTGGCCCTGCCGGTGGCCCCGGGTGTGCCCGGCAAACTGCTGGACCGCGTCGGTGGCGGCAAGGACGTTGCCGCCGAGCTGGAGAAACGCCTGAACGGCGCGGCCGGTCTGTGCTGGTACGCCGAGTCGCGCCTGCACTCGCCGCTGCTGGTCACCCAGCTGGGCGAGGCGGCCACGCCTGAACTGGATACCGCCATCGAGGGCCTGTTCGGCTCGGTGATCGGCGCCTACGAGCCCTATGTCGAAGGCGGCCGCTTCCCGGTGGACGACCAGACCAATGGCCCGACCCGCCGCTGGACCCGCGACGTCGGCTCCAACTTCGGCCAGTACCCCGCCAGCGAGAACGCCAACCCGGACGCCCTGGGCTCCACCGGCTTCTTCCGCGTGAGCCTGGCGCGCCATGGCGACACCCTGCTGTTCTCCCTCGACGACAAGCTGGTGACCAAGGGCCTGGATACCCTCGACAAGCGCTTCCCGCCGTTGGCCGAGACCCTGCCCAAGGACGCCCTGGTGCCGGCCTTCATGGCCCCGGATGGCCTGTCCAAGCTGCTCGAGCGCGAGACCCTCGACAGCCTGCCGAGCAACTACGAGCCGGTGTTCCGCAACGCTGCCGAAACCCACCTGCTGCCCAAGCTGCGGGCCCTCGGTGGCCACGGCAAGTACGCCCTGGCGCTGCCCGAAGGCACCAAGGCCGGTTCCGACTGGCAATGGCTGCCGCTGGAATGGCGCCCGCTGTGACCCGCACCCTGGCCCGCCTGCCGCTGGGCTTCGCCGCGCTGTTGATGGCGTGGAGCCTGGCCCTGCGCGCCGACGACGTTCCCGCCCTGGACGCCGAGCAGTCCCAGGTGTTCCGCGCCTGGTTCGTGCGCATCGCCCAGGAGCAGCTGCGCCAGGGGCCGAGCCCGCGCTGGCACCAGCAGGACTGCGCCGGCCTGGTGCGCTTCGCCGCCAACGAGGCGCTCAAGCCCCATGACGGCAAGTGGCTGCGCGCCAATGGCCTCTCCAACCGCTACCTGCCGCCGGAGCTGGACCTCAGCGAGGGCCAGCGCCGCCTGGCGCAGACCTGGCAGCAGGGCGGCGGCAAGGTCGGGCCCTATGTGAATGCCATCAAGCTGATCCAGTACAACAGCCGGTTCGCCGGCCGTGACCTCAACCAGGCGCGGCCCGGCGACCTGATCTTCTTCGACCAGGGCGACGAGCAGCACCTGATGATCTGGATGGGCCGCGACATCGCGTACCACACCGGAACCACCACGCCGACCGATAACGGCATGCGCTCCGTGAGCCTGCAACAACTCATGACATGGAAGGACACCCGATGGATCCCCGACGAATCCAACCCCAACTTTATCGGCATCTATCGGCTGCACTTCCTCTCCCGATGACTGCCGCCCGCCTGCTGCGCCGCGCCGCCTCCCTATCGGCGGCGGCCCTGCTCGCCCTGGCCTTGCCCTTCGGCAGCGCCCAGGCCGAGGACGAGGTGCCGTCCAGCGGCTACACGCCGCTCGCGGGGGAATCCTTCTTCCTGCTCTCCGACAGCAGCTTCGCCGCCGATGAGGTGGCCAAGGTGCGCCTCGAAGCGCCGGGCCGCGACTACCGCCGCTACCGCATGGAAGGCTACGGCGGCGTCGACGTGCGGGTGTACCGCATCGACAACCCGCTGGACTTCCTCAAGCGCCAGAAGAACCTGCACCGCGTGGTCGCCGAGGGCGACTTCAAGGGCGAGGGCCTGTCCAACACCCTCGGCTACCTGTGGGACAACTGGTACCGCAAGTCGCGGCGGGTGATGCAGCGCGCCTTCTCCTACGAGTCGCGCAAGCAGGTCACCGAGGAAGCCCCCGAGCTGAAGATGGGCGATGCCATCCGCACCCCCACCGAGTTCACCCCGCAGGTGCAGTACGCCCCCATGAAGGGCCTGCCCCTGGTCGCGCAGTTCCGCTACCCGCTGTGGGAAGCCAAGCCCATCGAGCCGCCGAAGGGCGTCGAGCTGGCCGGCTCCTCCAGCCAGTTCACCAGCACCCAGCCGGGCAACGTCTACATCCCCCTGGGCAAGCTCAAGCCGGGTCTGTACCTGGCCGAAGCCATAGTCGGCAAGTACCGCGCCACCACAGTGGTATTCGTCTCCAACACCGTCGCCGTGAGCAAGATCACCGGCGGCGAGCTGCTGGTATGGACCGCGCGCAAGCATGAAGGCACCCCAGTCGCCGGGGCCAAGGTGCTGTGGACCGATGGGCTGGGCGTGATGACCAGCGGCAGCACCGATGCCGAAGGCCTGCTGCGCCTCGGCCATGCCAGCCCGGAGCGCTCCTACGTGCTGGGCGAGGACGCCGAAGGCGGCGTGTTCGTTTCCGAGAACTTCTATTACGACAGCGAGATCTACGACACCAAGCTCTACGCCTTCACCGACCGCCCGCTGTACCGTCCGGGCGATTGGGTGGAAGTGAAGATCGTCGGCCGCGAATTCAAGAACGCCCGTGACTCGGTGGCGCCCGGCGCCGCACCGGTCAAGCTCGCCGTGCTGGATGCCAACGGCACCCAGCTGCAGACCCTGGACCTGAAGCTGGAATCCAGCTCCGGCACCGCCGGCCGCTTCCAGCTGCCGCAGAACGCCGTGGCCGGTGGCTACGAGCTGCGCTTCACCTACCGCGACCAGGTCTACAGCAGCGCCTTCCGCGTCGCCGACTACATCAAGCCGCACTTCGAGGTGTCGCTGGACCTGGCCAAGCCCGATTTCCGCACCGGCGAGCCGATCAAGGGCGCCCTGGTGCTGCTTTACCCGGACGGCAAGCCGGTGGTCAACGCCAATGTGCAGCTGAGCCTGCGCGCCCAGCAGCTGTCGATGATCGACAACGAACTGCAGTACCTCGGCCAGTTCCCCGTTGAGCTGACCAGCAGCGAGCTGTCCACCGACGCCAAGGGCCGTGCCGAGTTCGACCTGCCGGCCGCGGAGAAGCCCAGCCGCTACCTGCTCACCGTGTTCGCCAGCGATGGCGCCGCGTACCGGGTCAAGACCAGCAAGGAAATCCTCATCGAGCGCGGCGCCGCCCGCTATGTCCTGAGCGCCCCGCAGCGCTTCAGCAGCACCGGCGAATCGGTGCGCTTCACCTACCGCAGCGAACGCCCCACCGAGCTGAAGCCGGCGCGTTACGACTGGGTGCGCCTGGAAGACCAGAGCAGCCACAGCGGCAGCCTGTCCGCCGGTGACGAGGGCTTCGACCTCAAGTTCGAGCGCCCCGGCACCTACAGCATCACCCTCAAGGACGAGCACGACCTGATCCTCGGCGCCACCGGCCACTCGGTGAGCGGCGAGGGCGTCAAGTCCGTGGCCGGCACCATCGAGATCGTGCTGGACAAGGCCGAGTACCAGGCCGGTGACGAGGCCCTGGCCCTGATCACCTTCCCCGAGCCGGTGAGCGATGCGCTGCTGACCCTGGAGCGCGACAAGGTCGAGGCCACCGCGCTGCTGTCCAAGGGCGCCAGCTGGCTGAAGCTGGAGCGCCTGTCCGACACCCAGTACCGCGCGCGCATTCCGGTGGGCGAGACCTTCTCGCCGAACATCACCTTCTCCGCGCTCTACACCCGTGGCGGCGACTACAGCTTCCAGAACGCCGGCATCAAGGTGGCGACGCCGCAGATCGACATCCAGATCGTCGCCGACAAGGAAACCGCGCGCCCCGGCGACATGGTCACCGTCGAGCTGACCACCCGCTACGCCGGCAAGCCGACCGCCTCGCGCCTCACCGTCAGCGTGGTGGACGAGATGATCTACGCGCTGCAGCCGGAGATCGCCCCGGGCATCGACCAGTTCTTCTACCACCCGCGCCGCAACAACGTGCGCACCAACGCCAGCCTGTCGTTCATCGCCTATGACCTGGCCCTGCCCGGCACGCCCAGCGCCCCGGGCCGCGCCAACCGCAGCGACCGTGGCGTGAAGGTGCTGGAGCGTCCGCGCCGCGAGGAAGTGGACACCGCCTCCTGGCAGCCGGACCTGGTCACCGACGCCGACGGCAAGGCCCGCTTCAGCTTCCGCATGCCCGACTCGCTGACCCGCTGGCGCATCACCGCCCGCGCCGTCAACGCCGATGGCCAGGTCGGCCAGAAGCGCCAGTTCGTGCGTTCCGAGAAGCCGCTGTACCTGAAGTGGAGCGGCCCGGCCACCTACCGTGGCGGCGACAAGCCGGCCCTCGGCCTGTTCGCCTTCAACCAGGGCGAGGCCGCGACCAAGGCCGAGCTGGTGACCCGCTACAATGGCCAGGAACAGCGCACCCCGGTGGAGCTGGCCAAGGGCATCAACTACCTGCCCCTGGCCGAGACCGCTTTGGTGAATGGTGACTTCCACGCCGAGCTGGTGCAGGACGGCCAGGCCGTCGACGCCCTGGACGTCGCCCTGCACCTGGCCGCCAGCGGCTGGCAGAGCGCCCAGGCGAAGACCGTCGTCGCCTACGCCGGCAAGACCGAACTGGGCCTGCCGGCTGACGCCAGCGCCATCCGCCTGCGTCTCGACGACAGTGGCCGCTCCCTGTTCAAAGGCGCCCTGGACGACCTGCTCGGCTACCCCTACGGCGGCGTCGAGCAGACCGCCAGCCGCCTGCTGCCGCTGGCCCTGGCCTACCCGACCCTGGCCCAGGGCGAGCCGCGCGTGCGCGACCGCCTGCGCCTGATCATGCAGAACAGCCGCCTGCGCCTGGTGCAGATGGCCGGCCCCGAAGCGTCCTTCACCTGGTGGGGCGACGAGGCGGATGCCGATGCCTTCCTCACCGCCTACGCCTACTACGCCGACTGGTACGCCAGCCGCGCCCTGGAGGTGCAACTGCCGGCGGAACACTGGCAGCGCGTGCTGGACGTCTACGCCGCCCAGGCGCCGACCACGCCGTTGCTGCAACGTGCGCTGATCCTCGGCTTCGCCCGCGAGATGCAACTGCCGGTCAATACCCTGATGGAGGGCCTGATGGCCGACCTGGCCGCCGCCGGGGAGGGCAGCGACCAGGCCCTGTCGGACGACGGCAGCCAGAGCCTGGTGATGACCGCGCCGGATTCGGCCCTGGGCCTTGCCGCCGCGCGGGTACTCACCGTTGGCCTGGCGCGCCAGGTGCAGGTCCAGGTGCCGGACGCACTGGCCGCCCAGGTCGGCGCCGCCCGCGAACGCCTGGCCGCCAGCCAGCAGCCCTTTGGCGAGGCCATCGGCCTGTACGTCAACGGTGCCGACCGCGAACGCGCCGCCTCGCTGCTCAAGCGTCTGGCACCCGGCCAGGCCACCCTGGAACGCGCCCTGGCGCTGACCTGGCTGCAGCGTTCCCTCGGCCAGGACAGCGAAGACATCGTCCTCAAGCCCCAGGGCGACTGGCACGCGGCCGAAGGCACCAGTGGCGAAGGCTACTGGCTGTGGCAAGGCCAGGGCGTGCCGAGCGAGCTGGAACTGCCGGCCGACCTGCCGCACCCGGTGGACGTGCGCCTGGACTTCAACAGCGCCCAGGCCACCCCGGTGAAGCTGGACGTGGAGATTTCCCGCCGCTTGCTGCGCCTGGTCCCCAGCGATGAGGCTTTCAACTTCACCGCCGAGGAGGTGAAGCCGGAAGACATCTCCAGCGACGACCTCTACCTGGACACCATCGTGCTCACCAGCAAGGGCGAGCGCGCGCTGCGCTACGGCATGCTGGAAGTGCCGCTGCCGCCGGGCGCCGATGTCGAGCGCACCACCTGGGGCATCAAGATCTCCGGTCTGGGTGGCGAGGAAGCCGAAACCCTGGAGCGCGCGCGCAACGAGCCGGGCCAACTGCTCTACGCGGTGCCGGTGGACAGCCTGCAAGGCAGCGTGGTGCTGCAACACCTGGTGCGCTTCTCGCAGAAAGGTTCCTTCGAACTGCCGCCGGCCCGCTACCAGCGCCTCTACGCTCCCCAGGAGCAGGCGCTGGAGAGCGAACCTGCGCTCGGACGGATCAAGGTTGACTAGGACGCGACATCTGGCCGGGGCCCTGCTGATGCTGGCGGCCCCGTTGCTTCACGCGGGCGAGGCGCCTTTGAACCTCGCCTGGCGTGGGCCCCAGGGCAATGAGCTGCTGCAGCTGGACCGCAGCCGGGTGCTCACGCGCGGGCCGCTGCCCGCCGAGCACCAGACGCCCCTGGGCAGCCTGTGGAAACTGTTCATCTACGCCTACCTCGTGGATAACGCGCGCCCCGACCCCGGCTACCAATGCAAGGGCCAGGACCGCGACGAGGTCTATTGCTGCAACCCCGGCGAGCGCATCGACCGGGACCAGGCGCTGGTGAAGTCCTGCGGCCTGTACTTCTCATCCCCCGAACTGCACCTCGACCCTGCCGACTGGTCGCGCTACTGGCATGAGCGCCAGGGCGCCGGCTGGCTGCAGCGGCTGGACCAGCTGCAGCCCCAGGCCCGGGTGCCGGTGGGCGAGCTGCTGGACGAGCTGGCCCACCTGCCGGCCCAGGCCCAGGCGCGCCAGGTGCTGCTCGACGTGCCCCTGTCGGCCCCCGATTCCGCCACCCTGGGCGCCCTGGGTGGGCGCCTGCGGGCCAAGACCTGGAGCTGGCTGGCCGATGGCGATGCCCAGGCGCGCCAGGGCGGCTTCGCCGGCTGGCTGGCCGATGGCACGCCGATCTGGGCCGGTGGCCCGGGTACCAGTCAGCGGGTGCTCAAGGATTACGCCGAGATACTCGGGCAGACACTGCCCACGACCTGGCCAGCGGAAACCGGCGCCTGCGTCGAAGTCGATCTGTTCACCCGCTACCCGGTGCGCCAGGTACGCCGCGAGGGGCAGGCCGCCGCCGTGGCGCCGGGCATGCTACGCGGGCACTATGAGGTGGAGTTCGCCAATGGCAACCGCCTGGGTATCGAAAGCGACGGCGAGCTGTTCCTCGAAGGCCAGGGCGATGCCCAGACGCTCACCGCCCACCTGCAACGCGAGGACTACGTGGCCCGCGTGCTGCAACGCGAAGCCTCGGCGCAGCCGGCGGAGGCGGCCAAGGCCCTGGCCGTAGCCATCCGCAGCTACCTGCAACAGAACGCCGGCCGCCGTGGCGAGTGCCTGACCATCGACGACAGCAGCGCCAACCAGCGCGTGGCGCCACGCCCGGCCACCGCCGAGGCCCGCGCCATCGCCGCCTGGACCGCCGACCTGGTACTGGCCGGCAGCCCGGTGACCTATCACAGCGACAAGCCGGGGCCCGATCGCCTGGCCTGGCAACAGGCGGTGCAGCAGGCCGGCGATGGCTTGCGCTACGACGCCATCCTCGCCCGCGCCTTTCCCCGTGCCAGCCTCAGCCGCTGGGACAAGCCCGTGGCCGCCTGCCAGGGGCTGCCCAATGCCGAGGAGTGGCTGCGCACGCAGCGCCGCGGCTGGCGCGCGATCCTGGATGCCGAGCCCGGTTATGACGAGATCCAGCAATTCGCCGTGTGCCGCCTGGCGTCCGGCAAGCCCCATGTCGACCGCGAGCGGCGGCGCATCTTCGTGCGCGGCCTGTTCTCCCTGCAGGACCGCCTCGACCTGACCCACGAATACCTGCACCTGGCCTTCGAAGCCCACCCCAACGGCCAGGACGAAGACTACGTCGAACGCCTCGCCCGCCACCTGTTACTGGAATGACCCCCATGCGCCTGCGCCCCGGATACCTCGCCCCCTTGCTTCTCAGCCTGATCCCCCTGGCCGCCAGTGCCGAGGTGCGCCTCGACACGCCCCGTGGCGGTTGGCGCGAAGGCAGCGGCAACGGCGAGCACTTCATGCAGCAGGTGAACTACCCGGCGTCCTCGGTGAACGTCGCCGAGGACCAGGCCGACACCGCGCGCATCAAGGGCGCCATCACGGGCCTGGCCAAGGCTCCGCAGGGCCCGGGCCGGCTGGTGGTCAACGGCATCGACATGCCGCTGAAGATCAATGAGGACGGCGGCTTCGACCGCCCCTTCGTGTTCCCGGGGGGCAGTAACAGCGTTGAGGTGCGCAGCCCCGACGGCCAGCAGAAGCGCCGCGTGCAGTTCTATAGCCTCGGTCGCGGCGGGGCCTCGGCGCGCCTGCGGGTGGTGCTGTCCTGGGACAGCGACAACACCGACCTCGACCTGCACCTGGTGACCCCGGATGGTGGCCATGTGTGGTACGGCGAGCGCTCCCTGGCCAACGGCGCGGCCCTGGACGTGGACGTGACCACCGGCTACGGCCCGGAAATGATCGCCACGCCGACCCCGCTCAAGGGCCAGTACCTGGTCTACGTGAACTACTACGGTGGTGGTTACCGCAGCGAAGAGGACGGAAGCAGCTCGCCGGGCCAGGCGCTGACCATCGGCCAGATCACCGTGATCAGCGAAGAGGGCACGGCCAACGAGAAGCAGCAGAGCTTCCTCGTGCCCATGCGCCAGCCGGGGGAGCTGACCCTGGTGAAGAGCTTCAGTTATCCCTAATCGCTAGGCATGGCGGCGCTGCGCGCCGCTTGGCGAATGAATTGGCTCTGTCGGCGTTAGCTGTTGTGGTTTTAACTCAGGCGCTCAAGCACGGCCCTTTCCGGGCACCCAAGGGTTTGTGCCACCTCCACCGCATGGGTTTCGCTTCGCTCTACACCATCCTACGAAAGCCTGTGCGCACCACGTGGCGATGCGCTGGACGAAGAAAGTTGGAGCAGCCGCCAAGGCCCCTCCAGGAGGCCGAACGCAGTCGTTGCGCCGGGGGACGAGCGGCATGGATGCCGCGAGAGGCGCGCCAGGCCATGGATGGCCCATCGCGCCGGCCCCCAGACGACGCTTGCGGCGAACGCACTTCAGTGCGGCCCGAAGGGCGAGCGTAGCGAGTAACGACGATGGAGTGAGGGAACCCCAGCGAAGCCGGGGCCGGATGATGGGGCAAGCCCTTTTGGTTCCTTTTCTGGCGACTGAGAAAAGGGACTCGCCCGGGTGGGCGAAACCAAAAGCACCAGCAGAACTCGGCAATCAGCTGGGCTCAAATCCTCTCGCAACACTTAACGCAGACAGAGCCAATGAATTCGCCCCTACAGCGTCGCGCACAGGCCAATCAGTGCTGGTAGCGCTTGCGGTACTCGCCGGGGGAGACGCCGAAGCGCGCCTTGAAGGCGGTGGAGAAGTAGCTGGAGTCCGAGAAGCCCCAGGAGTAGCCGAGGGCCGAGAGCTTGTGCTCGGCGGCGCCCAGGCGCAGGGACTCGGCGCAGAAATCCAGCCGGCGGTTCTTGATGTACTGCGCCACCACCAGCCCCTTGCGCGAGAACATGCGGTACAGGCCGCGCACCGAAACCCCCACCTCGCGAGCCAGCAGCTCGGGGCAGAGCTCCTCGGAGCGGATGTGCGCATCGATGAAGTCCAGGGTCTTGCGGAACGCCCGCTCATGGGGATCGGCATCGCCTTCGGCGGCACTGATAGCCGGGCGCAGCAGGCTGACCACCGCCTCCAGGGTCGCCTCGCTCTCGTGCTGGCTGAGGCACTCGTGCTGGCTGGCCTCGAGGATCAGCCGATGGGTGAGCAGCGCGATGGGCGAGGTGGCGGCGATCTTCTGCGCGCAGCGCACGCTGCCGTAACGCAGGTTCTGCTCCACTAGGTGGCGCGGCAGGATCAGCGACAGCTGCCGGGAGTTGGCGCCGTAGGTGAAGTCGCTGGGCAGCGAGGAGTCGATCAGGGTGATGTCGCCAGGGGCCAGGCGCACGCGGTTGCCGCCCTGCTCCATGTTCGACTCGCCCTGCAGCTGGAAGGCGGCGAAGAAGTGTCGGCTGTCGCTCTGCGCCACCTCATGCTCGGTACGGTAAAGCCGGGCCTGGGCGACGTCGACGAAGCTGAGCTTGATCGCGCCGGATTTGTATTCGCGGACCGCCCCGGAGAATTCCTCCCCGAGGGTCTTGGCGCAGAAGCGCCCGCAAACCTGATTGATCCGCTGCAACCATTCGTCGAAGCGGTCGGTTCTCAGTGCACGTGCAGTCATGGCCATGGAGCCTCTGGCTAGCTTTCTTATTGTTATTCAAGGCCGCATCGAGGCGACCTTCGTTCATTCTTCCTCCGTGCCATCCCGCAACCTGCGGTGCGGCCCGGCGGATCACGCCAAGCACTTCGCCCTCCAGGGCATTTCGAGACAGGAGCCCTATTTAAGCCCGCCGAACCGCCGATAGAAACTTTCGCCGACATCCGGCAGCGGGCCGTCGGCGGTTTCCAGGGCGCCATTGAGCCATTCCTCGGCCTTGGCATGCACCAGGCGATAGATGTTGCGGCACAGCTGGCGCGCCGCACGGCCTTCCCAGTCGCCCGGCAACAGCTCGTCGGGCAGCTGCGGGTCGCGCAGCAGCAATTTGCGGTACTCGTGTATGAGCAGGGTTCGTGCCAGGAAGCAGTCCTGCGGCTGCAGCGCTTCCTGTTCCCGCAGCGCCTGCCAGAGCGGGCGGAACAGCTGGATGAATTCGCTGTAGTGGGTCGCCAGCTCGTCGATGTTCCAGCTCTCGCGAACCTGCATGCGCAGGGCCCTGGACGCCAGGACGTCCTGGGCGGTGGTCTCGAAGACGATGGTTTCCTCCAGGGCGTCGAGGTCCTGCAGGGTGGCGTTCACGTCCATGCGGTCGCAGCGCGGGCAGGCCAGCACGATGGGAGAAACCGCACCAAAACCTTGCCACTCCAGCTCCTCGCGCACCTGTTTGCGCTTTTCCTGGGGCAGCTGCGAGAGCATCACCAGGCACCAGGAGCCGTCCCAGGCCGGCAGGCTGGAGCTGTACACGCGCTTGAAGGCCTTCTCGAAACGCCGCCGCCCGGTGCCGGTGAGGCTGTAGTAGCTGCGCCGGCCGACCTTCTCGGCGGTGAGCCAGCCTTCCTTGGTCAAGCGGAAGATCGAGGTGCGGATCAGCCGCTCGTTGACGCCAATGGGTTCCAGCAGCTGGATCAGGCTGCCCAGCCACACGGTGCCGCCGTGGGGTTCGATGGCATCGCCATAGAGGGTGATGATCAGCGAGCTGGCGCGCAGCGGCGTCTGCTCCTGGAAGCGGGTGATGAGGTGCTGCAGGGGAGCGAGGGACGTCATGGGCGAACCGGGCGCTGGAAAGTTGCCGAATATACCCGCCGCATCGGCGCGCTGACCACAGTCGCACTCATGCCGACTCCCCCTTCGGACGCAGGCCGTCGACGCGGTTGCGCGGGCGATCGGCCTCCACCGCCGCCAATGGCTCGCAGGCCACCATGCTCGCCATGCAGCGCCGCGCCAGCGCCTGGTACTCCTGGGTGCCGCGCTGCTTCCAGGCCACCTCCTCGTCGCTGAGGCGACGCTTCACCTGCGCCGGCGCGCCCATGACCAGGGACTGCTCCGGGCACTCGAAGCGCGCCTTGACGAAGGCAGCGGCGGAAACGAACGAACGGGCGCCGATCTGCGCGCCATCCATCACCACGGCATTCATTCCCACCAGGGCGTCCTCGCCGATGCGGCAACCGTGCAGCACCGCGCCATGGCCGATATGGCCGTTGCGCTCCACCACCGTGTCGCTTTCCGGGAAGCCGTGCATCACGCAGGTGTCCTGGATGTTGGCGCCCTCCTCCAGGACGATCCGCCCGAAGTCGCCACGCAGGCTGGCCAGCGGGCCCACATAACAGTTGGGGCCGATGATCACGTCGCCGATCAGCACCGCCGAAGGGTGCACGTAGGCGCTCGGGTCCACCACCGGAACCAGGCCGTCGAGGCTGTAGCAGGTCATGGCGCGACACCCCGCGCGACGGGCTGTAGAGGGAACAGGCGGCTCATGGTCGGTCCTCGCAGGGCGATGCCGCAACGGAAAGCGATGCGACGGATGACGCAACTTGTATCACATCATTTTTATCGGATAAAGCAGGCAATCGCGTATCGGTTGGTGCGAGGCCCACGCCCGCCTCGCGAAACCCGCATAAATACTGGATAAACTTCCCAGGAAAAGGCAGCAGGCCAGCACCCGGATACCCATCGAAGCATGGAAAGCCACTCCATTAGAGACACATAAATACGATTCAATACTTATTGTTTTGTATCGCTTCATGCGTATACTCCGGAAAAACGCCAGCCCGCCCAACGGACGAACGCCTGGCAATCCAACAACAAAGCCCGGCCCAGATGCCGTGCGTGCACCCTGAGGGCCCGTTCCATGCCCGAGACTCTTGCCGTCCTGCCCCCTGACCGGGGCGTGCGCCTGATCACCCTGCAGCGCCCGGAGGCGCTCAACGCCCTGAACACCCGGCTGCTGGGCGAACTGGCCCAGGAACTGGACGATGCGGAACACGACCCGCAGACCCGCGTGGTGGTGATCACCGGCAGCCGCAAGGCCTTCGCCGCCGGCGCCGACATCAACGAGATGGCCGAGCGCGACCTGGCGGGCATCCTCGACGACCCGCGCCAGGCCCACTGGCAGCGCATCACCCGTTTCCCCAAACCCCTGATCGCCGCGGTCAACGGCTTCGCCCTCGGCGGCGGCTGCGAACTGGCCATGCACGCCGACATCCTCATCGCCGGCGAGGACGCCCGCTTCGGCCAGCCGGAAATCAACCTCGGCATCATGCCCGGCGCCGGTGGCACCCAGCGTCTGCTGCGCGCCGTGGGCAAGTCCCTGGCCATGCAGATGGTGCTCAGCGGCGAGGCCATCGACGCCCGCCACGCCCTGCGCGCCGGCCTGGTCAGCGAAGTGACTCAGCCGGAGTTCACCGTCGAGCGCGCCCTGGCCATCGCCCGCGTCATCGCCGGCAAGGCGCCCCTGGCGCTGCGCCTGGCCAAGGAGGCGTTGCTCAAGGCGCAGGACACCGACCTCGCCAGCGGCCTGCGCTTCGAGCGCCACGCCTTCACCCTGCTGGCCGGCACCGCCGACCGCGAAGAAGGCCTCGCCGCCTTCCGCGAGAAACGCACCCCCGAATTCACCGGCCGCTGACCCGGCCGCCCACAACTCGACTCCATAGAGCGCACGCCATGAATTTCGAGCACATCCTGTTTTCCATCGAGGCCGGGGTCGCCACCCTCAGCCTCAACCGTCCCGAACAGCTGAACAGCTTCAACGCCGCCATGCACGGCGAAGTCCGCGAGGCCCTCAAGCGCGTGCGCCAGGACCCGGAGGTGCGCGTGCTGCTGCTCACCGGCGAGGGCCGCGGCTTCTGCGCCGGGCAGGACCTGGCCGACCGCAACGTCGCACCGGGCGCCGAAATGCCCGACCTGGGGCTGTCCATCGAGCGCTTCTACAACCCGCTGATCCGCGCCCTGCGCGACCTGCCGCTGCCGGTGATCTGCGCGGTCAACGGCGTGGCCGCCGGTGCCGGCGCCAACATCCCGCTGGCCTGCGACCTGGTGTTGGCGGCGCGCTCCGCGAGCTTCATCCAGGCCTTCTGCAAGATCGGCCTGGTGCCCGACTCCGGCGGCACCTGGAGCCTGCCGCGCCTGGTCGGCATGGCCCGCGCCAAGGCCCTAGCCCTGCTGGGCGACCGACTGACCGCCGAACAGGCCGAGCAATGGGGGCTGATCCACCGCGTGGTGGACGACGCCGCGCTGCGCGACGAGGCCCTGAAGCTGGCGCGCCACCTGGCCACCCAGCCCACCTACGGCCTGGCCCTGATCAAGCGCGCCCTCAACGCCAGCCTGGACAACGGCTTCGACCAGCAGCTGGAACTGGAGCGCGACCTGCAGCGCCTCGCCGGCCGCAGCGAGGACTACCGCGAAGGCGTTGGCGCCTTCATGGAGAAACGCACCCCGAGCTTCAAAGGACGCTGAGCCCATGCACGCCCTGAACAGAGAAACCCCGGTGGCCGTGATCGGCGCTGGCGCCATGGGCGCCGGCATCGCCCAGGTCGCCGCCCAGGCCGGGCACCCGGTGCGCCTGTACGACACCCGCCCCGGTGCTGCGGCCCAGGCCATCGCCGGCATCGACCGGCAGCTCGCCCGCCTGGTGGAGAAAGGCAAGCTGGAGGCCGCCGCCCAGGCCGCCACCCTCGCCCGCCTGCGCCCGGCCGATGCGCTGGAAGAACTGGCCGACGCCGGCCTGGTGATCGAGGCGATCGTCGAGAAGCTGGAGATCAAGCGCGAGCTGCTGCAGCGCCTGGAAGCCCTGTGCGCCCCCGATTGCATCCTCGCCAGCAACACCTCCTCGCTGTCCATCACCAGCCTCGCCGCCGGCCTGCAGCACCCGGGCCGTGTACTCGGCATGCACTTCTTCAACCCCGCGCCGCTGATGGCGCTGGTGGAAGTCGTCTCCGGCCTCGCCAGCGACCCGACCCTGGCCGCCCGCCTGTTCGCAACCGCCCACGCCTGGGGCAAGCAGCCGGTGCACGCCCGCTCCACCCCCGGCTTCATCGTCAACCGCGTGGCGCGCCCCTTCTATGCCGAAAGCCTGCGCCTGCTGCAGGAAGGTGCAGCCGACTGCGCCACCCTCGACGCCTTGCTGCGCGAGGCCGGCGGCTTCCGCATGGGTGCCTTCGAGCTCACCGACCTGATCGGCCATGACGTCAACTACGCCGTCACCTGCTCGGTGTTCGACGCCTACTACGGCGACTTCCGCTTCCAGCCCTCGCTGATCCAGAAGGAGCTGGTGGAAGCCGGCCGCCTCGGGCGCAAGAGCGGCCGGGGCTTCTACGACTACGCCGAAGGTGCCGAGCGCCCGCAGGCGGCAACGCTCGCCAGCACCGCCACCGTGGACGCCTGCGCCATCGAAGGCGACCTCGGTGTCGCAGCCCCGCTGGTACAGCGCCTGGAAAACGCCGGCGTGCGGGTCACCCGCCGTGACGGCGCCGGGCTGCTGCGGGTCGGCGACGCCACCCTGGCGCTGAGCGACGGCCGCCTGGCCGCCCAGCGCGCCCGCGAGGACGGCCTCGACAACCTGGTGCTGCTGGACCTGGCCCTCGACTACGGCCGCGCCGAACGCCTCGGCGTCAGCTGGGCGGCGGGCACCACCCAGGCCGCCATCGACGCGGCGGTCGCCCTGCTCGCCCGCGCCGGCATCGCCGCCAGCCCGCTGGCCGACGTCCCCGGCCTCGCCGTGCTGCGCACCGTGGCCATGCTCGCCAACGAAGGCGCCGACGCCCTGCTCCACGGGGTCGCCAGCGCCGCCGACATCGACCTGGCCATGTGCGCCGGGGTCAATTACCCGCGCGGCCCGCTGGCCTGGGCCGACGCCATCGGCCTGCCCCAGGTGCTGGGCACCCTGGACAACCTGCAGGCCGCCTATGGCGAGCCGCGCTACCGCCCCTCGCTGGCCCTGCGCCGCCGGGTGGCCGAAGGGAGGACGCTGCATGACCAACCGTGAAGCCCTGTCGCTGGCCGAAGCCTGCGCCAGCACCCTGTACGAACGCGACGCCGCCAGCCAGGCCATGGGCATGCGCCTGCTCTCGGTGGCGCCCGGCGCCGCACGGGTCGGCATGAGCGTGCGCGCCGACATGCTGCAGGGCGTCGGCACCTGCCATGGCGGGCACCTGTTCGCCCTGGCCGACTCGGCCTTCGCCTTCGCCTGCAACACCTACAACGAAGTCACCGTGGCCATCGGCTGCAGCATCGACTACGTGGCCCCGGCGCACCTGGGGGACACCCTCACCGCCCAGGCCACCGAACAGAGCCGCAGCGGCCGCACCGGCAACTACGACGTACGCATCGAGAACCAGAACGGGCAGCTGATCGCCCTGTTCCACGGCAAGTCCTACAAGGTGCGCGGCGCCCTGCTCGACGAGGAATCCCTGCATGAATGACGCCCTGATCATCGACGCCGTGCGCACGCCCATCGGGCGCTACGCCGGCGCCCTGTCCTCCGTTCGCGCCGACGACCTTGGCGCGGTGCCGATCCGCGCCCTGATGCAGCGTCACCCCGAGCTGGACTGGGGCGCCATCGACGACGTGATCTACGGCTGCGCCAACCAGGCCGGCGAAGACAACCGCAACGTCGCACGCATGGCCGCCCTGCTCGCCGGTCTGCCGGTCACCGTGCCCGGCACCACCCTCAACCGCCTGTGCGGCTCGGGGCTGGACGCCATCGGCAGCGCCGCCCGCGCCCTGCGCTGCGGCGAGGCCGGGCTGATGCTGGCCGGCGGCGTGGAATCCATGTCCCGCGCGCCCTTCGTGATGGGCAAATCCGAGCAGGCCTTCGGCCGCAGCGCGGAGCTGTTCGACACCACCATCGGCTGGCGCTTCGTCAACGGTCTGATGAAGCGCCAGTACGGCATCGACTCCATGCCCGAGACGGCGGAGAACGTCGCCGAGCAGTTCGGCATCAGCCGCGCCGACCAGGACGCCTTCGCCCTGCGCAGCCAGCTCAAGGCCGTCGCCGCCCAGGCCAATGGCCGCCTGGCGAAGGAAATCGTTCCGGTGGAGATTGCCCAGCGCAAGGGGCCGTCGAAGTGGGTCGAGCAGGACGAACACCCGCGCAGCGACACCACCCTGGAACAGCTGGCGCGCCTCGGCACGCCGTTCCGCGAGGGCGGCAGCGTCACCGCCGGCAACGCCTCCGGGGTCAACGACGGCGCCTGCGCCCTGCTGCTGGCCAGCACCGATGCCGCCCGCCGCTTCGGCCTGAAACCCCGCGCCCGCGTGGTCGCCATGGCCTGCTCCGGCGTCGAGCCGCGCATCATGGGCATCGGCCCGGTGCCGGCCACGCGCAAGGTGCTGGCGCTCGCCGGCCTGTCGCTCGCCGACATGGACGTGATCGAACTCAACGAAGCCTTCGCCGCCCAGGGCCTGGCCGTGCTCCGCGAACTGGAGCTGGCCGACGACGACCCGCGGGTCAACCCCAATGGCGGCGCCATCGCCCTGGGCCACCCGCTGGGCATGAGTGGCGCGCGCCTGGTCACCACCGCACTGCACGAGCTGGAAGCCCGCGCCGGCCGCTACGCCCTCTGCACCCTGTGCATCGGCGTCGGCCAGGGCATCGCCCTGATCATCGAAAAACTGTAACCGCCACACCGGACCGGGAAGGCCGGGAGTATCCTGCCTTCCTGCACTCAGGCGCCCAGCGCCACGCACAAGAACAATACGAGTGATGAAATGAACATGATCGCCAATGCCGCCTTGCTCGACCCGATGGAAACCGCCAGCGTCGACCAGCTCCGCCAGCACCAGTTGGAGCGCCTGCGCTGGAGCCTCGACCACGCCTACCGCAACGTGCCGCTGTACCGTCAGCGCTTCGACGAACTGGGCGTGCACCCCGAAGACCTGAAAAGCCACGACGACCTCGCCCGTTTCCCCTTCACCGGCAAGTCCGACCTGCGCGACAACTACCCCTACGGCATGTTCGCCGTGCCCCAGGAAGAGGTGGTGCGCATCCACGCCTCCAGCGGCACCACCGGCAAGCCCACCGTGGTCGGCTACACCCAGAACGACATCGACACCTGGGCCAACGTGGTGGCGCGCTCGATCCGCGCCGCCGGTGGCCGCAAGGGCGACAAGGTGCACGTCTCCTACGGCTACGGCCTGTTCACCGGCGGCCTCGGCGCGCACTACGGCGCCGAGCGCCTGGGCTGCACCGTGATCCCCATGTCCGGTGGCCAGACCGAGAAGCAGGTCCAGCTGATCCGCGACTTCCAGCCGGACATCATCATGGTCACCCCCTCCTACATGCTGAACCTGGCCGACGAGATCGAGCGCCAGGGCCTGGACCCGCACAAGCTGGCCCTGCGCCTGGGCATCTTCGGCGCCGAACCCTGGACCGCCGAGCTGCGCCGCGCCATCGAGGAGCGCCTGGGCATCACCGCCCTGGACATCTACGGCCTCTCGGAAATCATGGGCCCGGGCGTGGCCATGGAATGCGCCGAAACCAAGGACGGCCCGACCATCTGGGAAGACCACTTCTACCCCGAGATCATCGACCCGGTGACCGGCCAAGTGCTGCCGGACGGGCAGATGGGCGAGCTGGTGTTCACCTCCCTGTCCAAGGAGGCGCTGCCGATGATCCGCTACCGCACCCGCGACCTCACCCGCCTGCTGCCGGGCACCGCGCGGCCCATGCGGCGCATCGACAAGATCACCGGGCGCAGCGACGACATGCTGATCATCCGGGGCGTCAACGTCTTCCCCACGCAGATCGAGGAGCAGGTGCTCAAGGTCCGCCAGTTGGCCGAAACCTACGAGATCCACCTCTCGCGCAACGGCAACCTCGACAGCATGGAAGTCCACGTCGAACCCCGCCACGGCCTGGAGCCCCTGGACGAAACCCAGGAACTGGCGCTGTGCAGCGAGCTGGGCCGCCACATCAAGACCTACATCGGCATCAGCTCGCGCATCGTGCTGCGCCCGGCGTACTCCCTGAAGCGCTCCGAGGGCAAGGCCTGCCACGTCTACGACAACCGCGCCAAGGCGTGAGCCGCACCACCGCATGGGTTTCGCACAGCTCTACCCATCCTACGGAGCCACTCCGCAGGATGGGTCACAGCGCCCGTGCGGCTTCCGCACGAACGCTCACCCGCCCACGCAACTCCCTACAACCGCCTGTCGGCTCCGGCTCCATCCCTGTCTCAATCGCCAATCCTGAATCGACTACCGGATGAGACCGGCACGTGGACCGCCACGCGCCACCGACCAGGAGATCGCTCATGAGCTATGTAGATGGATTCGTCGTTCCCGTGCCCACAGCCGAGCGCGAGGCCTATATCGCCATCGCCCGCATCGCCGCCCAGGTGTTCAAGGACCATGGCGCCCTCAGCGTCGTCGAGTGCTGGGGCGATGACGTGCCAGAGGGCAAGGTGACCTCCTTCCCCATGGCGGTGAAACGCAAGGATGACGAGACGGTGGTGTTCTCGTGGATCACCTGGCCCTCCCGCCAGGCCCGCGACGAGGGCATGAAGAAATCCATGGAGGACCCGCGCCTGCACCCCGACCCCGAGAAGATGCCCTTCGACGGGCAGCGCATGATCTTCGGCGGCTTCGAAGTGATAGTCGACGCCTGATGCCGGGTAGCCCGGGCTTCAGCCCGGGGCTTTCTTCGCGAATGAATTCGCTCCCACAAGGAATCGATGCGCAGCATCCATTGGACGAAGAAGTCGGAGCATCTAGAACGGTGGGCTGAAGCCCACCCTACGCCTGTAGCCCACCCGATCAGGGCTACGGCGCCGGGGATTGCAGCGCCACCAGCACGCCGTCGGTCCATCGCAGGCGCGAGGCGAGGCGGCCGGAGTCCTCGCGGGTGGGGGCGGCCAGTTCAGTGGCGCCTTCTGCCAGGGCCTGGGCGTGCAGTTCTGCGACGCGCGGGGTGACCAGCAGCACCTCGATGGCTTCGAGACCCGCGCCCATCAGCCCTTCGCCTTCGTGGTCATTTCGAGCATCCCCTGAATGATGGGTTCGAGTGGAATGCGAGGGCGCTCAGCCCCGCACAAGCCCGCGCAGCGAGCTCACCAGCCAGGCGACGGCCATCAGCTCCAGCGCCACCAGCACGCCCACCAGCTCACCGAGCTCGGCCGAGAACAGCGGCAGGCACAGCCCGCCATCGGCGCAGGCGAGGAACGGACGCAGCGCAGCCACCAGCGCCACCACACCCACCCCGCAGGCCAGCAACGCCAGCGCCAGGTGCCCGAACGCCTCCGACGAAGGCGCCGAGAACGACCACGGCCTCGGCCCACGCCAAGCCACCAACGCCGCGCCGGAACCCGGATGGAAACAGAAGGATGAACACACGCGCCTGAACATGAAGGCCTCCAATGCCGATGGCAGGCCCGCAGTATGCAAAGGCGCACCGCGCCGGTCTTTTAAGCTTTGGAGGGCAATTGTTAAAAAGAGTAAAGGGAACGGAACAACGTAGTCATTTCTGTAATTTTGAATCTCTTTCCCCTTAGCTGGAAGCTTGAAGCTTGAAGCTGGAAGAAAAAGCCAGCAAGCGCCCCAACCCAACCGCAGCCCATCGCCCTGGCTCTGGCTCTGGCTCTGGCTCTGGCTCTCAGCTTCCAGCTTCCAGCTTCCAGCTTCCAGCTTCCAGCTCCTAGCTTGCCACTTGAAGCTTGCCACTTGCCGCCCCTCCATTACGACACCTATTTTTTAATTTGATATTTATTTTTGTATCATTTAAAACTAGCGCCATGGCCAAGCCACACCACGAACCCGCATGGCTGGAGAACGGCATGTACGCACAATTGGTTGAGACCGGCGTGAAGCGCGTGAAGGCGCTGGAGGAGATGTCCCCGGAAGAGCGCGCCTTCCAGGAAAAGATCGATGCGGAAATCAAGATCGAGCCGAAGAACTGGATGCCGGACGCCTACCGGCAGACGCTGATCCGGCAGATTTCCCAGCATGCGCATTCCGAGATCGTCGGCATGCTGCCGGAGGGCAACTGGGTGACCCGCGCGCCCACCCTCAAGCGCAAGCTGCAGCTGATGGCGAAGATCCAGGACGAGGCCGGCCACGGCCTCTACCTCTACAGCGCCATGGAGACCCTGGGCGCCTGCCGTGACGAGGAAGTGGCCAAGCTGCACAGCGGCCGCGCCAAGTACTCGAGCATCTTCAACTATCCGACCCTGAGCTGGGCCGACATGGGTGCGGTAGGCTGGCTGGTGGATGGCGCCGCCATCGTCAACCAGGTGGTGCTGCAGCGCACCTCCTACGGCCCCTACTCCCGCGCCATGATCCGCATCTGCAAGGAAGAGTCCTTCCACCAGCGCCAGGGCTACGAAATCCTCCTGCACATGATGCGCAACGGCACCCAGGCGCAGAAGGACATGGTCCAGGACGCCATCAACCGCCTCTGGTGGCCCTCGCTGATGATGTTCGGCCCCAGCGACGAACACTCCCCCAACAGCGCCCAGTCCATGGCCTGGAAGATCAAGCGCCAGGGCAACGACGAGCTGCGCCAGCGCTTCATCGACCAGACCGTGCCGCAACTGGAGCTGCTCGGCTGCACCGCGCCGGACCCGCACCTGAAGTGGAACGAGGCGCGCGGCCACTACGACTTCGGCGACATCCAGTGGGACGAGTTCTACGAAGTGCTCAAGGGCAACGGCCCCTGCAACCACGAGCGCATCGCCACCCGCCGCAAGGCCATCGAAGACGGCGCCTGGGTCCGCGAAGCCGCGGTGGCCCATGCCCGTAAACAACAGAAGCACGACGCCGCCTGACCAACAAGAAGCGGCCTGACACGAGCAGGCCCACGCGAGGAGATAAAACCATGTCTGAATGGACCCTTTTCGAGGTCTTCGTGCGCAGCAAGCACGGCCTCAACCACAAGCATGTCGGCAGCGTGCACGCCGCCGACGCCGCCATGGCCATCGAGAACGCCCGCGAGCTGTACACCCGCCGCAACGAGGGTGTGAGCCTCTGGGTGGTGCCCTCCGCGCTGATCACCGCCTCCTCCCCCGACGAGAAGGAGCCGCTGTTCGACCCGGCCGAGGACAAGGTCTACCGCCACGCCAGCTTCTACGAGCTGCCGGCCGAAGTCGGCCACATGTGAGGCGCCTGCCATGACTGCCAAGCACGACCTGATCGAATACCTGCTGCGCCTCGGCGACAGCGCCCTGGTGCAGGGCCAGCGCCTTTGCGAGTGGTGCGGCAAGGCCCCGGCCCTGGAAGAGGAGCTGGCGTTGATGAACGTCGGCCTCGACCTGGTGGGCCAGGCCCGCAACTGGCTGGAATACGCCGCCGAGCTGCTGGACGACGGCCGCGACGCCGACCACCTGGCCTACCGCCGCGACGAGCGCGCCTACCGCAACCTGCTGCTGGTGGAGCAACCCAACGGCGACTACGCGGTGACCATCACCAAGCAGTTTCTCTATGACGCCTGGCACTTCCAGGTACTCCACGGCCTCAGCAGCTCCAGCGATGAACGCGTCGCCGGCATCGCCGCCAAGGCCCTCAAGGAAGTCACCTACCACCTGCGCCGCTCCACCGAGTGGGTGCAGCGCCTGGGCGACGGCACCGAGGAAAGCCACCGGCGCATGCTGGCGGCCATCCGCGACACCTGGCGCTTCACCGTCGAACTGGTGAACGGCGACGAGGTGGAGCAACGCCTGGCCGCCGCTGGCATCGCTCCGGCGCCGGACGACGTCGCCGCTGCCTGGAAGGCCAAGGTCGCCGACACCTTCGCCAGCGCCACCCTGCCGCTGCCGGAGCCGGCCAGCTACTTCTACCTTTCCGGCCGCCGTGGCCTGCACACCGAGCACCTCGGCCTGCTGCTGGCCGAGATGCAGTTCCTGCAAAGGGCCCATCCCGATGCGTCCTGGTGAGCTGATCGCCAGCGACCGTGGCGCCCGTCCCGGTGCGCCCGCCGACCTGGCCCGCGCCTGGTCGGTGCTCGGCGAGGTGATGGACCCGGAAGTGCCGGTGGTCAGCGTGGTCGACCTCGGCATCGTCCGCGCCCTCGACTGGCAGGGCGGCCACCTGCACGTGGTGGTCACCCCCACCTACTCGGGTTGCCCGGCCACCGAGGTGATCGAGCGCGACATCGAACGGGCGCTGGAAGGCGCCGGTTTCGCCGCGCCGAACCTGGAACGCCGCCTGGCGCCTGCCTGGACCACCGACTGGATCAGCGACGAGGGCCGCGAACGCCTGCGCGCCTACGGTATCGCCCCGCCCAGCGGCAGCACCAGCAAGCGCGCCCTGCTGGGGGACGCCCCGGAAATCCGCTGCCCGCAGTGCGGCAGCGTGCATACCGAACAGTTGAGCGAATTCGGCTCCACGGCCTGCAAGGCCTTGCACCGTTGCAAGGACTGCCTGGAGCCCTTCGATTACTTCAAGTGCATCTAGGAGGACGAAGACAAACTACTGCGCTCGGCCATGCGTCGTTGGAAACAGCCTCGGAATGCTCATTTACAGACGTAAACTCCGCTTCCTCGCCTGCTTCCGCCTAGCCTGACCTTCGCTCGTGACGTTTGTATTCGTCCTCCGTGTGGCTCAGCCACGGGAGAGAACATGAGCAAGTTCCACAGCCTGACCATCAAGGACGTGCGCCCGGAAACCCGCGACGCCGTATCCATCGCCTTCGACATTCCCGCCGCGCTGCGCGAGAGCTTCCGCTTCACCCAGGGCCAGCACCTGGTGGTGCGCACCCAACTGGACGGCGAGGAAGTGCGCCGCTCCTATTCCATCTGCACCGGCGTCAACGACGGCGAGCTGCGCGTCGCGGTCAAGCGCGTGGCGGGCGGGCGCTTCTCCAGCTGGGCCAACGAGCAGCTCAAGGCCGGCCACAGCCTGGAGGTGATGCCACCGTCCGGCCACTTCAACGTGCCGCTGGACCCGGCGCGCCGCGGCCACTACCTCGCGGTCGCCGCCGGCAGCGGCATCACGCCGATCCTCTCCATCGTCAAGACCACCCTGGAAACCGAGCCCCACAGCCGCGTCACCCTGCTCTACGGCAACCGTTCCAGTGCCTCCGCGCTGTTCCGCGAGCAGCTGGAGGACCTGAAGAACCGCTACCTGCAGCGCCTCAACCTGATCTTCCTGTTCAGCCGCGAGCAGCAGGACGTGGACCTCTACAACGGCCGCATCGACGCCGACAAGTGTGGCCAGCTGTTCCAGCGCTGGATCGACGTGCGCGCCCTGGACGCCGCGTTCATCTGCGGCCCGCAGGCGATGACCGAGACCGTGCGCGACCAGCTCCGCGCCAACGGCATGCCGGCCGAGCGCATCCACTTCGAGCTGTTCGCCGCCGCCGGCAGCGAGCACAGGCGCGAAGCCCGCGAGGCCGCCCAAGAGGCAGGCAGCGCGCAAAGCCAGGTGACGGTGATCAGCGACGGTCGCGAAGTGAGCTTCGCGCTGGCGCGCAACAGCCAGAGCCTGCTCGACGCCGGCAACGCCCAGGGCCTGGAACTCCCCTACTCCTGCAAGGCCGGCGTCTGCTCCACCTGCAAGTGCCGGGTGGTCGAGGGCGAGGTGGAGATGGACAGCAACTTCGCCCTGGAGGACTACGAGGTGGCCGCCGGCTACGTGCTGTCGTGCCAGTCCTATCCCGTCAGCGAGAACGTGACCCTGGACTTCGACCAGCTCTGATCCCAACCCCGAACCGTAGGGTGGGCCGGGCGGCGCTCCGTTTCAGCCCACCAGCACGCTACGCGCCCCAATCGGTGGGCTGAAGCCCACCCTACGAGAGCAGACCCACCCGCTTCACCTGCGTGCCGCACCGTCTCGACAACCACAACAAGAGAGAGCAGCCATGACCCCGCAAGACCTCGATCGCATCCGGCAGCACCCGGATTTCATCCAGCTGGTCAAGCGCAAGCAGCGCCTGACCTGGTCCCTCACCGCCGCCATGCTGGCGATCTACTACGGCTTCGTGCTGCTGGTGGCCTTCGCCCCGGAGCTGCTCGGTCGTTCCCTCAGCGGCGGGGTCACCAGCGTCGGCATGCTGGTGGGCGTGGTCATCATCCTGCTGGCCTTCGGCCTCACCGGCATCTACGTGGCGCGCACCAACCGCGTGCTCGACCCGCTGAACGACAAGCTCAAGCAGGAGTGCGCGCCATGAAGCCCCTCCTCGCCCTCTGTGCATCCGCCGCCCTGCTGGCCTCGGGCACTGCCCTGGCAGCCGATGCCGGCGCGCGGCCGTTGAACTGGAACGCCATCTACATGTTCCTGGCGTTCGTCCTCTTCACCCTCGGCATCACCCGCTGGGCGGCCCTGCGCACCCGCTCCACCGCCGACTTCTACACCGCCGGGGGCGGCCTCAGCGGCTTCCAGAACGGCCTGGCGATCGCGGGCGACATGATCAGCGCGGCGTCCTTCCTCGGCATCTCCGCGATGATGTTCATGAACGGCTACGACGGCCTGCTCTACGCCCTGGGCGTGCTCGCCGGCTGGCCGATCATCCTCTTCCTGATCGCCGAGCGCCTGCGCAACCTGGGCCGCTTCACCTTCGCCGACGTGGTCTCCTACCGCCTCGACCAGAGCCCGATCCGCATCACCGCCGCCTTCGGCACCCTCACCGTGGCCCTGCTCTACCTGGTGGCGCAGATGGTCGGCGCCGGCAAGCTGATCGAGCTGCTGTTCGGCCTCAGCTACCTGCAGGCCGTGCTGCTGGTGGGCGTGCTGATGGTCTGCTACGTCACCTTCGGCGGCATGCTCGCCACCACCTGGGTGCAGATCATCAAGGCGGTGCTGCTGCTCTCGGGCACCAGCTTCATGGCCTTCATGGTGCTCCGGCACTTCGGCTTCAGCACCGAGGCGATGTTCGCCGCCGCCACCTCGGTGCATGCCAAGGGCACCGCGATCATGGCGCCGGGCGGGCTGCTGTCGAACCCCGTCGACGCCATTTCCCTGGGGCTCGGCATGATGTTCGGCACCGCCGGCCTGCCGCACATCCTCATGCGTTTCTTCACCGTCAGCGACGCCAAGGAAGCGCGCAAATCGGTGTTCTACGCCACCGGCTTCATCGGCTACTTCTACCTGCTGCTGATCGTGGTCGGCTTCGGTTCCATCGTCATGGTCGGCACCAACCCCGAATTCCGCGACGCCGCCGGCGCCATCATCGGCGGCGGCAACATGGTCGCCGTGCACCTGTCCCACGCCGTGGGCGGCAGCCTGTTCCTCGGCTTCATCTCCGCCGTGGCCTTCGCCACCATCCTCGCGGTGGTCGCCGGCCTGGCGCTGTCCGGCGCCTCGGCGGTGTCCCACGACCTCTACGCCTGCGTGGTGCGCAAGGGACAGGCCAGCGAGCGCGAGGAGATGCGCGTATCGCGTATCGCCACCCTGTGCATCGGCGTGCTGGCGGTGATCCTCGGCATCCTCTTCGAGTCGCAGAACATCGCCTTCCTCTCCGGCCTGGTGCTGGCCATCGCCGCCTCGGTCAACTTCCCGGTGCTGTTCCTCTCCATGTTCTGGAAGGGCCTGACCACCCGGGGCGCCGTGGCCGGCAGCCTGGCCGGCCTGGCGTCGGCCATCGCCCTGCTGGTGGCCAGCCCGGCGGTGTGGGTCAACGTGCTGCACCACGAGCAGGCGCTGTTCCCCTACGCCAACCCGGCGCTGTTCTCCATGACCCTGGCCTTCTCCAGCGCCTGGCTGTTCTCGGTCACCGACCGTTCCGAGCGCGCCACCCGGGAACGCGGCCGCTACCTGGCCCAGTTCATCCGCTCCATGACCGGCATCGGCGCAGCCGCCGCCAGCCGCCACTGACTCCTCGGCCGCCCCCAGCTCCCGAGCGGGGGCGGCCCCACCCCTCGGACACCGCCTCAAGGAGAACCACCATGAGCAACGTCACCACCCTGCAGAGCCTTATCGCCGGCCGCTGGATCGGCCAGCACGGCGCCCAGACCCTGCGCAGCGCCATCGACGGCAGCGCGCTGTTCCGCACCCATGAAGAGCACCTGGATTTCGCCGAAGCCGTCGAGTTCGGCCGCCGCCGCGGCATCCCCGCACTGATGGCGCTGGACTTCCAGCAGCGCGCCGCGCGGCTCAAGGCCCTGGGCCTCTACCTCAACGAGCGCAAGGAGCAGCTCTACGCCCTGTCGCGCCACAGCGGCGCCACCCGCGCCGACAGCTGGATCGACATCGAGGGCGGCAGCGGCACCCTGTTCGCCTATGCCGGCGTCGGCGCCCGCGAACTGCCTTCCGGCAACGTGGTGCATGAAGGCCCGGCCATGCAGCTGGGCAAGCAGGGCCTGTTCGCCGGTAGCCATATCCTGGTGCCGCGCGGCGGCGTCGCCGTGCACATCAACGCCTTCAACTTTCCCATCTGGGGGATGCTGGAGAAGTTCGCGCCGAGCTTCCTCGCCGGCATGCCCTGCATCGTCAAGCCGGCCACCGCCACCAGTTACCTCACCGAGGCCGCCGTGCGCCTGATGCACGAGTCCGGACTGCTCCCCGAGGGCAGCCTGCAGCTGGTGATCGGCGGCACGGGCGATCTGCTCGACCGCCTCCAGGGCCAGGACGTGGTGACCTTCACCGGCTCCGCCGACACCGCCGCCAAGCTGCGGGTGAACGCCAACCTGGTGCGCAATTCCATCCCCTTCAACGCCGAGGCGGACTCGCTGAACTGCGCCATCCTCGCCCCGGAAATCACCCCGGACGACCCGGAGTTCGACCTCTTCGTCAAGGAAGTCGCCCGGGAGATGACGGTGAAGGCCGGGCAGAAGTGCACCGCCATCCGCCGCGCCATCGTGCCGGCGAAACACATCGACGCCGTGGCCGAGTGCCTGCGCGAACGCCTGGCCAAGGTGGTGATCGGCGACCCGGCCGTGGAAGGCGTGAAGATGGGCGCCCTGGCCTCCCATGCCCAGCAGGCCGACGTCGCCGCGCGGGTGGAAACCCTGCTGGCCGGCAGCGAGCTGCTGTTCGGTGCCCGCGACGGCTTCGCCCCGCAAGGTGAAGGCGTGGCCGAAGGGGCCTTCTTCGCCCCCACCCTGCTGCGCGCCCGCGACCCGCACGCCGAAGGCGGCGCCCACGACATCGAGGCCTTCGGCCCGGTGAGCACGCTGATGGCCTATGACGACATCGACGAAGCCATCGCCCTCGCCGCCCGTGGCAAGGGCAGCCTGGTGGCCAGCCTGGTGACCCGCGCCCCCGCCGTCGCCGCTTACGTGGTGCCGCGCGCCGCCGCCCTGCACGGCCGCCTGCACATTCTCGACCGCGAATCCGCCGCCGAATCCACCGGCCACGGCTCGCCGCTGCCGGTGCTCAAGCACGGCGGCCCCGGCCGCGCCGGCGGTGGCGAGGAGCTGGGCGGCCTGCGCGCCGTGAAGCACTACCTGCAACGCGCCGCCGTGCAGGGCTCGCCCACCATGCTCGCCGCCGTCACCGGCGAATACGTGCGCGGCGCCAAGGTGATCGAAACCGAGGTGCACCCGTTCCGCCGCTGGTTCGACGAGCTGCAGATCGGCGAATCCCTGCTCACCCACCGCCGCACCGTCACCGAAGCCGACATCGTCAACTTCGGCTGCCTCTCGGGCGACCACTTCTACATGCACTTCGACGAGCTGGCGGCCAAGGAATCCCAGTTCGGCAAGCGCATCGCCCACGGCTACTTCGTGCTCTCCGCCGCCGCCGGCCTGTTCGTCTCCCCGGCCCCCGGCCCGGTGCTGGCCAACTACGGCCTCGACACCCTGCGCTTCGTCAACCCGGTGGGCATCGGCGACACCATCCAGGCGCGCCTGACCTGCAAGCGCAAGATCGACCAGGGCAAGAAGAGCGCCAAGGGCGAACCCCAGGGCGTGGTGGCCTGGGACGTGGAAGTCACCAACCAGAACGGCGAGCTGGTGGCCAGCTACGACATCCTCACCCTGGTGCTCAAGCGCCCTGCCTGAGCCAGGTATCGCGCAGCACCTCCCCGCAACTCCAGGTAGCCCGGGCTTCAGCCCGGGTTCACCCCTCTGCCCTACACCCGAACGATTCCCACGCAATCTGGCATGCACAGCCAAACGGTTGGCAAGCAGGCACAAGGCTGGCGCGAGGGCGATCCGTACCATCGCCCCATGGGCCGATCCGCGTAGAGCCCCCACGCCAACACCAACAACAACGGGAATCCCACGCATGCAAACTCTCACCCGCGTCACGCCGCTGTTCCGGCTGTCCACCCTCGCTTTATTGGTGGCCTGCGCCTCCCAGGCCGGGGCCTACGAGCTCTACGCCGACGAAGACACCCACCTCAATGCCGACCTGGAAGCCGTGTTCGGCGTCTTCCACAGCCAGGAGAACTACGCCACCACCGGCACCAAGTCGAAGGGCTCCTCCAGCTGGCGCGAGGGCTACATCAAGTACGGCATCAGCGGCGACCAGGGCCTGGGCGGCGCGGGTACCGGCTACGGCGCATTCAACCTGCTCAGCTCCGCCACCTGGGGAGATGGCGACGCAGCGGGCTTCACCGACGGTGACGAGCGCACCACCAAGATCGAAGACGCCTACCTGGGCTGGCGCTCCGGCAGCCTGTTCGAGGCCCTGGGCGAGGACGGCATCGACTTCTCCTTCGGCCGCCAGAACATCTCGGTGGGCGACGGCTTCCTGATCAACGGCGACGCCCTGAACCTGGGCAACGGCCTGGCCGACGGCGAGTTCGACCGGGGCGGCGCCTACTGGCTGGCCGCGCGCAAGGCCTTCGACCAGACCGCCGTGCTGCGCATCGGCGGCAAGGACGGCTGGCGCGGCGATCTGATGTGGCTGAAGTCCGACAACCGTTCCCAGGCCAAGCCCGAGCTGTTCGTCGGCACCCTGGAACACGTGGCCGAGCAAGGCACCGTCGGCCTGACCTGGATCGACATCCGCGACGTCGACGAGGAATACGCCTCCCCCATCCAGCTCGACCGCGACGGCATGAAGACCTACAGCCTGCGCGCCCAGGGCAATGCCGGCGTGGAGAACCTGTTCCTCTCCGGTGAATACGCCTGGCAGGACAAGAAGACCGCCGACAACGAGGACGCCTGGTACCTGGAAGCCGGCTGGACCTTCGCCGATGCGCCCTGGAGCCCCAGCGTCAGCTACCGCTACAGCCGCTTCTCCGAGGCCTTCGACCCGCTGTTCTTCGGCTTCAACCGGGGCTACGGCACCTGGTTCCAGGGCGAGGTGGCGGCCAACTACGCCGGCCCCTTCAACAGCAACACCCGCGTCCACCACGTGGCGCTCAAGGCCACTCCGCTGGAGAACCTGAGCATCGGCGCGCTGTACTTCGACTTCGACACCCTCGACCGCGACCTGGGCAACTTCGACGGCCGCGAGCTGGACCTCTACGCCGAGTGGGCGGTCAACGACAACCTGGTGATCATGCCGGTGGTGGGTGTGTACGAGCCCAGCCGCAGCGCCGACAACGGCGGCACCCAGATCGGCAGCAACGACCGCAACCTCTACACCCAGCTGGTGTTCGCCAGCCACTTCTGAGCCTCCGGCGGCGGGCCTCCCGCCGCCCTTCCCCCGAGCACGCCATGCGTACACCTTCCCTGAGCATCCAGAGCCGGATCACCCTGCTCGCCAGCGCCTGCCTGATCCTGGTAGTGGCGTTGCTGGTGGGGCTTTCGCTGTACCAGACCCGGCTTAGCACCGAACGCGTCAAGGCCTCCAGCGGCCGCATGCTGGCCAGCGCCGCCGAAGCCCACATGCAGGCCCAGGCCCGCGTCCAGGCCCTGCAACTCCAGCGCACCTTCCTGCAGACCTACGAGTACGGCCAGGGCCTGTCGCGCTTTCTCCTCTACCTGCGGGCGCGGGGCGCCAGCGGTGAACTGCCGGCCGCCGAATTGCGCCAGCGCGTCGCCGAGCAGATGCGCACCAGCCTCCTCGCCAAGCCCGACCTGCTCGGGCTTTTCGTCATCTTCGAGCGCGACGCGCTGGACGGCGCCGACAGTCAGTTCGTCGGCCAGGACCAGGCCTTCGGCAACGACGCCGGGCGCTTCTCCCTGTACTGGGTGCAGGGCAAGCCGGGCGAGCTGCAACCGGTGGTGGGCCCGGAGCAGATCCTCACCGACACCTCCCCCGGCCCCAGCGGCAGCCCCTACAACGCCTTCTACACCTGCCCCCGCGACAGCCGCCGCGCGTGCGTGCTGGAGCCCTACTTCGACGAGGCCTCGGGCACCCGCCGGCTGGTCACCAGCATCGCCTTCCCGCTGATCGAGGACGGCAAACTGATCGCCGTGGTCGGCCTCGACATCAGCCTCGATGCCCTGCAGCAGAGCAGCCTGGACAGCAGCCGCGAGCTGTTCGACGGCGCCGGCCGGGTCAGCATCATCAGCCAGGGCGGCGTGGTCGCCGGGCACAGCGCCGATGCCGCGCAACTGGGCAAGCGCCTCGACCAGGTGCTGCCCAACGGTGCCGAGCCGCTGCTCGCCACCCTGCGCCAGGGGCAGCCCATCACCCAGGCGGACGCCGAGCGCATCCGCGTACTGGAGCCGCTGCCGCCGATCACCGGCGCCGCGCCCTGGGGCGTGCTGGTGGACGTGCCGCAGCAGGTTCTGCTGGCCCCGGCCGAAGCCCTGCAGAAGGAACTCGATGCCGAGCGCCTGGCCAGCTCCGCGCTGGAGTTCAGCCTCGGCAGCGGCGCCGCCCTGCTCGGCGTGCTGCTGATCTGGTTCGCCGCCTTCCGCATCACCCGCCCGCTGCAGAGCCTGACGCGCATGCTGGAAGACATCGCCGAGGGCGAAGGCGACCTCACCCGGCGCCTGGCCGTGCACTCCCGTGATGAACTGGGCAAGCTCGCCACCGCCTTCAACCGCTTCGTCGAACGCATCCACGCCTCCCTGGGCGAGGTGGCCTCGGCCACCGGGCAGGTCAACGAAGTGGCCCGCCAGGTGCTGCACAGCTCCAACGCCTCGCTGCGCAACTCCGACGAACAGGCCCAGCGCACCAGCAGCGTGGCAGCGGCCATCAACCAGTTGGGCGCGGCCGCCCAGGAGATCGCCCGCAACGCCGCCGACGCCTCGCAGCAGGCCTCCGACGCCCGGCTGCAGAGCGAGGACGGCCGCCAGGTGGTGGGCAAGACCTTGGAGGCGATGAACGCGCTCTCGACCCGTATCCAGGCCTCCTGCGGCAACATCGAAAGCCTCAGCGGCAAGACGGTGGACATCGGCCAGATCCTCGACGTGATCAAGGGCATCTCCGAGCAGACCAACCTGCTGGCGCTCAACGCCGCCATCGAGGCCGCCCGTGCCGGCGAGGCGGGCCGTGGCTTCGCCGTGGTCGCCGACGAGGTGCGCAGCCTCGCCCACCGCACCCAGGTGTCGGCGCAGGAAATCCAGCGCATGATCGAAGAGCTGCAAGCCGGCGCCCGCGAGGCGGTGGGCACCATGACCGAGAGCCAGCGCTACAGCCAGCAGAGCGTGGAGATCGCCCAGCGCGCCGGCGACAGCCTCTCCGGCGTCACCCGGCGCATCGGCGAGATCGACGGCATGAACCAGTCCGTGGCCACCGCCACCGAGGAACAGACCGCCGTGGTCGAAGCCCTGAACATGGACATCACCGAGATCAACACCCTCAACCAGCAAGGCGTGGAAAACCTCCAGAGCACCCTGCGCGCCTGCTCCGACCTGGAGCAACAGGCCGAACGCCTGCGGCAACTGGTGGGCAGCTTCCGCCTCTGAGCCATCGGGTTGCACCCGACCTGGTGGAGGTAAGAAACGACCTCCACCCCGCACCCGGCACCACCCCGTAGGGCGGGTGAAACCCGCGTGTTCGGCAACCACGCCGTCGGGTTGCACCCGACCTACAGGCTTTTCGTGGGAGCGAATTCATTCGCGATGCGGCGTACCCCGGTGAAGCCAGTGCATCGGTTTCACACCGTCCTGCACAACCCCGCAAGGCGGGTGAAACCCGCGTGACCGGCACTACACTTTCCCCTGCCCGCTGTGCCTGTACGCAAGCCCCTGGCACGGCGGCACAATGGCTGGCACAGGCAGACAACGGGTTGGCAGACAGAGCAATTTCCCTGGCGCAGCCACGAGGCAGACTGGGACTGCAGAAATCTGCCAACGCACCGCGATCCGCCAGACCAATAATTCAGGGAGCCCCCCTAATGCGAATAAACAGGATCCTCGTCCACTCAGCGCTGAGCCTCGGCTTGTCGCTGGCGGGGCTGAACGCCCATGCGGACCTTCCCGCCGACACCATCGGCCAGGTGACCTTGCCCTTCCCGCCGGAGCCGCACCGCGCCTACATCGTCGACGTCGAGTTCGAGAACTTCGTCGCCGGACGCGTGACGGTGGTGGACCCGGAGAAGAAGAAGATGCTCGGCATGGTCAGCACAGGCTTCGCCGCGCCCTCGACCCTGAGCCGTGACGGCAAGCGCCTGTACACCGCCGACCTGTTCTATTCGCGCGGCACCCGTGGCACCCGCACCGATGTGCTGACCGCCTGGGACACCTCCACCCTGTCGCCGTCCTGGGAAGTGCTGATCCCCACCAAGCGCGCCGAGATGCTCACCCAGCGCTACTCCCTGGGCACCAGCAGCGACGACCGCTTCGTCTACGTCTACAACTTCACCCCGTCCACCTCGGTCACCGTGGTCGACACCCAGGCCAAGGCGGTGACCGCCGAGATCGCCATCCCCGGTTGCGTGCTCAACTACCCGGTGGGCAAGCGCGCCTTCGCCTCGCTGTGCGGCGACGGCAAGCTGCAGGTGATCAAGCTCGACGACAACGGCAAGGAAGTGGCACGCACCCAGACCGCCTTCTTCGACCCCAACGCCGAGAAGCTGGTGGAGCGCGGCATCGCCCTGGGCGACACCTACTACTTCACCACCACCACCGGCACCGTGCGCGGCGTGGACGTTTCCGGCGACAAGCCGAAATTCCTCGAGCCCTGGTCGCTGACCACCGAGGCCGAGCGCAAGGCCGGCTGGGCACCGGGTGGCTGGCAGCTGCTGGCCGTGGCACCCAAGCTCAACCGCCTGTACGTGCTGATGCACGACGCCCACGAGCCGATGAAATGGGAAGACCCGAGCCCCTTCGTCTGGGTCTACGACCTGAAGACCGGCAAGAAGGTCGCCACCCTGGAAGCGCCCAACCCGATCTGGAGCCTGGCCGCCACCAACGACGACAAGCCGTTGCTGTTGGGCACCAACATCACCGGCGGCCTGGAAATCTTCGACCTGGCCAGCGGCAAGCACACCGGCACCATGGAAAAGATCGCCAAGACGCCGATCCAGATCCTCAGCCACTAGGAGGTCCGCCATGTACAGCGACCCGATCTTCGTCATCGCCAGCGCCCTCGCCGTCGCGGTGATCCTGGCCAGCGCCGCGACCCACAAGTTGCGCGCGCCGGCCCGGTTCCGCGACCAGGTGGAGGCCTACCAGCTGTTGCCGAAGGTGCTGCTCAAGCCCTTCGCCCGGCTGCTGCCGCTGCTGGAGGTGGCCCTGGCCTTCGCCCTGCTGGTGCCCGCCAGCCGCAGCGTCGCCGCCCTCGGCGCGGCCCTGCTGCTGGCCGCCTATGCCGGCGCCATCGGCCTGAACCTGTGGCGCGGCCGTCGCGACATCGATTGCGGCTGCTCCGGCCCGGACCAGTCCCAGCCCATCCGCCCGCAGTTGCTGCTGCGCAACGCGGTGCTGGTGGCCCTGGCGCTGGTCGCCACCCTCACCCCCGGCGCCCGTGAACTGGGCGCCTTCGACGGCTTCGTGGTGATCGCCGCGGCCGCCGTCGCCCTGCTCATCTATGCCGCGGCCGATGGCCTGCTGGCCAACAGCCCCCGTCTGCTCAAACTCATTGGAAGGTGAAATATGGAAGGCCTGATCGTTTCCAACATCCTGCTCTGGTGCCTGCTGCTCGCCCTGGCCTTCGCCGTGATGGGCCTGGTGCGCCAGATCGGCGTGCTCCATGCCCGCCTGGCCCCGGCCGGCGCGCTGATGATGGACAAGGGCGTCGCCGTCGGTGACGCCGCACCCAAGGTGACCGCCGCCGACCGCAGCGGCCGTCCGGTGAACTTCGGCTACGCCGGCGAGAAGAGCCAGCTGCTGTTCTTCCTCTCGCCCACCTGCCCCATCTGCAAATCGCTGCTGCCGGCCATCCGCTCCATCGCCAAGGAACAGGCCGACCGCCTGGAGGTGATCTACGTCAGCGATGGCGACATGGATGCCCAGGCCGCGCTGATCCGCGAGTTCAAGCTGGAAGACGCCACCTACGTGGTCGGCCCGGAAGTGGGCATGACCTACCAGATCGGCAAGCTTCCCTACGCCGCGCTGATCGACAAGGCCGGCACCCTGCGCGCCAAGGGCCTGGTCAATTCCCGCGAACACCTGGACAGCCTGTTCGAGACCGAGCACCTGGGCAGCGCGACCCTGCAGCAGTACCTGCACGCTGGCCATGCCCATGGCCACTCGCACTCCGCACAACAATAAGGAAGGGAGACTTCCATGAAACTGCTCGATCTCCTGTTCGAACGCTCCGCCCGGCACGTTGCCGACACCACCTCGCGGCGCAAGCTGCTGGCCCGCTTCAGCTCGCTGATGGTGGCCGGTGCCGCGCTGCCGGTGCTGCTGCCCATCGACCGCACCGCCAAGGCCCTGGCCGCCGAGGCGCCCCAGGCCGGCGACCCGGGCGACCCCACCAGCTGCGACTACTGGCGCTACTGCTCCATCGACGGTTTCCTGTGCAGCTGCTGCGGCGGCACCGTCACCTCCTGCCCGCCGGGCACCGAGGTGTCCCAGGTGACCTGGATCGGCACCTGCCGCAACCCGGCGGACGGCAAGGACTACATCATTTCCTACAACGACTGCTGCGGTAAGCACAGCTGCGCCCAGTGCGCCTGTACCCGCAACGACAGCGAGGAGCCGGCCTACCGTCCCTTCAACAACAACGACGTGAACTGGTGCCTGGCCGCCAAGTCGCACATCTACCACTGCACCATCTCGGTGATCCGCGGCGTGGCGATATGAACGGAGGGGTTGTCATGCGAGCACTGTTCATCGTCACGCTGGCCTGCGCCATGGCAGCCCCGCCGGCTTTCGCCCGGGCGATTCCCGACCCGCACCAGCGGGCCGCGCCCGGCAACGAGGCCGAGCAGAAGCCCATCTCCCAGGCGGGCTACAGCACCCCGGTGAACTACCAGCTGCAATGCGCCGGCTGCCACCTGGGCGACGGCACCGGCTCCAAGGCCAACGACACGCCACGGATGAAGGGCTTCGTCGGCAACTTCCTCAAGGTCAAGGGTGGTCGCGAGTTCCTCGTGCGCGTGCCGGGCATGTCCCAGTCCGCGCTCAACGACGCGCAACTGGCCGACCTGCTCAACTGGCTGATGCGCGAAGACGGCATGGCCGGCAAGAGCATGCCCGCCCGCTACGAGCCCTACAGCACCGAGGAAGTCAGCCGCCTGCGCAAGGTCAGCATGCTCAACCTGCCCGGCACCCGCGCCGAGCTGATCGAGCGGATGCGCGAACAGGGCATCCCCATCGAGGACGGCATGGACTACTGAGCGCCCTGCCCCCTTTCGAGCCCGCCTTCATGGCGGGCTTTTTATTGGGCTGCGATGGCCCATTGTGGGAGCCGATGGAGTGCCTGCCCACTCGCAGCCAGGTGCCGGCGGTGAGTCTTTCGCGGCTGAAGCCGCTCCCACAAGGAAAGCCCGCAGCGAGGCCGGACATCGTTGCGTTGGGCCTCGCTGCGCTCGGCGCCAACCTACATGCCCTGCCTGATCGACGGAGCCGACCGGGGCGTAGGGTGGATGGCGCTCTTTTCATCCACCAAGCGACCTTCCAGCCCGCACGCATGCCACGCCTCGTGGGAGCGAATTCATTCGCGATGGATCATCCGGCCATTCGAAGCCAAGTGCCGGCGGGGAGTCTTTCGCGGCTGAAGCCGCTCCCACAGGGAAAGCCCGCAGCGAGGCCGGACATCGCTGTGTTGGGCCTCGCTGCGCTCGGCGCCAACCTACGACGCCGGGCCGACCGTTGTGTAGGGTGGATGGCGCTCTTTTCATCCACCAAGCGACCTTCCAGCCCACACGCATGCCACGCCTCGTGGGAGCGAATTCATTCGCGATGGATCATCCGGCCATTCGAAGCCAAGTGCCGGCGGTGAGTCTTTCGCGGCTGAAGCCGCTCCCACAGGGAAAGCCCGCGGCGAGGCCGATGGGCGAATGAATTCGCCCCTACAGGTGCCATGTGGGGCATCGTGCCGGCGTACCCGACAATGCGCGCTAGACCAACAGGCTGAGCCAGGCGGAGGCCAGGAGCAGCAGGGCCATGGCCTGGTTGAAGCGCTTTTGCGCGGCGGCGCTGCGCCACAGGCGGGCGCTGCCGAAGCCGAGCAGTGCCCAGACGCCCATGCAGGGGATGGAGACCAGCAGGAAGGCCAGGGACAGCGTCACCACCCGCGCGGCCTTGTCGGCACCCTCCCCGGCGAATACGCCGACCACCGCCAGGGCCATCATCCACACCTTGGGGTTGACCAGCTGCAGGCCGATGGCGCCGGCCAGGCCGAGGCGCGTGCCGGGGTCGGCCGGGTCGTCCAGCGAGCGCGCCTCGCTGCGGAAGATCTGCCAGGCCAGCCAGCTCAGCCAGGCGATGCCGGCCCAGGCCATGGCCTGTTGCAGCATGGGGTGGCTGGCCAGCACCTCGCCCAGGCCCAGCCCCACCAGCAGCACGATGGCTGCGGCGGCGGAACAGGCGCCGAGGACGATGGGCAGCGCCGCGCCCAGGCCGAAGCGCGAGGCGTTGCTGAGCACCAGGATATTGGTGGGCCCGGGGGTGATGGAGGCGACGAAGGCGAACAGCAGGAAAGGCAGCAACTGTTCCATGGTCAGCCCCCGCAACGAGGGTGAAGAGAAAGGGAAACGGACATCGGCAAGGGCTCCTGTGAAGACGAGCCCCATGGTCACCGCCGTGCCCGACTCAGTCTGGAAGCTTTGAGCAGCGCTTGCGGTAATCCGCCGGGGTCAGCCGGTAGGCACGGCGGAACCAGCGCCCGAGGTGGCTCTGGTCGGCGAAGCCGAGGGCGCTGGCGACCTGCGCCGGCGTGTCGCCCCGGGCCAGCAGGGTGCGGGCACGGGCCAGGCGCAGCTGGATCAGGTAGGCATGGGGCGCCAGGCCGAAGGCGGCCTTGAAGGCGCGGGTGAGGCGGAAGCGGTCGACGCCGGTGGCGCGGGCCAGGTCGTCCAGGCCGATCTCCTCGTCCAGGTGCGCGTGCAGGTAGTCCCGCGCGCGCAGCGCCACCTGGGGCAGGCGTAGGTCCTGTTGCTGGCGCAGGCGCCAGTGCAGGTGCCCGGTCATCTTCGCCAGCAGATGGTCGATGGCGGCCTGGCGCAGCATGCGCACCTCGTTGCCATGCAGGGCGTGGAAGGCCTGCAGGGTGGCATGGGCCAGCGTCGGGTCGCGGGCCAGGGTGTCGGCGAAGCTCGGCTGGCAGCCGGCTGGCGCGTCCTCGAACAGCGCGTGCATCTCGCGCGCCACCCAGTGCGGGTCGAGGTAGAGCATGGAATAGGTGAAGCCGTCTGCGGTGGGCGCGTGGCCGTCGTGGATCTCGCCCGGCTCCAGCAGGAACACCTGCCCCGGTGTGCTGACGTTGCGCCGGCGCCGGCAGTTGAACTGCTGCACGCCCTGCTCGGTGACGCCCACCAGGTAGCTGTCGTGCCAATGGGGGTCGTAGGCGTGGCCCTGGAAATGGGCGCGGATGGTCTCGATGCCCGTGTCACCGTCCTGCGCGAGATCGATCCAGTTGCGGTTTTCCAAGGGGCTCTCCAAAGGCCAGGGTGCAAGCCTGCACCGGGCGCGGGTGAAAGGCCATTATCCGTCGTCGGAAAAACGCGTCTGGAAGATTTGTGCAGAAACGGCCCCTTTGCGGGGCCGCCCGTGGATCAGGACTTCTGGCTGTAGCTCTGGATCAGGTTGGCGTAGGCCGGCAGGTGGCCGCCGAGGATGCCGCCGAAGCCTTCGATGTCGTTGCGCCAATCACGGTGCAGCTCGCAGCCGACGCTGAACCAGTTCATCAGCTGGGCGCCGGCCTGGCTCATGCGGTCGAGGGCAGCGTCGCGCACCACCGGGTTGAAGGTGCCGGAGGCGTCGGTGACGACGAACACATCGAAGCCCTCCTCCAGCGCCGACAGGGTCGGGAACGCCACGCAGACGTCGGTCACCACGCCGGCGATGATCAGCTGCTTGCGGCCGGTGGCCTTCACCGCGTCGACGAAGTCGGCGTTGTCCCAGGCGTTGATCTGGCCGGGGCGCGGGATGTAGGGCGCATCCGGGAACAGGGCCTTGAGCTCCGGCACGATGGGGCCGTTGGGGCCGTTTTCGAAGCTGGTGGTGAGGATGGTCGGCAGGTTGAAGAACTTGGCGATGTCGGCCAGGGCCAGCACGTTGTTCTTGAACTCGTCGGGGGTGAAGTCGCGCACCAGCGACAGCAGGCCGGCCTGGTGGTCGACCAGCAGAACGACGGCGTTGTTCTTGTCGAGGCGGTTATAGCGGTAAGCCATGGCATTGCTCCTTGCTTCGGTTGGGCGCCGGCCTGGTGGGCCGGCGGAAGGGATTCGGGGTGGTCAGAAGGCGAAACAGGAGCAGCCGAAGGCGCCCCAGAAGCCCTGGAAGTCGCTCACCGGCACGCTGGAAAGGCGCGCCCGCTCATGGCTGTGGGCATGCACGCCGCACGGGCCGACGCATTGGTGCACCTGGGCCACCAGCGGCGCGCTGGGGCGCCAGTGGCCGGGCACCTTGGCCACCGGCGACCAGTCCGGCAGCACCGGCACGGTCGGCGGCGCCAGGTCGTCGAACTCGGCGGCGGCGTGCACCACCTTGCCGTCCACCACCGTGAGCACGGACTCGATCCACTTGATGGCCTCTTCCTCGACGCTGAAGAAGTCCGCCGAGAGCGCCACCAGGTCAGCCAGCTGGCCCACCTTGATCTGGCCCTTCTTGCCCTGCTCCGAGGAGAACCAGGCGCTGCCGTGGGTGAACAGCTCCAGCGCGGTGGCGCGGCTCAGGCCCTGGGGGTACAGCTCCAGGCCGCCGACGGTGCGGCCGCTGACCAGCCAGTAGAGCGAGGTCCAGGGGTTGTAGCTGGACACGCGGGTGGCGTCGGTGCCGGCGCCCACCGGCACGCCCTCGGCGAGCATGCGCTGGATCGGCGGGGTCTTCTCGGCGGCCTTGGAGCCGTAGCGCTCGACGAAGTATTCGCCCTGGAAGGCCATGCGGTCCTGGATGGCGATGCCGCCGCCCAGGGCGCGCACGCGCTCGATGTTCTTCGGCGTGATGGTCTCGGCGTGGTCGAAGAACCAGGGCAGGCCGTTGAAGGGGATGTCGCGGTTGATCTTCTCGAACACGTCGAGCATGCGCGAGATGGATTCGTCATAGGTGGCGTGCAGGCGGAAGGGCCAGCGCTGCTCCACCAGGTGACGCACCACCGGCTCCAGCTCCTGCTCCATGGTCTGCGGCAGGTCCGGGCGCGGTTCGAGGAAATCCTCGAAGTCGGCGGCGGAGAACACCAGCATCTCGCCGGCGCCGTTGTGCCGCAGGAAGTCGTTGCCCTGGCCGTATTTCACCGAGCCGGTCCAGCGCTTGAAGTCTTCCAGCTCTTCCTTGGGCTTCTGGGTGAACAGGTTGTAGGCGATGCGCACGGTGAGCTGGTCGGCCTTGGCCAGCTGCTCGATCACCTGGTAGTCCTCGGGGTAGTTCTGGTAGCCGCCGCCGGCGTCGATGGCGCTGGTGATGCCCAGGCGGTTGAGCTCGCGCATGAACTGGCGGGTGGAGTTGACCTGGTAGTCCAGCGGCAGCTTCGGCCCCTTGCTCAGGGTCGAGTAGAGGATCATCGCGTTGGGGCGGGCCACCAGCATGCCGGTGGGCTCGCCACGGCTGTCGCGGACGATCTCGCCGCCCGGCGGGTTGGGCGTGTCCTTGGTGTAGCCGACCACCTTGAGCGCGGCGCGGTTGAGCAGCGCGCGGTCGTAGAGGTGGAGCACGAACACCGGGGTATCCGGCGCGGCCTTGTTCAGCTCCTCGATGGTCGGCATGCGCTTCTCGGCGAACTGGAATTCGTTCCAGCCGCCGACCACGCGCACCCATTGCGGCGTGGGCGTGCGGTCGGCCTGGTCCTTGAGCATGCGCAGGGCATCGGCCAGGGACGGCACGCCCTCCCAGCGCAGCTCCAGGTTGTAGTTGAGGCCGCCACGGATGAGGTGCAGGTGCGAGTCGTTGAGGCCGGGGATGACGCTGCGCTTCTTCAGGTCGACGACGCGGGTGGCATCGCCGCGCAGGGCCATGGCCTCGGCATCGCTGCCGACGGCGATGAAGCGGCCGTCCTTGATGGCCACGGCCGTAGCGCTAGGGTTGTCGCGGTCCACCGTGTGCAGGCGGCCGTTGAAGAGGATGAGGTCGGCTTTCATGTCGGTTCCCGAAGTGGCGGCGAAAGAGGCGCCGGGCATGCCGGCGAAAGGCAGGGCGGACCAGAGCGCGCCCGCTGCACCCAGCAGGGAGCTGTTGGCGAGGAAGCTGCGGCGGCCCTGGTTGGTGTCGTCGTTGTCCATGGGGTTCTCCGGTCAGCGGGCGTTGAGCCAGCCGGCGAACAGCCGGGTGGCGCGGGGCATGAAGAGGTACACCACCAGCAGCACGATGCTGGCGGTGATCACCAGGTTGCTGCCCAGGTAGCTGCCCAGCCAGGGCAGGCGGGCGAAGGCCGGCTGCCAGAGCAGCGGCACCAGCAGGCTCAGCGGCAGGATCACCAGGAAGGTGACGCAGGCCTGCTTCCAGCGCGGCGGCTGGGGCGCATCCGGTGCTTGCGGGGTGAACCAGAATTCGCGCTCGTCCTGCACCTCGATGCGGTCACCGTCGGCCAGCAGCGGCTCGGCTTCGGCGATCAGCGCGCGGCGCTCGGTGGAATCCAGCCAGTCCTGCAGCTGCCCGGTGCTGGCGAAGCGCAGCACGCAGGTGAACAGCGCCAGGCCGGCCTCGTGGCCGCGCATCACGTCGATGCCCAGGTGGCCCGGGTAGCCCCGTGCAGTGGTGATGGTGCGGCGCAGCCAGGCTTCGTAAGCGGCCTCGCTGCCCGCGCGGATACGGTGGCGTACCAGCAGGGTGACGACTTCCCGCGTGAGTTCATCGGGCATGTCCAGCTCCTGTCCAGGGGTTGAGCGCCGGCGGCCGGCGCCGGGAAATTCAGCGTAGCAGCGCGGTTGCGCCGTACCCGCCGAAGCGCGACACGGGCCCTGTGAATGGGCCGGCGCCGGCGAGCCATTGCAGGTGCCAACAGCGAGTCCCGCAGCGTTGATCGACGACCATGGTGCCGCGCCGGGCCAGGGGTTACTTGTATGCATGTGCTGGCTTGGCGCCGATGTGCGCTGGTGATGACCAAAGCGTCTATTCCGGCACCTCCAGGGGCTTTCGAGCGGCGCGTGCTGGGCCAGAGTGCACCGCCGTGATCGCCCCTCTTGCGCCGGGCGCGTGCCAGCGAGATGCTTGCGCGCCCCGCCATCGCCACCGCCCCGAGGCCCCGCGAATGCCCGACCTGCTGCAGAACTACCCGCTGATCTTCGGCGTCGCCCTGGTGCTCATCGACCTGGTCCTCTGGCGCCTGCTGCCGGCCAATCCGCCGGCCTGGCGGGTGCTGGCACGCCTGGGGCTATTCCTCGCCTACAGCGCGCTGATCATCGGTGCCGGGCTCAGCCCGCTGCTGCCACCGCCCGGTGCCGACACCGCCCAGGCGCTGACCGCCACGGTGCTGGAGATTGTCTGGTGGCTGTACTGCGCACGCACCCTCACCGTGGTGCTGGGCCTGCTGCTGATCTCGCGCAACGGCCACACCGGGCGCCTGCTGCAGGACGTGATGGGCGCGGTGATCTTCCTCGTGGCCATAGTCGCCGCCGCCGGCTATGTGATGCAGCTGCCGGTCAAGGGCCTGCTGGCCACCTCCGGCGCCATGGCGATCATCGTCGGCCTGGCGTTGCAAAGCACCATGGCGGACGTGTTCTCCGGGATCATCCTCAACACCACCAAGCCCTATCAGCTGGATGACTGGATCTCCATCGACGGCACCGAGGGCAAGGTCATCGAGATCGACTGGCGCGCCACCCACCTGCTCACCGGCCAGGGCAGCACGGCGGTGATCCCCAACTCGGTGGCGGCCAAGGCGAAGATCATCAACAGCAGCCGCCCCAACGACGCCCACGGGGTCGCCATCAGCCTGGAAGTGCCGGCCAGCGTGCGCCCGCGACGGGTGCTGGATGCCCTGGAGAAGACCCTGCAGGGCTGCAGCGCGCTGCTCAGTTCCCCTGCACCGAAAGTCTCGATCAAGAGCGCCGGCGCCTCGGTCAATGTCTACGAGGCCAGCGGCTTCATCGGCCCGAAGACCAGCAAGGTGGAAGTGCGCAACCTGATGTTCGACCTCGCCCACCGCCACCTGGAGGCCAGCGGCGTGGTGTGGAACGCCGACGCCCTGCCCCAGCCGCGCCAGCGCCTGCTGCTGGACGAGGTGAAGATCTTCCGTGCCCTGGGCAACGAGGAGAAGGACCTGATCGCCCAGGCCATGGAGGCCCGCGACTACCTGGCCGGCCAGGTGGTGCTCAACGTCGGCGAGGTGGCCGAGCACCTGCTGGTGATCGGCACCGGCGTGGTCTCGGCGGCGGTGCCCGACGGCGACGCCTGGGTCGAGGCCGGGCGCATGGGCCCGGGCGAGATCATGGGCGAGGAAGGCATCATCGATGACACGCCCTCCCGGGCCCGCTTCACAGCCCTCACCTCCTGCCGCCTGTACCGCATCGACCGCGACAACATCCGCACCTGCCTGGAGCAGCGCAGCGAAATCCGCACCGCGCTCAACCGCCTGCATGCCTTCCGCGAGCAGGCCAGCCACTCCCTGCTGCTGCAAAAGCCCACCGCCCTGCGCAAGGGTGGCTTCCTGCAGTGGTTGCGCAAGCCGTAGACCGGGCGCTGCACGTCGCCCGTAGGATGGGTAGAGCACAGCGAAACCCATCAGGCGAAGTTGCAGGACGCCCTGCAAATCGCAACACGAATACCGGCCACGCGGGTTTCACCCGCCCTACGTTCTGCAGTGGTTGCGCAAGCCGTAGAGCGGATGCCTGGCATTCCCGGGCTGAAGCCCGGGCTACAAGCTGAACCGCGAAATGCCCACGTCGCCCGTAGGATGGGTAGAGCACAGCGAAACCCATCAGGCGAAGTTGCAGGACGCCCCGCAAATCGCAACACGAATACCGGCCACGCGGGTTTCACCCGCCCTACGTTCTGCCCCTGTCGGCGCCGCGAATCACCTATGGATTCGCGCCCGCCGTGCAAATTGATGGGTTTCGCGTAGCTCTACCCATCCTACGAATTAGCCAAGCTTTTCTACACTCCAGACAGGAACCCTTCCCGCCTGGAGGAGATGGCCATGCGAATCGGCGTGCCCAGGGAGATCAAGAACCACGAATACCGTGTGGGGCTGACCCCGCAATCGGTCGCGGAGCTGCACCGGCTCGGCCACGAGGTGTGGATCGAGACCCACGCCGGTGCCGGTATCGGTTTCAGCGACGCCGATTACCAGGAGGCCGGCGCGCATATCGCCGCCAGCGCCGACGAGCTCTTCTACACCGCGCAGTTGCTGGTGAAGGTCAAGGAGCCCCTGGCCACCGAACGTTCGCGGCTGCGCTCGGACCAGACGCTGTTCACCTACCTGCACCTGGCCCCCGACCGGCCGCAGACCGAGGAACTGATGGCCTCGGGCGCCACCTGTATCGCCTATGAGACGGTCACCGACCACCTCGGCCGCCTGCCCCTGCTGGCGCCGATGTCCGAAGTGGCCGGGCGCATGTCCATCCAGGCCGGCGCCAGCTGCCTGGAGAAGGCTCGTGGCGGGCGCGGCGTGCTGCTCGGCGGCGTGCCCGGGGTGGCCCCGGGCAAGGTGGTGGTGCTGGGCGCCGGGGTGGTCGGCAGCCACGCGGTGGCCATGGCCGTGGGGATGGGTGCCGACGTTACCGTGCTGGACCGCAGCGTCGATGCCCTGCGCCGCCTGGACACCCTCTACGGCAACCGCATCGTCACCCTCTGTTCCACCCACGCGGCCCTGCGCGAGCAGGTGCTGGGCGCCGACCTGGTGATAGGCGGCGTACTGGTGCCCGGTGCCGCCGCGCCGAAACTGATCACCGCCGAGATGGTGGCACTGATGGCCGAAGGCGCGGTGCTGGTGGATGTCGCCATCGACCAGGGCGGCTGCGCGGAAACCTCCCACGCCACCACCCACGCGGCGCCCACCTACAAGGTCGACGGCGTGGTGCACTACTGCGTGGCCAACATGCCCGGTGCCGTGGCACGCACCGCGACCCTGGCGCTGAACAACGCCACCCTGCCCTTCGTCATCGCCCTGGCCAACAAGGGCACGTACAAGGCCCTGGCGGACGACGCGCACCTGCGCAACGGCCTCAACGTCGCCCATGGCCGCCTGGCCATTGCCGGCGTCGCCGAAGCCCACAACCTGCCCTGGACGGCGCCGGCGGAGCTGCTGAAGGACCTGGCGAAGCACGCCTAGGCCGCGGACGGGTAGCACCCGGTTGCACCCATCCGTCCGCGTTGCGCTGTAAATATGACCGAGGGGGATTCACCCGTCACAACCAAAATGACATCATGCGCGCCACCCGGCGCCATGCGTTCCCGTGTCGGGCCGATCGGCGATGGAATGCCCGCAGATACAACGCCCGCAACCCGGGCTCATGTCCCTTAGCGCCACGGCGCCCGGACCCTTCTCCGCGTCCTGCGGAACCCTCACAGCGTCCAGCCAAGGCCCGCTTCGTGCGTCGGCCCGGCCCTGGCTGTGTTCGCGGCCAGACGGCGACCCCGTACTCCGCGCTGTAACGACTATCCCGCAGCCTGGCAAAACCCGGCTGTCGATAACAGGCACACCCGCTGCCAGAACACGTGGATACCCTTGCGATGCCCAAAAACCTGAAGTTCAGCCACAAGATCCTCCTGGCAGCGTCCCTGGTGATGATCACCGCCTTCGCCTGCTTCGTGCTGTTCAACGATTACCGCCAGCGCCAGACCCTGCGCACCGACGTGCACAACTCCCTGCAGGACCTCGGCGCCCTCACCACCAGCAACATCAAGAACTGGCTCGAAGGCCGCATCCAGCTGCTCGATTCCCTCGGGCAGCAGGTCGCTGCCAATGGCACCGAGAAGGAACAACTGGCCCGCTCCATCGGCCTGCCGGTGTATGGCCAGCGCTTCCAGCTCAGCTACTTCGGCGGTGAAGACGGCCTGATGTTCTCGGTGCCGGCCGGCAATCGCCCGTCCGACTACGACCCGCGCCAGCGTGGCTGGTACAAGGCTGCCAGCGCCGCCCAGGGCACCATTCTCACCGAGCCCTACATCGCCGCTTCCTCGGGCAAGCTGGTGATCACCATCGCCACCCCGGTGCGCGTCGATGGCCGCTTCGTCGGCGTCGCCGGTGCCGACATGGACCTGGACAGCATCACCCGCCTGATCAACTCGCTGAACTTCAAGGGCAACGGCCACGCCTTCCTGGTCAGCGCCCAAGGCAAGGTACTGCTGCACCCGCAGAACCAGTACATCCTCAAGAACCTCAGCGACCTCTACCCCGGCGCCGCCCCGGTGATCCGCCCGGGCGTTTCCGAGATCGACGTGGACGGCCGCACCCAGTTCATCTCCTTCACCCCCATCGAGGGCGTGCCGTCCACCGACTGGTACATCGCCCTGGTGCTGGACCAGGACGCTGCCTTCTCCATGCTCGGCGAGTTCCGCACCTCGGCCATCATCGCCACCCTCATCGCGGTGGTCGTGACCTTCTTCCTGCTGGGCATGCTGATCCGCGTGCTGATGCAGCCGCTGCTGGTGATGGGCCGCGCCATGGGTGACATCGCCGAGGGCGAAGGCGACCTGACCCGCCGCCTGGACGTGCACTCCCAGGACGAGTTCGGCGAGCTGGCCCAGGCCTTCAACCGCTTCGTGTCGCGTATCCACGCGTCGATCCGCGAGGTGTCCTCGGCCACCATCCAGGTCAACGAAGTGGCCAAGCTGGTGGTCAACGCCTCCAACTCCTCGATGCACAACTCCGACGAGCAGGCCCAGCGCACCAACAGCGTCGCCGCCGCGATCAACGAACTGGGCGCCGCTGCCCAGGAGATCGCCCGCAACGCCGCCGATGCCTCGCACCAGGCCTCCGACGCCCGCGAACTGGCCGAGGAAGGCAAGCAGGTGGTGGGCAAGACGCTGACCGCCATGCACGAGCTGTCCACCAAGATCAGTGCCTCCAGCACCCAGATCGAAACCCTGGCCGGTAAGACGGTGAACATCGGCCAGATCCTCGACGTGATCAAAGGCATCTCCGAGCAGACCAACCTGCTGGCGCTCAACGCCGCCATCGAAGCGGCCCGCGCCGGTGAAGCCGGTCGTGGCTTCGCCGTGGTCGCCGACGAGGTGCGCAACCTGGCCCACCGCACCCAGGAGTCGGCGCAGGAAATCCACAAGATGATCGAAGAGCTGCAGGTCGGCTCCCGTGAAGCGGTGGGCACCATGACCGAGAGCCAGCGCTACAGCCAGCAGAGCGTGGAAATCGCCAACCTGGCCGGCGAGCGCCTCTCCAGCGTGACCCAGCGCATCGGCGAGATCGACGGCATGAACCAGTCCGTGGCCACCGCCACCGAGGAGCAAACCTCGGTGGTCGAAGCCCTGAACATGGACATCACCGAGATCAACACCCTCAACCAGGAAGGCGTGGAAAACCTCCAGGCCACCCTGCGCGCCTGCGCCGACCTGGAGCAACAGGCCGAACGCCTGAAGCACCTGGTAGGCAGCTTCCGCATCTGACGCAGACGACGGATGAACAACGGCCCCGCACATGCGGGGCCGTTTGCATTCAGGGGTAACCACGTCGGGTTGCACCCGACCTACATCCGACGCTCAACCTGTGGGAATTCATTCGCGATGGGAGTAGCCGGCAGTACCGTCGGTGCAGTCCTGCAACCTCGCCTGGTGGAGGTAAAAAACGACCTCCACATCCCGGGATGCGTCTGTGCTGACTGGGAGTGACGGTTCGGGTGGACGACGCTTCACCCGTCCACCATTCGCAGCACGGCGCGGCACCGCTGGTGGAGGTAAAAAGCGACCTCCACCCTACGCCCGGCAAAGCTCCGTGGGGTGGGTGAAGCCCGCGTTTCCGGCAAGCGTGTCGGGTTGCGCCCGACCTACATGCGATGCCCAATCCCGTAGGGCGGGTGAAGCCCGCGTGCCGCTACTCGTCCTCCATCACCCGGGGCGGCAGGCCGATCTGCCCGCCGTGACGCTGGCCCCAGTCGTCGAGCACCTTGAGTGCGTCCACCAGCGAGGCGCCCAGCGGGGTGATGCGGTATTCCACCCGGGGCGGCACCTGCTGGTAGTCGCGGCGCAGCACCAGGCCTTCCAGCTCCAGCTCGCGCAGCTGCAGCACCAGCATCTTCTCGCTGATGCCGCCGATCTGCCGGCGCAGCTCACCGAAGCGACGTGTCTGGTCGCCGAGGCTGTAGAGGATCTGCGCCTTCCATTTGCCGCCGATCACCTTCATGACGGCATCCAGGCCCGGATTGCCGTGTTTCTCGTAACTGCTCATAGGCTCAGCATCCTGCTTCGAGGCCGTTTACTGTGCTGCGGACGTCAAGCGCGCCCGGATGCGGCACTGGGTGGGTATCTGAGGACATCTTCTGATTCCTCCGAAAGAGTCTTCTGAAATCCTCTCTATTGGGCACTCAGCGGCGAAGGCCCACCCTGACCTCGATCAAGTCGCACGCACAAAAACACCAGTACTTACATTTCGGGTGGTAGGCGGGTGATGCCTGATGCCGGCAGTGGGAGCGCATTTATTCGCGATCAAGGCCCCGACGACACCGCGCTCCGTAGGGCGGGTGAAACCCGCGTAGTTGATCGGCCACAGCGTCGGGCTGCACCCGACCTACGGCTTAACAGACGAGCTGCGGCGCCCGCCTGTGAAGGGGCTTCATCCCTCCAGCCGCTCCGCCAGGAAGTCGACGAACACCCGCACCTTCTGCTGCAGGTGGCGGTTGCTGGCGTAGAGGGCGTAGATGCTGCGTCGGGCAAGTTGCTGTTGCGGCAGCACCTGCTGCAGCTGGCCGCTGGCCAGGAGCGGTGCGGCGATGAAGGACGGCAGCGCACCGATGCCGGCACCGGCCACCAGCAGGTCGCCGAGCATCAGGCTGTTGTCCACCGAGAGCCGCGTGCGCAGCTCGACGCCGCGCCCCTTGGGGCCGTCCAGGCGCCAGCCGCCGGGGCTGTCGGCCAGGCGGTAGGCGAGGCAGTCGTGGCTGCAGAGGTCTTCGAGCCGCTGCGGCGTGCCCCGCGCCGCGAGGTAGCCCGGGGAGGCGCAGATCACCTGCTCCACCTCCCCCAGGCGCCGGGCGATCAGCGTGGAGTCGGCCAGGCTGGAACGGATGCGCAAGGAGACGTCGAAGCCTTCGGAGACCGGGTCCAGCAGGTGGTCGTCGAGGGTCAGCTCCACGTTCAGCTGCGGGTAGAGCGCCATGAACTCCGCCAGCAGCGGCGACAGCACCTTGAGGCTGAACGACAGCGGCGCATTCACCCGCAGGCGCCCGCTGACCTCGCCCGCACCCTGGGCGGTGGCGCTTTCCAGGGTCTCCAGCTCGTCCAGCAGGCGGCAGCATTCGGCGAAGTAGGCACGCCCGGTGTCGGTGAGGCTCATGCGCCGCGTGGTGCGCAGCAGCAACAGGTTGCCCAGGCGCGCCTCCAGCTGGCGCACCTGCTTGCTCACCGCCGCGGTGGACTGGCCCAGGTCGAGGGCGGCCTTGCTGAAGCCGTCGAGCTCGACGACGCGGCGGAAGGTGCGCATGGCAACGAGCAGGTCCATATTTTCCCTTTGGTTGAATGTCTTTCAGCGGATGCGCAGATTATCTCGCCAGGCTCAACAAATACCATCACGGCACTCATCACCACCCAGGAGTTCCGCCATGCACCTGCCCCGCCCCCTTTCCCGCCTCGCTGCCCTGCCCCTGCTGCTGGCCCTGGCCCAGGGCGCCCTCGCCGCCGAGGAAGTCGGCAAGAGCCCTTGGGGCGAAAAGGACGAGATCGGCCGCCTCAACCTGATCACCCCCGAATCCCGCGCCGCCATCCTCGGCCGCCTCGCCGGCGGCAAGGCTTATGACCTGGCCGTGGAGTACTTCATCGGCATGCCCAGCTGGCAGGCCGCCGGCGACCCGCCCTACCAGATGTGGATGACCCACACGCCCCACGGCAATCTGCTGGCCGACCCGATGGGCGTGGGCGAGGCGATGAACCGCCACGTCAGCTACACCGGTTCGGCAGTGTCCATGTACGCCCACATGGGCACCCATATCGACGCGCTCAACCACTTCGGCCTGGAGGGCAAGATCTGGAACGGCTATGCCGCCGCCGACCACCTGGGCGACCGGGGCTGGAACGTGACCGGCGCCGAGAAGCTGCCCCCCATCGTCGCCCGTGGCGTGCTGATCGACGTGCCCGCCGCCAAGGGCGTGGAGATGCTGCCGGACAGCTACCGCGTCACCCGCCTGGACCTGCGCCAGGCCCTGAACAAGCAGGGCGTGCGCCTGGAGAAAGGCGATGTGGTGCTGATCCGCACCGGGCGCATGCGCGACTACGAGAACGCCCAGCGCTACATGACCAACCCGCCGGGCCTGAGCCTGGACGCAGCGAAGTTCCTCATCGAGGAAGGCGGCGCCATGGTGGTAGGCGCGGACAACCTGAGCTTCGAGACCTTCCCCACCGAGGTGCCGGAGAACTACATCCCGGTGCACACCTACCTGCTGGCCCAGCAGGGCGCGCCCATCATGGAGCTGGTGGACCTGGAAGGCCTCTCGCGGGACAAGGTCTACGAGTTCGCCTTCATCGGCGCCTCGCTGAAGTTCCGCGGTGCCGACGCCGCGCCGATCCGCCCGGTGGCGTTGCCGATCAACTGAGGCTCTCGGCGAGCTTCCCGGGCTGAAGCCCGGGCTACGGAAGCGCGAGGTGCGGCGGTTTCACAGCGGCCGTTGGGCTGTGTCACTATCGCGCCTCCTTCGCGGCGCCCCTCGTGGGCGCCGTCGCTCCGTCGGTACAAGGAACCTCGCGCGTGGAAACCTCGGTCTTTCTGGTGGTAATGGCGGCGGCCGCCCTGCATGCGGGCTGGAACGCGCTGCTGAAGATCGGCCTCGACCGCCTGCTCACCGCCACCCTGATCCAGATGGCCGCCGGCCTGGTCTCCCTCTGCGCCCTGCCCTTCGTGGCCTTCCCGGTGGCCGCCGCCTGGCCCTGGATCATCCTCTCCGCCGTGCTGCACATCGGCTACAACCACTTCCTCGCCCGCGCCTATCAGTACGGCGACCTCGGGCAGGTCTACCCCATTTCCCGGGGCAGCTCGCCGCTGATGGTGGCGCTGCTGTCCCTGGCCTTCCTCCACGACGGGCTCGGCCACGCCGAACTGGCCGGCCTGCTGACCCTGGTCACCGGCATCTGGCTGATGGCCTGGCGCGGCGGGCGTGCCGGGGGCGGGATCAATCGCTCGATGCTGTTCTGCTCGCTGATGACCGCAGCCTTCATCGCCGGCTACACCCTCTCCGACGCGGTGGGCGCACGCAGCAACGGCGATGCGCTGTCCTACGCCGCCTGGCTGTTCGCGGTGAATGGCTGGGTGATGGCCGGGGTGATCGCGGTGCAGCGCGGGCCGCGCGTATTCCTGCAACTGGGCCCGTACTGGAAGAGCGGCCTGGCGGGCGGCGCCATGTCGCTGCTGGCCTACAGCATCGTCATCTGGGCGATGACGCGGGCGCCGGTGGCGCTGGTCTCTGCCTTGCGCGAGACCAGCGTGGTGTTCGCGTTGCTGATCGGCTGGTTGTTCCTCAAGGAGCCCATGAAGCCGATCCGCTTGCTGGCGTGCGCGGTGATCGCCCTCGGCGTGGTGGTGATGAAGCTGGGCTGAGCCCCTCAGGCGAGGGGCTTGACCCGGTAGCTGTGACGCAGGCTGCGCCCCAGGACGGGGTCGTGCAGCTCGACGCTGAACCCTTCCCCCGGCAGCGGTTCGCCGATGAAGGGCAAGGTGCCGCAGAACATCGCCGTGCCGGCCGGCAGGCTGGCATCGCCGGTGCGCCGGGCGATGAGCTCGCGGGGGTCCAGCAGCGTCGCCACCAGCCCGGTCTGGGACAGCTCGTCCCGCCCCTCCACATGGCGCCAGCAGCGCAGCAGCAACTGGTCCCAATGCCCCGCCACCTCGTGGAAGCGCCACAGCTCGCGCCCCACCGGCTTGAGGCAGAGCTGGCGGGAGACGGCTACGTCGTAGCCCTCCACGCGGCGGTCCGCATGGTCGGAGCCAATGCCGACGTAGAGCGCGGTGCCGGTGGAGAACAGTACGCACTCCACCTCGGCGGAAGAGTCGTTGCCCGGCACCTGGAAGTCCTCATCGGTGCTCAGCAGGTCGGCAGACAGCTCGAAGAAGCGGGGCAACTCCTGCGGCGGCGGTGCACTCAGGGTACGGGCCTGGGCGCTGGCCTGGTCGGCATCGCGCCCGGTCCAGCCGGCGACCACCAGGCTGCGCACGTCGAACGCGAGGGACTCCCCACCGGCCACGGTGAAGTGCAGTGTCATGGCTAACTCCTGTCGATTGCGGTGATGCGGTGTTTCCCGCGCGGGGTGATGCCGAATCGTCAGGGGTGCGATCCAGCCGGGCGGGAAGCGATGAAGCTCAGATGCTAGGGGGCGGGACGTTGCGGGCACAGAGGGCGAAGTCCGTAACCCTTGAAGGATGGCACCACCACAGGTGTGGACGGAGCCTTATGGCAGCAGCGGGAGGGACAGGGCCCGGCGACGCGGGCCCTGGAGGTGGATCAGCTCAACCGCAGCTGACGCCCTTGATCAGGTTGGTGTCGTCGGTGTCGATGTTGAGGCGGCGGGAGTTGTATTCCAGGGTCATCACGCTGCCCGGCTTGAGTACGCGCACGTCGCTGGCACCGGCGGCGTTCTTGGCCTGCTCCACCAATTCGGGGGTGGCGGCCTTGCCGATCAGCGAGCGCACCGGGCCGGACGAGCAGCGGCCGTCTTCCGAAGGAGCGGCGGCCGGCAGGCTCTCGGTGGCAGCGGCGGCAGGTTTCTCCGCCGGCGCATCGGTGGAGCTGCAGCCGGCCAGCAGAGCGCCTACGAGCGCCAGGCCAAGGGTGATGGAAGTGCGAGACATACTGCGATCCTCATACAAAGTGAAAACGAAGCTGAAATCGGTGGCTGGGAAGGCCCGGGCCGCGTGCATGGGACACGCACCGCCGGCTCGCCGTTCCCGACGCAGGCGCGCATTGTAGCGCGGCTCCGGCCCGCTGCCCGTTGCGCTGCACGGTGAAATCCTTGCGGCATGTCACTGCGCCGGCCTTATGCAGGCTTAGCACATCCTTGGCGGGGTACGCGCCTCAGCCGAGCAGCGCGATGTTGTCGTCGATGCGCCCCTGGATCGTGCGCACCGTGTCACGGGTGATGCCCTGAGGGAACTGGCCCTCGGCGCAGGCGGTAAAACCACTGGCCACGTCGCAGATCCGTGCGATGACATCGGCGGCGTCCCGCGCCGAGAGGTCCGCCTCGTCCACGGCGAGCTTGAGCAGGTGCTGGCGGGTGATGCGCAGCGCTTCGCCCATCACATCCATCTGGTGGTAGCCGCCCGGCCCTTCGCAGAAGGTCACGTCGTAGGCCGGGGCCAGGGTCCATTGACCGCTGGAAGACATGCGGTAGGCGAAGTTCTTCGGGTGGTCGTCGCGGTTGTTGAACACCACGTTGAACACCATCCGCTCGAAGGCGCGCGCCTTCTCCCGCACGTCGTTGCAGCAGAACTGGGTCGCCCGCAGGAAGCTGGTGTAATCCAATGCGCCGGCTGCGCGGAAGTCCGCCCCGGTGAAGGCGGCCAGGCTCTGCATGGGGACGCGCATGCCCTGCTGCCGATCGAATCGTCGGCTGGCGAACGCAGCCCGCCCATTGGGTAGTTCGAAGTATTCGGTGCCCGGGGTGTCGATCGCGCATTCGCGCAGGCAGTGCGCGTAGACCGCCTCGGTGGCACACACCTCGGGGTGCTCCCAGGCCGCCGGGAACTTGATCAGCCAGGCATCCAGGCCAGGTGCCGCCGCGGTGCTGAAGCGGCCGGACGCAGGGTCGCGATAGAGCAGGACCTTGGGCCGTGCGCCGTGCGGCGAGCCGCCCATGAGCATCAACTGCTGCAGGAACTCCCCGCCCTCGCCGTCGAGCACCTCCTGGACCTCCGCCGCCAGCTGCTCGAGGGGAATCTCCTCGGCGGGCAGCGGCGGTTCTGCTGCCGCCGGTTCGAACGACATCGCCCCCATGGCATGCGCGCCTATGTAGGTCAGGCGCTCCAGGGGGCCGACATGGGCGGGGTTGAGCCCACGGCGCTTGAACAGGCGGTCCATCAGCAACATGCCCCAACCATCGGGCAACGAGTCGTAGACCGGCCCCGGCAGCGACAGCTGATGATCGGGAAAATCCCTGCGCAGCCGTGGGCCTTTCAAGGGCAGACGCAGGGACGACAGCTCCAGCCCCGACTCCAGCGCCTCTTCGCTGTACTCGAAGGCGATCAACGGGCGGCCGGTGAGCGCGGTCGAGGAAACCAGCGAACCCCAGCGCCAATGCGCGCCCCAGCCGTCGTAGTAGACGTCGACCCGCTTAGACATCGCCGGCTTTCCTTTTCACCCGCTGACGCTGGGCGCCTTGCTCATAGCGAAGGATGTCATCCAGGCTTTCCAGTTGCGGCATGAACAGCAGCTCCAGCTCCTCGAGACGCCCCAGAACCATCGCCACGCGAACCACGCTGTCGAACGCGACGCTGCGCCCGGCCTCCAGGTTGGACAGGGTGCCAACGCCGATACCGGCACGGGCGGCCACCTCAGCCTGGGTCATCCCCTGGATCAGGCGCTCCTGGCGCAGACGCACGCAGAGCAGTTCGACCACTTCCGCCGGCTTTACCAGACCTAAATTCATCATATCGAGTGTTAAACCCAGAAATCGCCTTTAATACGCATAATTATAGAGTTATATGAAAATTCGGAAAGCCCTATAACTTCATAAAAACACGTCTTATTGAAGAATAGCGCCAATAATCTTCGGAATACTGAATTTAGCAGTTAGAGCCTCGTGCATGCGGAGCGAGCACAGCTTGCGACGGTCTGCTGCTCGGCCCTAGGTAACCAGCACGCCCTCCCACGCAAGGGTCTACACACGCCGCGCCTTGCGGATGAACACCACCACCAGCAGCGCTGCCAGCAGCTCCAGGCCGGCCACCCCATAGAGGCCGCCAGCCAGTGCGCCGGTGCGGTCCTTCACCCAGCCGATGAGGTAGGGCGCGGCGAAGCCGGCGAGGTTGCCGACCGAGTTGATCACCGCGATGCCGCCGGCCGCCGCCGTGCCGGTGAGGAACAGCGTGGGCAGCGACCAGAACACCGGGAAGGCGGCGAGGATGCCCACCGCCGCCAGGGTCAGCGCCAGCATCGCCGCCACGCCATGCCCCATGGATGCGGCGCAGGCCGCCAGCCCGACTGCGGCCAGGGCGGCGGCACCGGCGCAGTGCAGGCGCCGTTCGCCGCTGCGGTCGGAATGGATGCCGTTGAGCACCATCGCCACCGTGCCCACGGCGAAGGGCAAGGCGGCCAGCAGGCCGATATCCAGGCTGCGCTGCACACCCAAATCGCGGATCAGTGTCGGCACCCAGAAGGCGATGGTGGCATTGCCGCTCACCAGGCAGAAGTAGATGGCCGCGCACAGCCACACATGGGGGTTGCAGAAGGCGTCGCGCAGGCCGGAAGCCTTGCCCGGCGCGGCGGCGTCGGCGGCCACTTCGGCGCTCACCAGGGCGCGCTGCGCGGCGCTCAGCCAGCGCACGTCCGCCGGGCGCTCGGGCAGGTAGCGCAACACCAGCAGGCCGGCGAGCACCGAGGGCACGCCTTCGACGATGAACAGCCATTGCCAGCCGGCCAGCCCACCGACATCGGCCATGCCCGTCATGATCAACCCCGCCAGCGGCCCGCCTACCACCCCGGCCAGGGCGAAGCTGGTCATGAACAGGCCATTGACCCGGGCGCGCCGTGCGCTGGGGAACCAGTAGGTGAGGTAGAGCACCACACCGGGGAAGAAGCCCGCCTCGAACACCCCGAGCAGGAAGCGCAGCACATAGAACTGCATCGGCGTGGTCACCAGGAACATGGCGGTGGAGATCAGCCCCCAGCAAATGGTGATGCGCGCCAGGGTGCGCCGCGCGCCGATGCGCTCCAGCAGCAGGTTGCTCGGCACCTCGAAGAGGAAATAGCCGATGAAGAAGATGCCCGCGCCCAGGCCGTAGACGGCTTCGCTGAAGCCCAGGTCGTCGAGCATGTGCAGCTTGGCGAAGCCGACGTTGACCCGGTCCAGCCAGGCGAGGATGAACAGCAGCACCAGGAAGGGCACCAGGCGCCAGGTGATGCGGCGGTAAGCCCGCTCGCGCAGGCGCGAACGGGCCGGATCGGAAATGGACATGCGATCGCTCCCGGGGCGGCCAGGCCGCCCGCAGAGGTGAAGGGTCAGCCCAGGCAGCGCTCCACCGCGGCCCCCAGTTGCAGGATGTTGGCGTCCTGCCCGCCAAGCCCGCACAGGCTCAGGGCGATGCCGGGGCGTTCCGGCAATGGGATGGACAGCGCGCAGCCGTCGAGGAAGTTGATGACGGCGGGGTTGGCCAGCACCCGCGCGTTGATGCGCTGGAAGGCGTCGTCATCGGTGATCTCCGCCAGGCGCGGCGGCGCGATGGAAACCGTGGGCATCAGCCAGGCATCCGCGCCCAGCAGCACCTCCGCCGCGCGGGCCTTCAGCTCGGCGCGCTCCAGCAGCAGCTCCAGGTAGTCGCAGGCGCTCTGCCGGCTGCCGCGCTCGATGCGTACCGCCACGCGCGGGTCGTAGCGGGCGCTTTCGGCCAGCAGGCGCTCGCGGTGCCAATGCCAGGACTCGGCCGCCGCAAAGCCGCCACCGGCATTGATCTCCGGCAGGCGCAGCAGCTCGGGGAAGCGGAATTCGACGATCTCCGCGCCCTGCTCCGCCAGGCGCGCGATGGCCCAGTCGAAGGCCTGCGCCACCTCCGGCGCGAGGTCTTCCAAAACGTAGTCGGGGGTGACGAAGAAGCGCTGCCCCTGCAGCGGCAGGCCGGCATCGCGCCAGGGCTGCGCGCCGGTCAGCAGCGCGTCCACCTGAGCGCAGCAGGCCACCGTGGGCGCCAGCGGGCCGATGGAATCCAGGCTCTGCGACAGGGGCACCATGCCCTCGCTGGGCACCCGTCGCGCCGTGGGCTTGAAGCCGGTGATGCCGCAGAAGGCCGCCGGGATGCGCACCGAGCCGCCGGTATCGGTGCCCAGCGCCACTACCGACATGCCCAGCGCCACGCTGACGGCGGCCCCGGAGCTGGAGCCCCCGGCAATCAGCCCCTCGCCCACGGGCGACAGGGGAGTGCCGAAGTGCGGGTTGAGGCCAAGGCCGGAATAGGCGAACTCGGTCATGTTGGTGCGCCCGAGCAGCACGGCGCCGGCCTCGCGCAGGCGCGCCACGGCGGGCGCATCCACCGTGGCCGGGGCCTGCCATTCCAGCACCCGCGAACCGGCGCGGGTCACCTGGCCGGCGATGTCGAACAGGTCCTTGATCGACACCGGCAGGCCATCGAGCGGCGACACCCGTCGCCCCAGGGCCAGGCGCTGGTCGGCGAACGCGGCGGCGGCGCGGGCGCCCTCCTCGTCCAGCTCCATGAAGGCATGGCCGCCGCCGGCGAAGTGCTCCTGGGCGCGCGTCAGCATGGTTTCGGTCAGCTCGCAGCTGCTGGTGCGCCCGTTGGACAGGCGCGCGGACCATTCCGCCAGGGTGACGAGGCCGTTCATGCCTCCACCTCCAGTACTTCCACTGTGTAGCGGTGGCTGAGGGTGCGCTCCAGCACCGGGTCGTGCAGTTCGACGCAGAAGGCCTCGCCCGGGGCGATGGGCAATAGCGCCTCGAGGGTGCCGCAGAACATCACGCTGCCCTGGGGCAGGGTCATGCCACCGTTGCGCCGCTCGATCAGGTCCAGCGGGTCGAGCATGCTGCCGGCTTCGCCCTCCTGGTACAGCTCGCGCTGGCCCTCGCGCTCGCGCCAGCAGCGCATCACCAGGCTGTCCCAATGCCCGGCCACTTCGTCGAAGGACCACAGCTGGCGGCTCACCGGCTTGGCGCAGAGCTGCTTGGACAGGGTGATGTCCAGCGCCTCCACCTGGCGGTCGGTGTGATCGGAACCGACGCCGACGTAAAGGCCGTCCCAGGCGGCGATCAGCACGCATTCCACCTCACCGGTGGAATGGTCGCGGGGCAGCTGAATGCTCTCGGCGGTGGTCAGCAGCGAAGCCGCCACCTGGTAGAAGCACGGCACCTCGGTGGGCGGGCGGATGCCCAGCGTCTCCAGCTCGGCGATGTGCCGGTCGACGGCCACCCGGTTGCGCCCGGTCCAGCCGGCGATCACCAGTTCCCGGGGTTCGAAGGCGAGGCGACGCTCGCCCGCGACGATGAAATCCAGTGCCATGGTCATTCTCCTTGCGTACATGAAAAGGCGCCGGGGCCCGTTTGCCCCGGCTTCAGATGCTCCTGCCGATGGTGCTGCGGAAGGCTTCGATGTGGTCGCGCATGGCCCGCTGCCCCGCTGCCACATCCCGCGTGCGGAAGGCCTCGAGGATGCGAAGGTGCTCCTGGTGCACCGCTTCCTGGTGCCCGGCCGTGGCCAGCGAGAGGAACCAGAAGCGCGCCTGGCGCTCGTGCAGGCCGCGCAGCAGCTCGGCCAGCACGCGGTTGCGCGCGGCCGCCGAAATGGCAAGGTGGAATTGCAGGTCCAGGGCGGACAGCGCCGCCACGTCCCGCTCGGCGATCAGCGCCGGCACGCGGGCCAGCAGCTCGTCCATGGCGGCGATTTCCGTCTGGCTGGCGCGCTCGATGGCCAGGCCCACGCAGAGCACCTCGTTGCACAGGCGCACCTCGATCATCTCCAGCACCTCGTCGATGGACAGCGGCGTCACCAGCACGCCCTTGCGCGGGATGATCGACACCAGCCCCTCGGCCTCCAGGCGTTGCAGCGCCTGGTGCACCGGCGTGCGGCCCAGCCCCACGCCGCTGGCCAGCGCGGCCTCGTTGAGCACCTCCCCAGGGCGGAACTCGCAGCGGATGATCCGCGCCTTGATGGCCCTGTAGGCGGCGTCGCGCAGCGAGAGCGAGGCGGCTGGCGCCGGGGCGGAGGGGGCGGTTTCGAAGGCGGTCATGGCGGGGCCCGGTGGCTTGAAGTGGCCGTGATCCTAGGCTGAAGTTTCAAAGGCTCGACAGGTGAGGCCGTCCGCTTCTGCTGCCGGCCGAAGCCCCACCGGGCAATGGGAAAACGAGCACGCCGGGGTTTGACCGCCCGCCCCCGCTGCGGCCTAATGCGCGCCCCGCCAGGCGTTGCCGGAGATGGCCATGAGCACCGAACCCAATGTGCGCCCCAGCACGCTGCACCTGCCCCAGGGCCCCTGGATCACGGTGCTCGACTGCCTGTGCGCGCATTTTCCGGCCATCGACCGCGCCACCTGGCTCGACCGCATGGCCCGTGGCCGGGTCACCGATGGCGAAGGCCAGCCGGTGGACGCCACGCGCCCCTACCAGCAGGGGCTGTGCATCCGCTACTACCGCGAAGTGGCGCAGGAGCGGGAGATCCCCTTCGAGGAGCGCGTGCTCTACCAGGACGAGCGCCTGGTGGTGGCCGACAAGCCGCACTTCCTGCCGGTGATGCCCGCCGGCGAATACGTCGAGCAGACGCTGCAGGCGCGCCTCACCCGCCGCCTCGGTCTCCCCGGGCTGGTGCCCTTGCACCGCATCGACCGACACACCGCCGGCCTGGTGCTGTTCTCCCGCGACCCGAGCAGCCGTGGCGCCTACCAGGCGCTGTTCCGCGAGCGCCGCGTGCACAAGCGCTACGAGGCGGTGGCCGCGCCGCTGCCGCAGCTGGAGTTTCCCTGCACCCTGCGCACCCGCCTGGAAGCGGGCGAGCCCTTCTTCCGCATGCAGCAGGTGGCCGGCGAGCCCAACACCGAAACCCGCCTGGAGGTGATCGAGCGCGGCCCGCAGCTGTGGCGCTACGCCCTGCACCCGGTGACCGGCCGCAAGCACCAGCTGCGCGTGCACATGGCCGCCCTCGGCGCCGGCATCCTCAACGACGGCTTCTACCCCGACCTGCACGACACCAACGCCTCCGACGACCACGCCCGCCCCCTGCAACTGTTGGCCCGCGAGCTGGCCTTCGTCGACCCCATCAGCGGCGAGGCGCTGCGCTTTGAAAGCCAGCTGCGCCTGATGGATATCACTTAATCCCGAAGGGCTCCGCTGCGTTGGGCTTCGTGCCTCAGCCCAACCTACCCCGTGGGAGCGAATTCATTCGCGAAAGCCCCACCGCCCCACCCACGCCACCGGCTTGCCCCCTGTAGGGGCGAATTCCTTCGCCCAGCGGTGCACAGCGCCGCCGTCCGGAGCCCCGACCGGGCTCCGATCGCGAATGAATTCGCTCCCACAATCCAGAGCGCTCCACGCCCTTATCCCCCCTGACCCTCACGATCCTTTCTTGACCGATCATTCAGGCGCGAGGATATTACGGCCGTCATCCAAAGCCGATGGACGCGCCGTGAAGCTCCACTACGCTTGCTGGGTTGATAGCCATCAATCGAGACAGAAGGAAATTTCATGAGCCAATACGACGTGGTTGTGATCGGCGGTGGCCCAGGCGGCTACAACGCTGCCATCCGGGCGGGCCAGCTGGGCCTGAAGGTGGCCTGCGTGGAAGGCCGCGAGACCCTGGGCGGCACCTGCCTCAACGTCGGCTGCATGCCGTCCAAGGCGTTACTGCACGCCTCCGAACTCTATGAAGCGGCCAGCGGCAAGGAATTCGAACTGCTCGGCATCGAGGTCAAGCCCACGCTCAACCTCGGCCAGATGATGAAACAGAAGGCCGACAGCGTGAGCGCCCTGACCAAGGGCATCGAATTCCTCTTCCGCAAGCACAAGGCCGAGTGGATCAAGGGCTGGGGGCGCATCGACGGCCCGGGTCGCGTCGCCGTGAAAGGCGCCGACGGCAAGGAGCAGGTGCTGGAGACCAAGCACATCGTCATCGCCACCGGCTCCGAGCCCACTCCGCTGCCGGGCGTGGAAATCGACAACAAGCGCATCCTCGACTCCACCGGCGCCCTGTCCCTGCCCGAGGTGCCCAAGCACCTGGTGGTGATCGGTGCCGGCGTGATCGGCCTGGAGCTGGGCTCCGTCTGGCGCCGCCTGGGTGCCGAGGTCACGGTGGTGGAATACCTCGACCGCATCTGCCCCGGGCTGGACGTGGAAACCGGCAAGACCCTGCAACGCGCCCTGGCCAAGCAGGGCATGAAGTTCAAGCTCGCCTCCAAGGTCACCAGCGCCAAGAGCGGCAAGAACGGCGTCGAACTCAGCGTCGAGCCGGCTGCCGGCGGCGCGGCGGAAAGCATCCAGGCCGATTACGTGCTGGTGGCCATCGGCCGTCGCCCCTACACCCAGGGCCTGGGCCTGGAAACCGTGGGCCTGAGCGTCGACAAGCGCGGCATGCTCGCCAACGAGAAGCACCAGAGCACCACGCCCAACGTCTGGGTGATCGGCGACGTTACTTCCGGCCCGATGCTCGCGCACAAGGCCGAGGACGAAGCCATCGTCTGCATCGAGCGCATCGCCGGGCACAAGGCCGAGGTGAACTACGAGGTGATCCCCAACGTCATCTACACTCGCCCGGAAGTGGCCACCGTGGGCAAGACCGAGGAGCAGCTGAAGGCCGAGGGCCGCGCCTACAAGGTGGGCAAGTTCCCCTTCACCGCCAACAGCCGCGCCAAGATCAACCACGAGACCGAAGGCTTCGCCAAGGTATTGGCAGACGAGCGCACCGACGAAGTGCTGGGCGTGCACCTGGTCGGCCCCAGCGTCAGCGAGATGATCGGCGAGTACTGCGTGGCGATGGAGTTCTCCGCCTCCAGCGAAGACATCGCGCTGATCTGCCACCCGCACCCGACGCGCTCCGAAGCGCTGCGCCAGGCGGCCATGGATGTCAGCGGCTGGGCGATGCAAAGCTGACGGCGTGATGCCAATGAAAAAGGCGCCTATCCGGCGCCTTTTTCGTTTGCTTGAGACGTGACCATGAGCCATTGGCTCCTCAGAGCCCGGCAGGACGAACGCGTGCCGTAGGGTGTGCCGTGCGCACCTCCGCACGGTGCCTCCGGCAAACTCCCAGGTGCGCGCGGCACACCCTACAAGAACACATCGGCGCGCGGGCTCGGCTCCCTGCACGGAGCCCGGCTGCTTAAAGAAGCTGATGCTTGTGCAGCAGCCGGTAGAAGGTCGGCCGCGAAATGCCCAGCACCCGCGCCGCCAGGCTGAGGTTATTGCCGTAGCGCGCCAGCGCATCGCACAGCGCTTGGTATTCCGCCCGGCGCTTGTAGTCGTCCAGGGTGCCGATCAGCACGCTGTCCATCGGCACGCTGTGCAGGCCCAGTTCCCCCGCCTCGATCTGTTCCCCCTCCGCCAGCGCATAGCCGCGCCGCACCCGGCTGGCCAGCTCGCGCACGTTGCCCGGCCAGTGGTGGCGGACCATCGCTGTCAGCGCCTCCTCACTGAACTGCCGCGGCTTGTGCCCGGACTCCAGGCTGTAGAGGTCGGCGAAGTAATTGGCCAACAGCGCGATGTCGCCCTGGCGCCGACGCAGGGGCGTGAGGCGCACCTGATGCGCCGCCAGCAGCTGGTAAAGCTCGGGGAGGAAGCGCCCCTGCTCGGCCATCAGCTCGATGTCGCGGTCGGAAGCCACCAGCAGGCGCACATCCAGGCTGCGTGCCGGCCCCTGGGGCTGCGGCAACTTGCGGGTGCGCAGGCAGTGCATCAGCGTGCGCTGCACCTCCAGGGGCAACTCGCCCACCGCGTCGAGGAACAGGCTGCCGCCGCTTGCCGCCTGCAGGCGCCCATTGGGGCCGAACAGCGCGGCGCTGCAGCCGGCCTCGTCCAGCAGCCCGCAGTTGAAGGCCACGAAGGGGCCGCCCACGCGCCGCGAATAACGGTGCAGCGTGCGCGCCACCAGCTCCTTGCCGGTGCCGCTCTCGCCGAGGATCAGCACCGGCTTGTCCAGCGGGCCGAACTTGGTCAGTTGCTTGCGCAGGTCACGCAGCGGCCGGCTCTGCCCCAGCAGCTCGTGCTCGGCGCCCTGGCGGCTGCCCAACCCGCGCAACCGGGCGATGCCGAACGCGCGGCCGAGCAGCCCCTGCAGCCGGGTGGAATCCACCGGGATTTCCAGCGTGTCGAAGAACCACTCGCCGGCAAAATCCTCCACCCGCTCCTGGGGCGCGATATCCGGCCCCAGCAGGCCGATCCACTCGGTGCCGCTGCTGCTGATCAGGGTCTTGATGCGTTCGGGGTTATCCAGGTGCTCATGGCGCAGGCATAAAAGGCCTACGTCATAACCGCCGGCCTGGGCCTGTCGTGATTCGCGGCTTTCCACAGTCCAACCGCTCGCCTGCAAGCGCGGCAATAGCTGTCGGCACTCCTCACAAGGGTCGATCATCAGCACGCGGCGGGTACTAGGAGTGATGGTGTCCAACATGTCCCATCCTTGGCGCCAATTTTTTGAATAATTCTTTAAAAACAAGGGTTTGGCGCGCCTGACTGTAACGCTAGCAATATCTTTGACGGGGTATGGAACCATTTCTTATAGGAAAAATCGCGAAAAGTTCTTAAAGCCACAGCGCCGTCAGATGGCGCGGGTCTATGCCGAAAAGGCCGTGGGAAATGGGATTGCAAAAACATGACGCAACCGACAAAACACCCCAATCTGAGGACATTGGTAATAGCACCTTGCCAATATTCCTATTGATTGGCATAACGTAGGATTTTCCACACTGGTTACAAGGATGTATCTGATGCGAATCCTGCGTCGCACCCTGGTGCTTCTGCTCGTGCTCGTCCTCGTGGGCCTGGCGGTCGTCCTCTATTACGTCGCCAACCCCAACCTGCCCACCTACAAAGCCCCCGAGCAGCTGCACTACCTCGACCAGTGGGACGAACAGGCGCGTCAGACCTACTACTACACCCCCCAGGGCACCACGGTTAAGGGCCTGCGCTACGACTGGTTCACCGCCCTCGAGCTGCCCTTCTCCAGCGACAAGTTCGCCCGCCCGGAATACCTCGGCCGCTTCGGCTTCCTCGTCGACCCCAAGCAGAAGCCCACCGAGCTGAACCCCGGCAACCTGCCCGTGGGCTTCGCCCGGCATGAGGACGACGACACAGGCCAGCAGTACCTCGACATCAGCTGCGCCGCCTGCCACACCGGCGAACTGCACTACAAGGGCCAGGCCGTGCGCATCGACGGCGGCGCCGCCCTGCACTCCCTCGCCTCCACCGTGCCCACCCTCAAGGGCGGCGGCTTCGGCCAGGCGCTGGGCATGAGCATGGCCTTCACCTACTACAACCCGCTCAAGTTCAACCGCTTCGCCAAGACGGTACTCGGCGAGGAATACCCCAAGGGCAAGGACGAACTGCGCAGCGACTTCAAGGATGTGCTCGACCGCCTGCTCGGCACCGCCTGGAACGACACCCACCGCGGCCTCTACCCCACCGAGGAAGGCTTTGGCCGTACCGACGCCTTCGGCCGCATCGCCAACAGCGTGTTCGGCGACGCCATCGACCCGGCCAACTACCGCATCGCCAACGCCCCGGTGAGCTACCCGCAGCTGTGGGACATCTGGAAGTTCGACTGGGTGCAATGGAACGGCTCCGCCATGCAGCCCATGGCACGCAACATCGGCGAATCCCTCGGCGTGGGCGCCAGCCTCACCCTGCACCAGGAGAACGGCCAGCCGGTGCCGCTGGACCAGCGCTACGCCTCCAGCGTGCGCGTGCGTGACCTGCACACCCTGGAAGAAACCCTCAAGACCCTGAAGCCGCCGACCTGGCCGGAAGAGGTCTTCGGCAAGATCGACCTGCCCCGCGCCAGCCAGGGCCGCGCCCTGTTCGCCGAGAACTGCGCCTACTGCCACGCCCCCAACCCGCAACCGGTGGACAAGCGCCTCGCTCCCGACCGCGACCCGGAATGGAAGATGCGCATGGTCGCCACCGACAAGATCGGCACCGACCCCACCACCGCCGACAACATCGCCGACCACCGCTTCGACATCACCAAGCTCGGCTGGACCAAGGAGCAGCTCTCCAAGCTCGACGTCGAACTGTTCAGCAAGCCGCCGCTGAAAGACCTCGACTTCAGCAAGATCTCCAGCGCCAAGGGCCTGGCCTACCTCACTGCCTTCGTCGAAGACCGCGCCTACCAGGAAGCCGGCATCAGCGGCGAGGAACGCAAGCAGATGGACGGCTACGGCCTGAAGATCGGCGTGCGCGAACTGCGCGCCTACAAGGCCCGCCCGCTGGACGGCATCTGGGCCACCCCGCCCTTCCTGCACAACGGCTCGGTGCCCACGATCTTCCAGCTGCTCTCCCCCGTACCCGAGCGCGCCAAGGAGTTCTACGTCGGCAACTTCGAGTACGACCCGCAGTTCGCCGGCTTCCAGCACGACAAGTTCCCGGGCGGCTTCCTGTTCAAGACCTCGATCACCGGCAACGGCAACCAGGGCCATGAGTTCCGCGACGGCTGCCGCCAGAACGGCGTGATCGGCCGCGCCCTCTCGCCGGACGAACGCCTCGCGCTGATCGAATACCTCAAGGTCATGGGCAACCAGCCCCTGGAGGAAAAGCTCAGCCCCGTCGCGCCCAAACCCTGGACGCCCGGCCCCGCCTGCGAAGGCTGATAGACCGCTGTAAAACCCCTCCCCGCCACGGGGAGGGCCTGGGAACGAACAACAAGGACTCAAGCTCCCATGCTCAAGCGCTTCTGGCTCTGGCTCGGCCGCCTCCTCGGCAAGCTCCTCCTCATCCTCCTGGTCGTCGGCCTGCTCGGCTGGGGTATCGGCTCGCTCTACTACGGCTGGAAATTCTCCGGCCCCGTCTCCGCCAACGAACAGATCCCGCCGAACGAAGCCAGCGACGCCAAGGCGATCATGGAATCAGCCGTGCGCGTGGTCGAACAGCACCGCGACAACACCCGCGTCATGCGCGATGCCCACGCCAAGGCCCACGGCTGCGTGAAGGCCGAAGTCACCGTGGCCCAGGACCTGGCCAGCGACCTGCGCGCCGGCGTGCTCGCCGAACCGGGCAAGACCTGGCAAGCCTGGATGCGCCTCTCCAACGGCAACGCCTACCCGCAGTTCGACAGCGCCCGCGACGCCCGCGGCATGGCCATCAAGCTGCTCGACGTGCCCGGCCAGAAGCTCATGAACGCACCGGACCACGCCACCGAGCAGGACTTCGTGATGTTCAACCACGACGTCTTCTTCATCCGCGACGTGGCCGAATACCGCAGCAACTTCGAAGCCCAGGCCAACGGCCAGAAGGTCGGCGCCTTCTTCCCCAGCCTCGACCCGCGCACCTGGGAGATCCGCCACATGCTGATCGCCCTGCAAACCCTCGCGCCGGCGCCAGACAGCCCCACCGACACCGTCTACAGCTCCGTCTCGCCGTACAAGCTCGGCCAGGCCAACATCAAGTACCGCGTCATCCCCGACCCGCAATCCTGCCCCCAGTACACGCTGCCCAAGCAGAACACCGACCTGCCCAATTTCCTGCGCAACGCCCTTTACCAGCAACTCTCGCTGGACCGCGTACCGGCCTGCTTCGCCCTCCAGGTGCAGGTGCAGAACCCGCAGTACTACATGCCCATCGAAGACACCAGCGTGGCCTGGAGCGAGAAGGTCTCCCCCTTCAAGACCGTCGCCACCATCAAGGTGCCCGCGCAGGACTTCGATAGCCGCGAGCAGAACGAATTCTGCGACAACCTCTCCTTCAACCCCTGGCACGCCCTCCCCGAACACCGCCCCATCGGCGGCATCAACCGCCTGCGCAAGGTGGTGTACGAAACGGTAAGCGTGTACCGGCATGAACGGAATGGCGTGCCGCAGCCGCAGGCTGAGGTGAAAGAGAGCGAGTGATGTGAGGAGGCCGGCTGGCGCGGGAGTGCTGGCTGGCCTGCAACTCCAAAGAGTTATGAAGAGAGCCGGCACACGCAGATGAAATGCAAAAACGAGTTGAAGAGGCGGGAGTAATTAATGATGCAAGACTAGACGCAACATAGGACCCTTCAAAAATTGCAATAATTTCGAACTAGAACAATCAAGAAATCTTTCAATCTATCAATGTTAAAGGCATATATGAAACCCTAAAACCAACCACAAAATACGCCCAAAAAAATTACACAAAAACAGACCATCACTTATGAGCCTGATCCACTAACGTTTTAACATTCAGAAGCCCAGATTTAAATTCAGCAACACTCAAAACCGAAACCGGAAGCAAATGCAAGTTAAAAGAATTATTTAAATAGCCATAACACTCCTGCATCACCTCATCATCATCAAAAAACAAAACAACCGGGCGTGAGTGATAACGCTTCGATGACAACAAATAGACACAAGCCTCTACAAAATAAAACTCCATCCTCGATAATTGCTCTTGTGAATTAACACCAATTCTTCCAAAAAAATCAAAATACTCAATATTCAGCTCCTCAAACGAAATAAAGCTTAATTTTCTAGAGCCATAAAAAACATCCAGCCGAGGAGCCATTCTTAAATCTAATATACAGCCCGGATTATAGATTTTTGAAAACTGTAGAAATGAATCCTTCTTAGAAGTTTCACTCTCCATCATAAAGACCAAAGCATTAACACCCAAACCATTTTTTGTAGCATGCACATTTGTAAACTCATAGGCCTGACAATACTCCCTTGAATTCACATCATACAACCTTGGAGGAACAGATGATTTCCTCATGTCACTCCTCCATCATATTTTCAACAAGCCGCTTCTCAATAGCCTGATAATTTTCAACCAAAAGACCTGATGACCACTCGGGCTTTCCGAAGGTCATTTCACCCTGCTCATCCTTTAGCTTTCTATCCTTCATAAAAGCTTGCCGATACAACCTAGGAGCCACACCAGTGAATGCCCTAAATAAAACCTTCGGAGAACTTTGCTCACCGAGCTTAACAATCAATTTATTACCTGCAATCACGGCATCACTAGGTGAAACCCAAAGCGCCTTGGAACTTTCAATAGCATCCCCATGCAAGTCAAACGCCAAGCTTTTTGGATAAGGCTCAATATACTGCACCTCATCAACACCAGCCGAAACAATATGCCTCGCACAGTAATGACATGGAAAAGTCGTTACAAACAATCTACTTCCAACAGGAGAAATCCCCTGTCTAGCAGCGGTAAACAAAGCATCCATTTCTGCATGAACCGCACGACTAAACTCGAGCAGACGACCTATACCTGTCTTCTTTAAAATGGCTTTTATTTTTAAGGGCTCAGCACCCTGTAACTCCGGAATACTATCCATCAGCTCTTTAATTATCAGATCTTGATGTTTATTGCTGCTACAGTACTCATTTGAATATGCACAGCGATGATCACTTTGAGAGTCACTTTGAAACCCTCCACCATAAACACCACCACCAGCTGCAGGAACCTCATTCTTTCCTGTAGAAAGTAAATTTCCAGCTCCATCCATAAGAGCGGCACCGACCTGTCGTGACAAACAAGCACTTGTCATTTTCGCACCGTACGCATGAAACATACCGGTTTCACTCGCAGTGGGACGGACAATTTTCTTGAAAGTTAAAATATCGATAAGACGACCCAATTGATCATTGACATCCCACTCTGGGTTCTCGGCGCGATTCGCCTGATCGCTAAATCGATCTTCAGTATTATCAATAAAGAAATCTGCAAGGTGAAAAGTATCACTCACTTTCTGACCGCTATTTAGCCCAGAATCTTGATCACGCTCAATGAATTTATCAATATCCTCTCCTGATGAGGAGTTACATTTTCCATCCCTTAGGCGAGAGCGTCTTTTCTGACTCTCACAAACAACACCTATAAGGCAAAACGCCTCCTGATAAACACTTCGAAGCAACGAAACTTCCGCTGGATTTTTCAGCGAATCAAGTATATAAACCCGAAACGGAGCCTCTTTCGCATCAGAGCCACTATCTCTCTTTTTAATTATTTCTGAAATTAAGCTTACTGCAACACCAGCAGTATCTTTTGATCGAATTTTATCCCCACCATCTTGAAGAGACTTTGCCCTAGCCAGCCTTGAACTATTGTCGATTGGGAATCCTGTTGACTCCGCCCAACTCGAAATTGCCTGACTAGCCTTGAGGACAACCACCTCTGAATCCGGAATAGACTTCCTCAAAATCTCACTTAGAGCCGATGCGATCCAACTGGTACCAGAACCTGCCGGCCCTACAACTGCGAATATCAGCTCTCTAGAAATTAAATTATTTAGCAGCGAGCTTGATGACTTAGCACTATCATTAGAAGCAACAAGTGAAATCTTTTTAGCCACTGCCATCACCCAACTCCTTTTGTAAATTCTCAAGCCAGTAATTCATGCCTGAATTTTATTATTACCGCTAAATAGCTGATTCCAGAGAAAGCAGCATAACGTCTAGTCGTATCGAGTAATCATAAACGAGGACTCGGCAGATGCACACGAGAAACTGCAAATCGTCATCGGGCTTGATCGTATTGAGCTGAATCGGCAACGCCAAATACGTGAAAATTAGTCAATCACCACTCATCCAGTTGCCCTCCCCGCCCCACCTCCCTATCCTTCGCCGGTCGCGGTAAACCCCGCGACCGGGTTTGACAGCCCGTACTGATAGGCGCGATTGCGCCGCTAGGTGCATGCGAAAAACGGCGAACGTTTTTTGCAGGCACGTGCTCGCATGCAGTTTTAACTGCACTGCTCTATGGCAGATCGCGTGGGGAGACCCTCGGGTCTGCCGGGTCCTATCGCCGGTCTGTCAACCCCACGCGGTCTGCCACCCTTCGTTTGACAGCGAATGGCGGCAGCTCCTGAACCAACTGATAGGAGCTACACCATGCACGAAGCACTCACCCCACTCTTCTTCCACCGCAACACCTATCCCCTGCGCGCCGTGATGATCGACAACCAGCCCTGGTTCGTCGCCGTGGATTTCGCGCGGATGATCGGTGCGCTGCGCCCCTATCGCCTGCCCCAGCGCATGGACCCGAACCAGAAGCGCTGGGTGCTGCTGGAGTACGCCACCGGGTTGCGCGAGGAGGTGGAGGTGATCAGTGATGCCGGGGCCTACAAGGCGCTGTACCGCTTCCGCCACCCGGAGCACCGCTGCATCGGCCAGTGGCTGAGCGAGGTGGTGCTGCCCACCCTGCACGACCGCCACCGCGACGCCGAGGCGGCGCCGCAACGGGCCCTGATGCATTGGGCCAACCAGCAGGTGGGCGTGCTCAAGTGGCAAGGCGATATCTGGATCGCGCGTCGCGACCTGCCGGTGTTCCTGGCCATCCATGACGAGCCGGAACTGCGCAACCTGCCGAGCTGGAAGGGCTTGCAGCTCCTGTAGGTTGGGCTGAGGGACGAAGCCCAACAGGGCGGGGGTCGTGGGTTGCACCCTGCCCCCGCCTGTCGCGAATGAATTCGGTCCTGCGCAAGCGCGATGCTGCGCATCGCTGGGCGACTGAAGTCGCCCCTACAGCCTGCGTGCGATCCGTGTGTAGCCCGGGCTTCAGCCCGGGGAGCCGGCGGTGCTATTCCCCTGCGGCCTCACCGGAAGCACCGTGCGGCGGTCCACGCGGCACATGGCCATCCTGTCGGGATCAAGTGAACTACCCTCGTGATAACCCGCACCGCAGCAAGTGACACAGGGTGATCGGATAGGCACAACCGAGGACGACGGAATGGAATCCATAAACAACTGGCAGAAACTCGACTACATCAGCAAAGCCATCGCCGCCGTGCTGATTCCCGTCATGCTGGGCATCCTGGCGAATGTCGTTGCCAACGCGAACAAGCAGCGGGACGCGGAAGTGAAGTTCGTGGAGCTGGCCGTCACCATACTGAACCAGGCCCCTCGCACCGGCGAAAATGCGGAAGCGGACGAGAAGATAAGAGGCTGGGCCGTGAGGATACTCGATGCCTATTCGGGAGTCCCCATGTCGGAAGATGAGTCAAAGGCGGTTATCTCGACCACCACGCTTCCAGTCACTCCCTCCAGTGCGGCTATCACCCCTTCTGCAGCCAGCCCAGCGGATACCTGGGGAGTGATCCTGGGCGGAGATACGTCCCTGGATAACGCGCAGAAAACCGTTGGGATAATCAAACAGCGTGTTGGGCTGGATGCCCAGATATTTCGCCGGGCCGGCTCGTTCCGCAGCGTGAAAATCTACGTCAATAACGACGAGGCCAAGCAAGCCCTAACCAAGGCTACGGAGTACAACCCCACTGCTTACCTGGTCAACATGGCGAAGTGGTGCCCTACGAGCACGCTCCAAGGTGCTTATTACGAGTGCCAGCTTCCCTAAGGCACCGCCTCTCCAGACGTAGGGTGTTCTGTGCGCACCTCGGACTTACCGGAAGCACGGTGCGGCGGTGCGCGCGGCACACTCTACGGCAGGTGTTCGTCCTGTTGGCTTTCGGTTCGTAGCGGGACGGCCTATCGCGAATGAATTCGCTCCCACAAAAAACGCGATGCCGGGCATCGCCGGGCGACTGAATTAGCCCCTACAGGGGGTTGCGTTGGGGTTTGGGTGGGCAAAGAAAAAGGCCGGCGGGTTGCCCCGTCGGCCTTTTCATTACCGCTGCCGGGTTACGGCAGGGTGAAGAGCACCTTGACCTTGTCGGTCACGGCGGTCTTGTCGACGTAGCCGATGGCGTCGGCTTCGGCGGCGACCTTGGCGACCACGTCGGCGTCACCGGCGACGGTGGGCAGCGGTTGGCCCTTGCCGGTGAACACCAGGCCGGACCAGTAGGACTTCAGCTGCGCTTCGTTCTTGCTGGTGACGGCGGTGTAGAACTTCTCCTTGGTGGCGTTCCAGTCTTTCTGGTCGACGCCTTTGAGGGATTTGTTCTTGCCGAGGAAGATGTTGGCCACGTCGGACTGCGAGGGGCTGGCCGAGGCACCGGCATTGACGATGACGGCGACTTCGGCGTTGGCCAGGGTGGCGGCGCTGAGGCCGGCGGCGGCGATCAGGAGGCTGATTGACTGCTTCATGTACCGGCTCCTCAGAACACGAATTCGACGCCGGCGCTGATGATGTCGCCGTCGTAGTTGCGGGCCGGTACACCGAAGGCACCGTTGGTGCGCTCGCTGACGGTGTTCTCGTAGAGCTCCTGGGCGTTGCGGATGAATACGCCGTCGTAGCCGCCGCTGGTGTCCACGCGCTTGTACTCGGTCTTGAGCACGACGGTGGGCAGGATGTTGTAGTTCAGGCCGAGGGTCCAGGAGTTCTGGCGGCCTTCGTCGTCATCCAGCTGGGCGTAGGTGACGTGGCCGAGGAACTCGCCGAAGCGACGGCCGCCCATCAGGTAGAAGGAGTCGGTGTTGCCGGTGTTGTCGCCTTCGACCTTGCGGCTGGTCCACTCGTTGGCGGTGAGCCAGGTGCCGTTGTCGTACTGGTAGCCGATGGAGGTGAACTTGCCCTTTTTGTTGTCGAGGTTGAGCAGGCTCTGCTGCTGCACCACGCCAACGCCCGGCGGCAGGATGCCGACCACGGTGCCGGTGATGTCGGTCTTGATGTCGGCTTCTACGTAGCCGACGCGGAAGGTGCCGAAATCGTTGGTGGCGAGGCTGACGTTGCCGCCGAAGACCTTGTTGTAGTCGATGTCGAACTGGTCGTCGTAGGCGAAGTAGTCACGGTTCTTGGCCTGGCCGCCAGCGAGCTGGAACGACAGCGTGGCGAAGGACAGCGGCATGTTGTAGACGACGTCGGCGCCTTCGTAGTTGGACAGCTGGACCTGGCTGTAGACCTCGTCCGGCAGGCGCAGCCAGGGGTAGCTGAAGCCTACGTCGATGCTTTCGGAATACATGTACACGGGGGTACGCAGGCGGCCGAAGCGGAACATCAGCTCGTCGTTGGCCTGCCACGACAGGTAGGCCCACTCGAGGTTGGCCTTCCACTCGTCCTGCTGGGGCTTGGCGGTGGCCTGGACGGTGACGCCCACGGTGTCGGTGAGGCCGTAGCTCAGCTGGGCGCCGAACTTGCTCAGCTGGTCGCCGCGCCAGGAGTCGGTGGTCTGGCCGGTGATGCCGTAGCTGCGACCGTCGTCCTCGCCACCGAGGTGGGTGACGCCGACGGTACCGAAACCGTTGAAACGGTATTCGCCCTGCTCCAGCGCGAACGCCGGAGAGCCTGCCAGGCAGATGGACAGGCCGAGGAGACGAAGTTTGGTCATCGTGATGCTCCGTTGGAAATGGGGTTTTAAACGCGGAACTGGGCCGTGGCCGCGCGCAGGTGATCTCCAGTGCTGACCAGTTGCTCGCCGAGGCGGGCGGTGGCGTCGGCACCATGGGCGGTTGCTTGTGCGTCCTGCTGCAACACTTGTGTCTCTTGCTGGATGGAACTGGAAAGGCCGATCTGCTCCTGGGTGAGCTGGGCGATGCCGGCGTTCAGTTCATCGATCTGGCCCACCGCGGTGGCGATGGACTCGAGCATGCGGGTGGCTTCGACCGAGCGCTCGATGCTGGCCTGGGCCTTGTCGCCGTTGGCGGTCATGACGTTGAGCACGCCATTGGCGCTGTTCTGCAGGCGCTGGATGATCTGCTGGATCTCGGCGGTGGACGCAGCGGTCTTCTGCGCGAGGTTGCGCACCTCGTCGGCGACCACGGCGAAGCCACGGCCCTGTTCGCCGGCGCGGGCGGCCTCGATGGCGGCGTTGAGGGCGAGCAGGTTGGTCTGTTCGGCGATGCTGCGGATGACGGTGAGCACGGAGCCGACCTGCTGGGTCTCCTCCTCCAGCTGCTGCATGGCCTGCACGGCGCCGAGCACACTGCTGCCCAGGTCGCTGATGCTGCCGGACAGTGCGTTGATGCTGGTGCGCGCATCGACGGCCTGGCGCGAGGCGTCGCCGGCACCCTGGGTGGCCTGCTGGGAGCGCTGGGCCACTTCCTGGATGCTGCTGGTCATGGTCTGGATGTCACGCCCGATGGAGTCGGTGTGGCCCTGCTGCGACTTGGCGTTCTCTTCCGCGCCCTGGGTGAGGCGGTAGAGCTCCTTGGACATCTGCCCCAGCGGGCTGGCGGCCTCGATGATCTGGCGGATGGTGCCCTGGAGCTTGTCGAGGAAGCCGTTGAACAGCTGGATCATCTCGCCGATCTCGTCACGGGAGTCGACGTTGACGCGACGGGTGAGGTCGCCGTCGCCACGGGCGATGGCCTGCAGCGATTCGATGACGCCGTGCACGTTGCCCATGATGCCGCGGATGATCACCCAGGCGCCGAGGCCCACCAGCGCCACCAGCAAGGCGGTGAGGATGAAGCCCACGCGGGTGGTTTCGGCGTTGTCGGTGCGGGCTTGCACCAGGGTGGCCTGGAAGTCCTTGTAGGCATGGGCACGGAAGGCGGCGCCGAGGTCCTGGGCGGCCTTCAGGTCGGTGGCCATGCGGTCGAGGCTGGGGCGCAGGTCGTCGAACCCGGCGCTGCCCTTGATCAGTTGCTCGGAGGCGGAGAGCGCGTTGTCGGCATAGCGGCCGATGGCGGCGCGCCAGGCGTCCAGCTCGCTGGCGCGCTCGCTGTTGGCGCGGGTCAGCGGTTGCAGGGCCTGTTGCATGCCGGCGATATCGGCCAGCACCTTGCGGGCTTCGTCGAGGGTTTCCAGCTCGCCGGCGGCCACCGCGCTGTTGAGCAGCCCGGGCAGGCGGGAGAACTGGAAGTTCACCGCGTCAGCCTTCTCCAGCGTGGGGAAGCTGTTGTTTTCGAGGGTTACCAGGCGGTCGTCGTTGGCCGAGAGCTGCATCGAGGTGTAGCCGACGAACAGCAATAGACCCAACAAGGCAACAGCGGGCAGCAGAGACAGCTTTAGTGTCAGCGACAGATTCTTCAGCATTTTGGCAGGTACCCAAGATTGGGGCGCGGATTGTACAAAAAGACTATTTAGTGGCCAATAGCCACCTGGCGGTCACGCTGTGACTTTTATTTCTAGTTATGCCGATTCCTGTTTCGGCTGCCCTTCTCTTTGCTATAGCCCCCATCCGGGGAAAATGCCTACCTTCTGTCGCAAATCCTTAACCTGCAGGAAGCCCTCTGCGCTGCGCTTTACCGCTGCGTTTGCGGGTTACAGCCAGGCACAGCAGGGGCTCCGGCGGGCCGGGGCGATATGGGGATGAAGGAATCGAAGCGTCGGCCAGATCGGCGCGACGCTGTGCCGCAGTGAGGGTGGAAGGCCGTGCAACGTCGCGTGTCAGGGCGAAGCCCTACATAGCGGGGTCGTGGTTGCACCCTGCCCCGCCTATCGCGAATGAATTCGCTCCCACGAAGGCGCTGGGCGACTGAAGTCGCCCCTACAACCTGCGTGGGATCGGTGTGTAGCCCGGGCTTCAGCCCGGGGCGCGGCTGCGCCCGCTGATCGCAAATGAATTCGCTCCTACGGAGGTGCGATGCGGGCGGGCGATCAGATCCAGACGTCGTTCTGCGCGGTGCGCTCGCCGCCTTCTTCGCCAGTGTTGAGCACGCCACGGGGCTCGATGAGCATCATCTTCACCTCGCCTTCGGCGTAGGGTTTGTGCTCGACGCCCTTGGGCACGACGTAGAGTTCACCCGGCCCGAGGAGGACGGCGCCGTCGCGCAAATCGATACGCAACTGGCCTTCGAGCACCAGGAAGGCTTCGTCGGTGTCGGCGTGGGCATGCCAGATGAAGTCGCCTTCGATGCGCACGACCTTGAACTGGTAGTCGTTCATCTCGGCGACGACCTTGGGGTTCCACTGCTCGCTGAACAGCGAGACCTTGTGCAGCAGGTTGATGCTCTGGTGGTTGGGCTGAACGGCCATGGTGCGGCTCCGGGCTGGGGGTTGAGCCGCGAGAGTAGCGAGGCCCGCCGTAGCGCTCTTGTACGATCCTGCAGCTTCAGCGGCCGTGCATGCGCAGCCAGCGCGCCGGCGGCAGGCCGTAGCACTGGGTGAAGTGACGGGTCATGTGGCTCTGGTCGAAGAAGCCGGCGGCCAGGGCGGCGTCGGCCAGGCTGAAACCGTCCAGCAGCATGCGCCGGCAGCGGTCGAGGCGGCGCAGGGTGAGGTAGCGGTAAGGGCTGGTGCCGTAGAGCGCGCGGAAATCGCGGGACAGGCTCCAGCGTTCGCGGCCGCTGGCGCGCTCCAGTTCCTCCAGGCTGAGGTGGCTGCCGAGGTGGCTGTGGATGTAGTCCCGCGCACGCTCGGCCGAGGCGAAGTCGAAGGCGCGGCGCCCTCGCCGCTTGCCGCCCACGGCCTGCAGCGCCTGGGCCAGGTCGTAGATGGCGTCCTGCTCCTCCAGCGCCTGCAGCGGGTGGTCGATGGCCTGCATGAAGGCTTCGGTGGCGCGGCGCAGGCGCGGATCGTCGGAGAGGCCGCCGGGCACGAAGGGCAGCGGCTGGCCGCCAAGCACCTGCTGGATCAGCACCGGTTCGACGTAGATCATCCGGTAGTGGAAGCCGGCCTCGGTGCCGGCCATGCCGTCGTGGAGTTCGTCGGGGTGCAGCACCAGGGTGCCACCGGGCAGGCTGTGGCGCAGGCTCTTCTGGTAGCTGAAGCTCTGCACCCCAGAGAGGGTGCGGCCGATGGCGTAGGTGTCGTGGCGGTGTGGGTCGTAGCCGTGGCCGCCGAAGTAGGCCTCGATGCGTTCGATCCGCGCCGGGTGGTCGCTGCGCAGCACCCAGTCGCGCGTGCCGGGCAGCTCGGTCATCCGGTGCGCTTCCGGGCCTTGGCGGGGCGCGAGGCGTTGAGCGCGACGATCAGGCGGGTGACGTCGTCGGCGCCCTCTTCCACCTTGCGGCGGTCATTGCTCATGGGGTTGTCTCCATTGGGTCGCGGGTTTGTGCCAGGGGCTGATTGAATACCAGCCAACCTCAGCGCGCCATAGGTTGCAGCAGGCATGCCCTCACCTCCTGGCCTCGGTGTGGGCCCATGGAGGGCGATCGACTGGGGTGGACCGCGCTTCATCGGTCCACCATTCGGGCTCGCCGGACACGTCGCTGGTGGATGAAAAAAGCGCCATCCACCCTACGCGGCCGTGAGTGCGAGCTCGCCTGGAGGCGGCCGTGTTGCCGGTTCGGAGGCCTCGCGTTCGTGGGGGTTCCGGTACATGGGGGCAATTGGCGAGCGTAGGGTGGACCGCGCTTCATCGGTCCGCCATTCGGGCTCGCCGGTCGCTTCGCTGGTGGATGAAAAAAGCGCCATCCACCCTACGCGGCCGTGAGTGCGAGCTCGCCTGGAGGCGGCCGTGTTGCTGGTTCGGAGGCCTCGCGTTCGCGGGGGTTCCGGTGCATGAGGGCAATGGGCGGGCGTAGGGTGGACCGCGCTTCATCGGTCCACCATTCGGGGTCATGCCGGACACCGCTGGCGGGCCGGCTTACGGGGTCAACGACAGCGGCACGCCCCAGAGCGGGTCTTCCTTGCCCTGCTGGCGCAGCGGGGTGAGCTGCAGGGGCACGAGCCGGGACAGCATCTCCTGGTGCCTGTCGCTCAGGTAGCGCGGGGAGATGACGGAGGTGGCGAAATCCATGGGTGCCGGCCAGGTGTAGACGGTGAAGTTCTGCAGCGGGCACTCGATCTTCGTCGGGTCGGTCGCCCGGCACTTGGAGCGCTGGTACTGAGCGCTGGGGCTCTTCAGGTGCATGCGCGGGGCCAGCACCAGTTGCCCGCCCTGGACGGTGAAGCTGGCGAGGGCCTTGTCTGCCGGCAGGCGCGCCTGGACCTTGATCGAGGGTACGTCCCGTGAGTCGGTCTGCTGGTAGTAGCCGGCCCCCGCGCCCTGGGTGGTCTGGCTGTACTGCTGCTCACCCCAGGCCACGCAGGCGCCGCTGGCCACGTGCACGGCGGTGCAGACTTGCTGGGTCTTGATTTCGCTGCCGTAGGTGGCGTCCTTCCACACCTCTTCGCGGTAGTACTCGCGGTACAGCTCGGTGGACAGGTACGCGGTGCCGTTGGGGCCCTTACCCGAGCCGACCGGGCCGCTGCGGGCGCCGACCTCGTCGAGCACGCCGCGGATCTGGTAGTCGTCGCCCCCGGTGAGCAGGTACTTGCCGGGCGGCAGGATGTGCACCTCGAAGGCCGTGAACAGGTTGTTGGGCTTGGGGTCGCGCTGCAGCTCGTTGGTCTTGAAGCGGCGGCCGAAGGTGATGTTCGGGTCGCTCTCGTTCTGCCAGATCACCGTGGGCGTCCACTGGGTCATGGTCAGCGCGTCGTTCAGCGTCTTGTGCGGCATCACGTCGGCCACCAGCACCACGGCCATGTTCGCCTTGAGCGCCGCGTCCACCTTGTCCAGCAAGGGCCCGTTGCTCGGGTCGTCCATGCCGTAGCCGCTGGTGTAGGGCTCGGGCACGCACCCGGCGAGGGACAGGGCAAGCAGCAAGGCGGAAGACAGGGCGTAAAGCGGGCGAGGCAATTTCATGCATCGATCCTTGATAGAGGCTGGAGCGGGTCCTGGACCGGTCATTTTCCATCGACACGGTATGGGGGCGGAATAGTGCAGATGAGCTAGATCAGTGTCCGCGAGGGGCTTAGAACATCTCGTCCAGCTGTTCGAAGAACAGGCGCCTGGCCGGCTGGTCGGGGATGCCCAGTTGGCGGATGAAGCGCTCGGCCACTTCCGGCGACAGCTCCTCGGCGAGGTTGCGGTGGGCGAAGGCGATATCCAGCCAGCGGTCGGCCAGGCCGCCGCGCCCCAGGTCGATGAAGTGCAGGCGCTCCCGGGCATCGAGGAAGAGGTTGGCGTCACACAGGTCGCCGTGGCTGAAGGCAAGGTCTTCGACCGGCACGCTGGCGTGGAGGTGGGCGATCAACGCCTCGGGGGTCGGCAGGTCGGGCCAGGTGTCCGGGTCCCAGTCATCGGCGATCACCCCCTGGCTCACCAGGTACTCCAGCTCGCGCAGGCGCACGGCGGCTGAGGAGTCGAAGGGGCAGCCCTCCACCGGCACGGCTTGCAGCTGGCGCAGGGCCTCACCGAAGGCCTGGTGCACGGTGGGCGCCTCCGCCATCAGCTCGGAGAGCGGCTGGCCGGGCACGGCGCGGGTGATCATGAATTCATGGGCCTCATCCGCTGCGCTGGCCACCACTTCGGGCACAGCGAGCTTGCCGTCCAGCCACTGCAGCACCCGCGCCTCGCGCAGCACGCTGTAGGTGGTGGGTGCATAGACAGCGGCGCTCAGCTTGAGGAAGAAACGGTCGTTGCCCCGGCTGAAGGCGTGGACTTCGCACGGGGATTCACCGACGCAATCCCGCGTCAGGGGCGCGCCGTCGATGAAGCGCGCGATGGAGGGAGGAAGCACGAATGGCATGGAGCCCGCCTGTCGTTGATGGAAAGCGCGCAACGATAGCGCAGCCGCCGAACGCAGGATGCGCAGAAATTGTGACAGGCCTTGAATGCGCAGCCCCAGCCTAGAGCCGGCGCGCCGCACTCAGCCCACTGCGGCAGGCTCGCTGCCCTCCTCCTTGCCCAGCGAGAGGAACACCACCACCGCCAGGCCAGCCAGCAGCGTGGCAGCGGAGAGCAGCACCGCGCCGTGGGCTGCACTGAAGGCTTCGCGGCCGGCCTGGACCAGCGGCGCGGCCAGGGTGGCGTCGAGGCGCTCGGCGGCGACCAGGGTGTCCGACAGCGAGCGGATCGCCTGGTCCTTCACCGCCTCGGGCACGCCGCCCGGCAGGTGGATGGCGGCGCCATAGACGCTGGAGAGCAGCACGCCGAAGGCGGTGATGCCCAGCCCGGTGCCCATCTCGTAGCCGGTGGCTTCCAGCGCACCGGCGGCGCCCGCCTTGCTGACCGGCGCGGCGCCCATGATGGCAATGGAAGATGCGGTGAGGCCGATGCTCAGGGCCAGGCCCAGCAACACCAGCAGGCCGACCACGGCCAATCCCGCTTCGCGGAAGTCGCTGACCCCCAGCCCCGCCAGGCTGATGGCCGAGCACAGCAAGGCGGTGGTCGCCACCCGGCGCAGGCCGACCAGGGACGCCAGGTAGCCCGCCAGAGGCCCGCCGATGCCGGCTGCAATCATCAGCGGCAGCAGGAACAGCCCGGCTTGCAGCGGCGTGCGGCCGAGCACCAGTTGCAGCTCCTGGGCGATGGTGAGTTCGGTGCCGGCCAGGGCGCCGGACACCACCAGCGCCATGATCAGCCCGGAGCGGATGGCCGGCCGCGCGAACAGGCTCAGGTCGAGCATGGGTTCGGCGCTGGTGAGCTGGCGGCGCACGAAGTCGGCCAGCAACAGGACACCCACCAGCAACGTGACGCCGCTGACCCAGGACGGCCCACCCGGCTTGAGGCCGGACTTGAGCGCATGGACGCTGGCGATGATGCCGGCGATCAACAGCAGTGCCTGGCCGATCTTCCAGCCACCGCTACCACTGCCGGCGTCACGGGGCACCAGTACATAGGCCAGGGGCCAGATGAGCAGCATCACCGGCAGGTTGATGAGGAACACCGAGCCCCACCAGTAGTGCTCCAGCAGCGCGCCACCCACCAGCGGGCCGAGCGCCGCGCCGGCGGAGGCCACCGTGCCCCACAGGCCCAGGGCGATGCCGCGCTCCTTGGGCGACTCGAAGGCGCGGCGGATGATCGCCAGGGTGCAGGGCAAGGCCATGGCGGCGCCCACCGCCATACCCGCGCGGGCGGCGATCAGGGCGCCGGCCGTGGGCGCATAGGCCGCCACGCAGGACATGCCGACGAACACCAGCAGGCCGGTGAGCAGCATGGGCCGGCTGCCGATGCGGTCCGCCAGGGTGCCCATGGGCACCAGCAGGCCGGCCATGATCAGCGGGTAGATGTCGATGATCCACAGCACCTGCTCGCCGCTGGCCCCGAGGGACAGGGTCAGCGACGGCACGGCGATGTGCAGCACCGTCATGTCGATGACGATGGGCAGGTACGCCAGGACCACCACCAGCAGGATCAGCCAGCGGTTGCCCGGAGAGTGGCTCGAACTCATCGACTCTCCACGCTGGCGTCGGCACCGCTCCAGCCACCACCCAGGGCGCGGAACAGGTCGACCAGGGCGAGCTGCCGCTGGGTGCTGGTTTCGATCAGCGTGGAGTCGTTGACGAAGCTGCTGCGCTGGGCATCCAGGTAGCGCAGGTGGCTGTCGACACCGCCTTCGTAGCGGGCCTTGGCCAGCTTGAGAGTCTCGTTGCTGGTGTTGGCCAGGGCGCGGCGGGCAGCTTCCTCGCGACGCAGCGTGTCGGTGGCAGCCAGGGCGTCGGCGACTTCGCGGAAGGCCGTCTGGATGCTGCCTTCATAGGCGGCCACGGCGGCGTCCTTGCGCACTTCGGCGAGGTCGAGGTTGGCGCTGTTGCGGCCGGCATCGAAGATCGGCAGCGACAGGGTCGGCATGAAGCTCCAGGAGCGCGAGCCGCCATCGAACAGGCCGGACACCTCGGCGCTGGAACTGCCGTAGCTGCCGGTGAGGCTGATGCGCGGGAAGAACGCCGCGCGCGCCGCACCGATATCGGCGTTGCGCGATTTCAGGCGGTGCTCGGCGGCGAGGATGTCCGGGCGCCGCTCCAGCAATGCCGAAGGCGCGCCGGGGGCGATGTCCTGGATCAGCAACAGCTCGTCACGCGGGGCCTCGGGCAGTGCCTTGGCGGCGTCCGGCGTGCCGACCAGCAGCACCAGAGCGTTGAGCGCCTGCTGCTTCTGCCGCTGGTTGGCCTCCAGCTCGGCACGGGATTGCTCCACCAGGCCGAGGGCTTCCTGGTGGTCCAGCGCGGTGGCGGCACCGGCGGCGCGGCGCTGGGCGGTCAGGTCGAGGGAGTTCTCGCGGCTTTCCAGGGTCTGCCGGGTCAGGGCCAGGCGGCGCTGGGCGCCGTCATAGGTGAGGTAGGCCTGGGTGACTTCGGCGACCAGGGCGATACGGGCGCTGCGGCCCGCTTCCTCGGTGGCCAGGTACTGCTCCAGGGCCGAGTCGGTGAGGCTTTTGACCCGGCCGAACAGGTCGAGCTCGTACTCCGGCAGGCTCACGCCCACCTGGTAGCTGCTGGTGACGGTGGAGGTGCCGGTGCTGGAGAGGTCCCCCGGCACCCGCTGGCGATTGCCCGAGGCACTGGCGGAAAGCCCCGGCACCCGGTCGGCGCGCTGGATGCGGTACTGGGCGCGGGCCTGCTCGATGTCGAGCAGGGTCTGGCGCAGGGAGCGGTTGTTGGCCAGCGCCTCCCCCACCAGCCGACGCAGGTCGGCGTCGACGATGAAGGTGCGCCAGTCCAGCTCGTTGGCGGCCTGGTCGGCTTTGGCGGCTGGGCCGTTCCAGTGCGCGGCCACCGGCGCTTCGGGACGCTCGTAGGTGGGGGCCATGGAGCAGCCGCCCAGGGTCAGGGCGATCAGCAGGGCCGATGCGGTCAAGGCGTGTCTGTGCATGGCGCTCAGGCCTCCGTGGATTGTTGAGCGGGTGCGGAGCGGCGCTTCAGCAGCGACAGCACCCAGACGAAGCAGATGGGCACGAAGATCACCCCCAGCACGGTGGCGCTGAGCATGCCGCCGATCACGCCGGTGCCGAGGGCGCGCTGGCTGGCCGCACCGGCGCCGCTGGCCAGGGCCAGGGGCACCACGCCGAGGATGAAGGCCATGGAGGTCATGATGATCGGGCGGAAGCGCAGGCGCGCGGCTTCGATGGCCGCCTCGCGCAGGCCGCGGCCCTGTTCCATCAGTTCCTTGGCGAACTCGACGATGAGGATGGCGTTCTTCGCCGCCAAGCCGATGATGGTGATCAGCCCAACCTTGAAGTACACGTCGTTGGGCATGCCGACCGAGGTCACCGCGAGCACCGCGCCGAGGGCGCCGATGGGCACGATCAGCATCACCGACAGCGGGATCGCCCAGCTCTCGTAGAGCGCCACCAGCAGCAGGAACACGACCAGGATGGCCAGGGCGAACAGTTGCACCGCCTGGCCGCTGGCGACCTTCTCCTGGTAGGAGAGGCCCGTCCACTCGTAACCGATGCCGGCCGGGGACTGGCTCACCAGGCGCTGGATCTCGGCCATGGCTTCACCGGTGCTGACGCCGGGTGCGGCGTCGCCGGCGATGCGGATGGTCGGGTAGCCGTTGTAGCGCACCAGTTGCACCGGGCCTTCTTCCCAGTGGGTGGTGACGAAGGCGGAGAGCGGCACCTGCTCGCCCTTGGCGTTGCTGACGTAGAGCTTGAGCACGCTTTCCGGCGTCATCCGCTCGCCCTGCTCGGCCTGCACCACCACGCGTTGCTGGCGGCCGGCGTTGGAGAAGTCGTTGATCACCGAGGAGCCGAACGCGGTGGACAGCGCGCTGCCGATGGTTTCGAAGCTCACGCCCAGGGTGCGGGCCTTCTCGCGGTCGATCTCCAGGCGCAGCTGGGGCGCTTCGGCCAGGCCTTCCATCATCGCGTAGAGGATCTTCGGGTTGCCGTTGGCCTGGCCCAGCAACTGGTCGCGAGCGGCCAGCAGGGCTTCACGGCCGAGGCCGCCGCGGTCCTGCAGGCGCAGGGAGAAGCCACCGGAGTTGCCGAGCCCGTCGATGGGCGGCGGGGTGACCGCCATGATCGCGCCGTCGCTGACACCGGCGAGGCTCTGGTTGGTCAGCATGGCTTCGGCACCGGCCGATTGCTCGTCGCTGCGCACGGACCAGTCCTTCAGGGTCGGGAAGGCCAGCGCGGCGTTCTCGCCCATGCCGGAGAAGCTGAAGCCCATCACCAGGAAGGTGTTCTCCACCGCCTCGCGGGAGCCCAGGTACTGCTCCAGCTGCTGGCCGGTGACGTCGGTGCGCGCACGGGTGGCGCCCGGCGGCAGCTGCACGTCGACGATCATGTAGCCCTGGTCTTCCACCGGTACGAAGGATTCCGGCAGGCGCAGGTAGAAGTAGCCAAGCACCGCCACCAGGCCGGCGTACACCAGCATGAAGCGCCCGGCACGTTTCACCAGGCCGCCGTTGAGGCGGGTGTAGCCCTGGGTGAGGCCGGTGAAACCACGGTTGAAGGCGCCGAAGAAGCCGCGCTTCTCATGGTGCCCCTTGGGGATCGGCTTGAGCAGCGTGGCGCACAGGGCCGGGGTGAAGGTCAGGGCGAGGAAGCCGGAGAACAGGATCGACACCGCCAGCGACAGGGAGAACTGCTGGTAGATGACACCCACAGAACCGGCCATGAAGGCCAGCGGCAGAAACACCGCCGAGAGCACCATGGTGATGCCGACGATGGCGCCGGACACCTGGCCCATCGCCTTGACCGTGGCGTCGCGCGGGGACAGCCCCTCCTCGGCCATGATCCGCTCGACGTTCTCCACCACCACGATGGCGTCGTCCACCAGGATGCCGATGGCCAGCACCATGCCGAACATGGTCATCATGTTCACCGAGAAGCCCAGCAGGTACATGGCCGTAAACGTGCCCAGCAGGCACACCGGCACGACGATGGCCGGGATCAGCGTGTAGCGCACGTTCTGCAGGAACAGGAACATCACCAGGAACACCAGCACCATGGCTTCCAGCAGGGTGTGGATCACCTTCTCGATGGCCACGCCGACGAAGCGCGAGGTGTCGTAGGGCACCGAATATTCCACGTCATCCGGGAAGTTCACCGACAGCTCGGCCAGGCGCTGCTTGATCGCCTCGGCGGTCTGGATAGCGTTGGCGCCCGGGGACAGCTGGATGGCGCCCGCGACCGAGGGTTTGCCATTGAGGCGCGAGGAGAAGTTGTAGCTCTCGCTGCCCACTTCCAGGCGGGCGACGTCGGCCAGCTTCACCGAGGAGCCGTCCTGGTTGGCGCGCAGCACGATGCGACCGAACTCGGCCGGGTCGTCCAGGGTGCCCTTCACCGCCAGGGTGGCGGTCAGTTCCTGCTCGGAGCTGCCCGGCGAGCTGCCGAAGGCACCGGCCGGGACCTGCACGTTCTGCCCACGGATGGCGTTGCTCACGTCGTCCAGGGAGAGGCCGTAGCCCACCAGCTTCTGCGGGTCGATCCAGACGCGCATGGCCGCTTCGGAGGAGAAGAACTGCAGCTTGCCGACGCCGGCCACCCGACGCAGCTCGTTGTTGATGTTGCGCGCGGCGTAGTCGCCGAGGAAGGTGGTGTCGCTGCGCTGGGCGCCTTCCTTGAAGTTGAGGGCATAGATGAGCAGGAAGCCGGCGCTGGTTTGCTCCACTTTTACGCCCTGGGTGAGCACGGCCTGGGGCAGGCGCGACTCGGCCCTCTTCAGGCGGTTTTGCACGTCCACCTGGGCCAGTTCCGGGTTGGTGCCCGGCTGGAAGGTGACCACCACTTCAGCGGTGCCGTTGGAGTTACTGGTGGATTCGAAGTAGAGCAGGCTCTTGGCGCCGTTGAGCTCTTCCTCGATCACGCTGGTGACCGAATCCACCAGCACCTGGGCCGAAGCGCCCGGGTAGGTGGCGGTGATGGTGACCTGCGGTGGCGCCACGTTGGGGTACTGCGCGACCGGCAGCATGGGGATGACCAGCAGGCCGGCCAGGGAGATGAACAGCGCCACAACCCATGCGAAGTTGGGGCGCTTGATGAAGAACAGAGACATGGAAGATTCCTCGCGACTATCCCGACCTTACTGGCGGGACGCCTGTTGCTCCTGGGTGGGGCGCGGCTCGACCTTGGTGCCCGGCTGCAGGCCGGTGAGGCCGCCGACGATCACGCGGTCGCCGCTGGCCAGGCCCTGGCTGATCTGCCAGCGCGCGCCCTGCATGGCGCCGGTGTGCACGGGGCGCGCCTCGACACGCTCGTCAGCACCCACCACCAGTACCAGGGCGGAGCCATCGGGCGAGCGCTGCACGGCGCGCTGGGGCACCAGGATGGCCTGGGCGTCGCTGCCCTGGGGCGCGCTCACGCGCACATACATGCCCGGCAGCAGCATGCCGTCCGGGTTGGCAAACTTGCCGCGCAGGGAGACCTGGCCGGTGCCCGGGTCCACCGAGACGTCGGTGAACAGCAGTTCGCCCTGGCGCTGGTAGTCGGTGCCATCGATACGGATGCTCAGCGCCTGGCTGTCACCGGCGGAAAGCTGGCCGCCCTTGAGCGCCTCACGCAGGCGCAGGGCATCGGCCACCGGCTGGGTGAAGTCGGCGTAGACCGGGTCGAGTTGCTGGATGCGCGCCATCAGGGTGGTTTCGCCCTGCCCCACCAGCGCGCCTTCGGTCACCAGCGCACGGCCGATGCGGCCGGAGATGGGGGCCTTCACCGAGGCATAGCCCAGGTTGAGGCGCGCGGTTTCCAAGTCTGCCTGGGCCGAACGCACGGCCGCCTTGGCGCTGCGCAGTTCGGCGGTGGCGGTGTCGAAGTCCTGCTGGCTGACCGCTTCGATCTTCACCAGGGGCTCGTAGCGCTTGACCCGCGCTTGGGCTTCGAAAAGCGACGCTTCTGCGCGGGCCAGCTCGCCTTCGGCACGGGACAGGGTGGCTTTCAGCGGCGCCGGGTCGATCTGGAACAGCAGCTCGCCGGCCTTGACGTCAGCGCCTTCCTCGAAGCGCTTCTGCACCACGATGCCCGCGACCCGGGCCCGCACCTCGGCCACGCGCACGGGCTCGATGCGCCCGGGCAGCTCGGTGGTAAGCACCAGCGGCTCGGTAGTCACCGCCACCACCTCCACGGGCCTGGCCTGCTCGGCCGCCGCTTCCGGCTCGCCGGACGCCCCGCAACCCGCGAGCGCCATGGCCACCACCAACGCATTGATTGTTCCTGCTGCACGCAACCTGCCCATGTAATTCACCCGGACGACTTGACTGGAAAGGCGCGCATGATCTTATCTAGATCGAAATGAGTCAATATTGTCTCATATGAATCTTTTGTTATTAATCATGTCCTCCACCGTTGAAGCCGGGGTTTTTTTCTGCACAATGCGCGCAATCCGAAAATCAAGACGGGATCCATCCATGTCGCTGACAGCTCAAGACGAACGACTTCTCAAGGCACTGGCCGTCGCGTTCGTCGAGCGTCCACGTGCCACCTTGAAGGAACTGGCGGAAGCGGCCGGGGTCAGCAAGGCCACGCTGCACCGCTTCTGCGGCACGCGGGACAACCTGGTGGACATGCTCATCACCCACGGCGAGACGGTGATCAACCAGATTCTCTCGGCCGGCGACCTGCAGCAGGCCGAACCACTGCAGGTGCTGCGCAGGCTGATCGCCGAACACCTGATGCACCGCGAACTGCTGGTGTTCCTGATGTTCCAGTACAAGCCCGACACCCTCGACCCGAATGCCGAGGACGCCCGCTGGCAGACCTACTGCGACGCCCTGGACAAGTTCTTCCTGCGCGGCCAGCAAGAGGGCGTGTTCCGCATCGACATCAGCGCGGCGCTGTTCTCCGAACTCTTCCTGTCGCTGATCTTCGGCATCGTCGACGCCGAACGCCGCGGCCGTGCCGCCAGCTCCAGCTCCGCCTCCCTGCTCGAGCTGTTCTTCCTGCATGGCGCCGCAGCGCCGACCCGCGCCTGAGGAGCGTTCCCGGGCTGAAGCCCGGGCTACGCGCTGCGTGGTGGCGGCTTTCGTAGGATGGCGTAGAGCGAAGCGAAACCCATGCGGTGGCAGAACCCCTTGGGCGCCAGGAAAGCACCGTGCTTAAGCGTTTGCTTTAAAACCAAAACAGCTAGCCAAGCGACGCGTAGCGCCGCCAGCTTCGCGAGCAGAGCTCGCTCCTACAGGCGTGCAAAGCGGTGGGGTCTTGGCAAGATCCGACCCTGCTGTGTTGGGCTTCGTACCTCAGCCCAACCTACGGAGCTGCATGGCGCCGAGCGCAGCGAGGCCCAACGATGCAGACCCCGGCCCCGCCTGTTGGGCTTCGTACCTCAGCCCAACCTACGAGCAGCCCCAGGAGCGAGGGCCGTGGGAGCGGATTCATCCGCGATGGCGCCCTAACGAAAAAGGCCGCCTCCCCGTTGCCGGGAAGGCGGCGTTTCACAGGGGCGCGGCGGCGGTCAGCGCAGGCCGTCGACCATGGCGGCGGCGACACTGATCACGTCCTGGCCGAGCTTCATGGAGCGCTTGCCGTCCCAGGCGGTTTCCCGGTTGGGGTTGTCGTCGTGGTCCTTGAACGGCATTTCGATGGTGAACGACAGGCAATCGAACTCCATGCCCACGGCGTTGCAGGCCAGGGTGGTGTTGGCTTTGCCGGGCTCGTCCTTCGGGTAGCCGTAGCGGGTCTGGAAATCGGCGCCGATATCCACCAGGCGGTTGCGGAACTCGTCTTCCAGGCGTTCCAGGCGCTTGCTGTAGCCGGGGTTGCCTTCGCAGCCGGCGGTGAACACATGGGGGATTTCCTCGTCGCCGTGGATATCGAGGAACAGGTCGACGCCCACCTTGCGCATCTGCTGCTGGACGAAGAACACCTCGGGGCTCTCGGCTTCGCTGGCTGACTGCCAGGCGCGGTTGAGGTCCTTGCCGGCGGCGTTGGTGCGCAGGTGGCCACGGAAGGCGCCATCGGGGTTCATGTTCGGCACCAGGTAGAGGTCGGCCTTGGCCAGCAGCTCTTCCAGCTCGGCATCGGCCTTGCCCTTGAGGCGCTCGATGATGCCCTCCATGAACCACTCGGCCATGTGCTCGCCGGGGTGCTGCTGGGCGATGATCCAGACCTTGCGCTGGGCCGCCGGGTTGCGGCTGACGCGCAGCAGTTGGATATCGCGACCCTCGACGCTCTTGCCGGTGGCGAACAGCTCGGCGCCGGCATTGGCCAGGGCGTCGGCGATCAGGCGATCGTGGCGCTCGCGGCTGTAGGGCTCGAAGTAGGCGAACCAGATCTGCCCTTCACGGGGCTGCAGGCCGAAGTGCAGGCCCTTCTCGTCGAAGTGGCTGGGCACGCGGAACCAGTTGACGTGGTCGTAGGAGGCGGCGGCGTTGTAGCCGGTCCAGGCATGGGCATAGGCGGACTGCCCGGCGTTCACCAGGCTGAAGTCGTGACGCTGGCCGGGGGTGAGGCTCTCGACCTTGAAGTGGAACCACTGGAAGTGATGGCTCTTGAGGTCCGGGCGCATCGCCAACAGTACGTGCTGGGGGTTGCTGGCGTCCTTTACCTCGATATTGCCGCTATCGAAGTCCGAGCTGATTTTCATGGCTACCTCAAAGGCTGTGGATCAGGGTTGCGCGCAAGGATGGCAGGTCGGCCATCCCTGGGAAACGCGCCAAGCGACAAAGAGTTGCGCAGATGGGGCTCAACGCACCTCGAGTTGCGCCAGGCGCTCTTCGAGTTCGGCGACGCGGGCTTCCAGCTGCTCGATGCGCGCATCGCTGCCGGCACGGCTTTCACTGCGCTCCGGGGCGCTCTGGCGCGCGGCCAGCAGCTCTTCCAGGTCGCCCTTCTCGCCCAGCAGGTGCATGTAGCGGTCTTCCCGCTGGCCGGCCTGGCGCGGAATCAGCGTGACCAGCCCACGGGCGACGAGGCGTTCGAGGTTGTGCTGCACCTGCTCGACATCGTCGAACTCATGCATGCGGCCGCTGCGGGTAAGCAGCTCGTTGAGGGTCTGCGGGCCGCGCAGCAGCAACAGGCCGAGCAGGATCAGCTGGCCGTGCACCAGCTCCAGGGTCTTCTCGGCGCGTTGCTCCCAGCGGTCGGCGCGGCTGCCCATGACCAGGCGCGCCAGGCTGCGCCCTTCGAGGCTGCGCATGCCCTGCCCCACCTGGCCGGCGGTCAGGTTCATCACCGGTTCGCGGCTGGTCTTCTGGTTGCTGGCCAGCACCAGGGCATTGAGGGTCAGCGGGTAGGACTCCGGCGTGGTGGCCTGCTTCTCGATGAGGCTGCCAAGCAGGCGGACCTCGACGGCGGAAAGGGGCTCGTTGCTGAAGGGGGTTTCGATCTCGCTGGACATGTCGCCATCCGATGGTGGGAAAGGGCCATAGCCTAGCCTGAGTGACCGCCCCTTTACACCGCGACGAGGTGGCGGCGCGCCCACCACACGCGTTGTTTTCCTCGAACACTGGATGAGCCAGGAAGCCCAACGAGCCGCTTGAACAGGCCAATCAATCGAATTAATTGATTATTGTCATTTAACGAAAAAGACTTTTACAGCACATTTAAGCACCCTAAAAACACACCACAAATAGAGCTAACTCGTTGATTTTCAATAATGCCAACGCAACTATCGACGGCATCGATGTTGACCATTAGCCGTATCCACTTTTTTATCGATTTTCCATCCGTAACATTGGCCTCGTGTTCACTTTCAACCCCACTTGAAACCACGAGGCACCCAAAATGAAAAAGCAAATCCTTGCCAGCCTGTTCATCGCTTCCCTGTCCGCTACCGCGTTCGCCCTGCCCCAGGACGCCGCACAACCCCAGCAGACCCTCGCCAGCGGCGCTGAGCGCACCATCAACCGCCTGGCCGAAGACGGCTCCGCTCGCACCCCGGGTTTCCGTGTTGCTGAAGACGGCTCCGATCGCACTCCCGGCTTCCGTGTTGCTGAAGACGGCTCTGACCGCACTCCCGGCTTCCGCGTTGCTGAAGACGGTTCCGACCGCACTCCCGGCTTCCGCGTTGCTGAAGACGGTTCCGATCGCACYCCGGGCTTCCGYGTTGCCGAAGAYGGCTCCGACCGCACCCCTGGCTTCCGCGTAGCTGAAGACGGCTCCGACCGCACTCCTGGTTTCCGCGTAGCCGAAGATGGTTCCGATCGCACTCCCGGCTTCCGCGTCGCTGAAGACGGCTCCGACCGCACCCCGGGCTTCCGCGTCTCCTGATAGGCCGTTGCACAGCTTGCAACCCGACCCAGGAATCACGCGCGAGGTCTGAGCGATGTACCCAGCCCGTAAATGCTGAAGGCGCCAATAAGGCGCCTTCAGTGCATCTACCCTTCCCTCTTTCTCTATCCCGCGTTCATTCCTGCCCGACGCCTTCCGGCGACTGCAGTGGGCGCAGCGGAATCGGCTGCGACATGACGATGGATGTGCGCGTCTCGCCAAAGTGATTGATGCTGCCGACGAAGCGCTCCAGGTGGCGGATATTGCGCGTCACCACCCGCAGCACGAACGAGTCCTGCCCCGTGACATGGAGGCATTCCAGCACCTCGGGCATCTGTTGCAGCAAGGCGATCAGCCGTGCCTTGTCCGGCTGGGGCGTGGTCATGCCGATCAGCGCCATCACCTCGTAGCCCGCCTGTTCGGCCGAGACGCAGGCGCGATAGCCCTCGATCACCCCCGCTTCCTCCAGCCGCTTGAGGCGCTCCGAGGTGGCCGGCAACGACAGCGCCACCCGGTTGGCCAACTCGGTGAGGGAAATCCGCCCCTCGGCCTGAACGGCCTGGAGGATTTTCCAGGATTTGGCATCAAGCTCCATGATTAAGGTCCTCACGGGTAAATACGAGAGCATTTCAGGCAAAGCACGATAACTACCGTAGCTTCTGCATTCAAAATCGCTTCAGTGGCCCGCAAAATAATGCCATTCCGCCACCTGCCCGGTACCGCCCGATGGACTTAGCGCTGTTCTTCAAATCCGCCTTGATCGGCCTCTCCATCGCCGCGCCGGTGGGGCCCGTCGGCCTGCTCTGCATCCAGCGCAGCCTGCTTCATGGGGCGCGCATCGGCTTTCTCAGCGGCCTCGGCGCTGCATTGGCCGACGCCTGCTTCGGTGCCCTGGGCGCCTTCGGGGTGCAGGCGCTGATCCAGGGCTTCGTGGCGCTGGCCACGCCCTTGGCGTTTCTGGGCGCGGGCTACCTGGCGTGGATGGGCATCCGTCTGTTGCGTACCGCACCCGCACGGCAAGCCGCCAGCCTGGCGGAGCCCGGCAGTGGCTGGCGGGCGCTGGCCTCGGTCTTCGCACTGACCCTGACCAACCCCATGACCATCCTCGCCTTCGTCGCAGTCTTCGCCGGCCTGGGTGCCGGCGCCGCGCCCGGTACGGCGAACGCGCTGCTGATGGTCGCCGGGGTGTTTTGCGGCTCGGCGCTGTGGTGGCTGGCCCTGGCGTTGGGCGTCGCCGCCGTGCGCCACCGCCTGGACGGGCGCCTGCTGCGGCGCATCGACCAGGTGGCGGGGCTGTTCCTGCTGGGCTTCGCTGCCTGGCAGCTATGGCGAGTGCTGGGCGTCTCGCTTCACAGCGTGGGCTGAAGCGGAGCGCCGCCCGGCCCACCCTACAAGGCGGGCCTCGGGGTGGCGCTTAGGCCATCTGCGTGATGGTGCGGCGGAAGCGCGTCAGGGCCGCGAGGAAGAAGGCACTGCCGATGCCGATGATGGCGAGGAACTGCGGCCAGACGATCTCCAGCCCCGCGCCGCGGTAGAGGATGCCCTGGGCCAGGGCGACGAAGTGGGTGGTGGGCGCCGCCAGCATGATCTGCTGCACCAGCTCGGGCATGCTCTCCCGCGGCGTGGTGCCGCCGGAGAGGATCTGCAGCGGCATCAGCACGAGTATGGTCAGCAGCCCCAGTTGCGGCATGGAGCGCGCGACCGTGCCAAGGAAGATGCCCATGGAGGTGGTGGCGAACAGGTGCAGCGCCGCCGCTACCAGGAACAGCCCGAGGGAGCCTTCGATGGGCACCGCCAGCCAGCCGCGCACCACGAACACCAGGCTCAGCGCCGCGGCCACCAGCACCACCGTACCCATGGACCAGACCTTGGCCAGCATGATTTCGAAGGCCGACAGCGGCATCACCAGCAGGTGTTCCACCGTGCCGTGCTCGCGTTCGCGGATCAACGCCGCGCCGGTGAGGATGATCGACAGCATGGTGATCTGGTTGATCACCTCCATCACCCCGCCGAACCAGGCCTGGGTCAGGTTGGGGTTGAACAGCGTGCGCACCGCCAGCTCCGCCGGCATGGCGCTCGCCCCCCGGTAACGGGCGACGAATTCGTTGACCTCGGTGTTGACGATGTTCTGGATGTACCCCGCCCCGCTGAAGGCCTGGCCCATCTGCGTGGCGTCGACGTTGAGCTGCACCGCCGGGGTGCGCCCGGCGAGTACGTCGCGCTGGAAGTCCGGCGGAATGTCCAGGGTGAAGGTGTAGAGCCCGGTGTCCATGCCCCGGTCCATGCGCCCCTGATCGATGAGCTCCGGGGTGCGGAAGTACGGCGGCTGGAAGGCGTTGACCAACCGTGTGGAGAGCTGCGAGCGGTCCTCGTCGACCACAGCGATGGGCGCGTGGTGCAGGGTTTCCGGAATGCCGGTGGCGGAGCTGTACACGCCCAGGCTGAAGGCCCAGAGAATCAGCACCAGCATCGCGTAGTCGCGCTGCAGGCTGCGGAACTCCTTGAGCCCCAGGTGGAAGATATTGGCCAGGCTGCGCATGGGTCAGGCCTCCTGCTTCTTCAGCGAGAGCACGCTGAACAGGGTGAACAAGGGAATGGTCAGCAGCAGCGGGACGAAGTAGAAGGCCAGGTCGGAGAACCCCAGCGCCTTGGAGAACACGCCCCGGCTGATGATCAGGAAATGGGTGGCGGGATAGGCCTGGCCGATCGCCGCTGCCGCCCCTTCCAGGGACGACACCGGGTGCACCAGCCCGGAGAACTGGATGGCCGGCACCATGGTGGCGATGGCCACGCCGAACACCGCGGCGATCTGGCTGCGCATGAAGGTGGAGAGGAACAGGCCGAGCCCGGTGGCGGCCGTGACGTAGCACAGCGCCGCCAGCACCAGGGTGGCGAAGCTGCCCTTGAGCGGCACGCCGAACACGAACACCGCCAGGGCCACCATCAACAGGAAGCTGACCATGCCCATGGCCACGTACGGCAGCTGCTTGCCCAGCAGGAACTCCAGCCGCGTGACCGGCGTGACATAGAGGTTGGTGATCGAACCCAGCTCCTTCTCGCGCACCACGCCGAGGGCGGTGAGCATCGCCGGGATCATGATCAGCAACAGCGGGATCACCGCCGGCACCATGGCCTTGAGGCTCTCCACATCGGGGTTGTAGCGGTAGCGCACCTCGACGCTGGCGGCGGCCTGGGCGCCACCCTCCGGGGATTGCCGGGCCAGCTCGGCGAGGTAGCCCAGGTGCATGCCCTGCACGTAGCCGGCGACGGTGTTGGCACGGGTCGGCATGGAGCCGTCGATCCACACGCCGATGGCGGGGCTGGCGCCACGCTTCAGGTCACGGCCGTAGCCGGGCGGGATCTCCACGGCCAGGCTCAGCTCGCCGCTGCGCATGCGCCGGTCCAGTTCCGCGTAGTCCTGGATCGGCGCGCGCTCGATGAAGTAGCGCGAGCCCGACAGGTTCAAGGTGTAGGCCTGGCTGGTGGTGGTCTGGTCGCGGTCGAGCACCGCATAGGAAAGGTCCTCCACATCCATGCTGATGCCGTAGCCGATGATGAACATCAGCAGCACGGTGCCCAGCAGCGCCAGGGTCAGACGGATCGGGTCGCGGCGCAGCTCCATGGCTTCGCGCCGCGCATAGCTGAACAGCCGCTGCGGGCTGAAGCGCTGGTCACGCGGAGGCTCGGCCTGGGCGGTGACGCTCGGTGCGCTGGCGGGTGCCGAGGCGGTACCGGCGGCCTCCTCCAGGTAGGCGATGAAGGTGGCTTCCAGGCTCGGCAGGCCGCGCTCGGCCACCAGCGCCGCCGGGGTGTCGCTGGCCAGCACGCGGCCGGCGTGCATCAGCGAGATGCGGTCGCAGCGCTCGGCCTCGTTCATGAAGTGGGTGGAGATGAAGATGGTCACGCCGTCGTTGCGCGACAGGTCGATCATCAACTCCCAGAAGCCGTCGCGGGCCACCGGGTCGACGCCCGAGGTGGGCTCGTCGAGGATGAGGATCTCCGGCTGGTGGATCACCGCCACCGCCAGGGACAGGCGCTGGCGGATGCCCAGCGGCAGCGCGTCGGGCAGCTCGTCGGCCACGCCGGCCAGGTCGAAGCGCTGGAGCATCTCCGCCACCCGCACCTCGATGCGCTCGGCCGGCAGGTGGAACAGCTGCGCATGCAGCACCAGGTTCTGCCGCACGCTCAGCTCGCGGTACAGGGAGAACGCCTGGGACATGTAGCCCACCCGCCGCCGCGTGGCCATGTCGCCGGCATCCACTGGCTGGCCGAACAGCGCGCAACTGCCTTCGCTGGCGGGCAGCAGGCCGGTGAGCATCTTCATGGTGGTGGACTTGCCGCAACCGTTGGAGCCGAGGAAGCCGAAGATCTCCCCGCGCTCGATGCGGAAGCTGACGCGGTCCACGGCGACGAAATCACCGAAGCGGCAGGTCAGCCCGTCCGCCTCGATGGCCACCGCGCGCTCGCCGTCGGGCAGTGGCGGGATGACCAGGCGACGGTGGTCGCGGCGCTTCTCTTCCGGCAGCAGGGCGATAAAGGCCGCTTCCAGGCTGTCGGTGCCGGTCTGCCGGCGTATCTCGGCCGGGCTGCCGGTGGCCAGCACGCGCCCGGCGTCCATCGCCACCAGGCTGTCGAAGCGTTCGGCTTCCTCCATATAGGCGGTGGCCACCAGCACGCTCATGCCGGGGCGGCCCTGCCGGATACGGCCGATCAGCTCCCAGAACTGGTTGCGCGACAGCGGGTCGACGCCGGTGGTGGGTTCGTCGAGGATCAGCAAATCCGGGTCGTGGATCAGCGCGCAGCACAGACCGAGCTTCTGCTTCATGCCGCCGGAGAGCTTGCCCGCCGGGCGCTCGCGGAAGGGATCGAGGCCGGTGCTGCGCAGCAGGTCGTCGATGCGCCGCTCCCGTTCGGCGCGGTCGTGGCCGAACAGGCGGCCGAAGAAGTCGACGTTCTCGAACACCGTCAGCGTCGGGTAGAGGTTCTTGCCCAGGCCCTGGGGCATGTAGGCAACGCGCTGGCAGATGGCGCGGCGATGGCGGGCGGAGCGCATGTCGCCGCCCAGCACCTCGATCTCGCCCTGCTGCATCTTCCGCGCCCCGGCCAGCAAGGCCAGCAGGCTGGATTTGCCGACGCCGTCCGGGCCGATCAGCCCGACCATACGGTTGGCCGGGATCGCCAGGTCGACCTCGCGCAGGGCGAAGGTCTCGCCGTAGCCCAGGCTGACCCCGACCAGGCGCGCGACGCTGCCGTTTGAGGCGTCCATCAGGGCACCTTGACCTGCAGTTGCTGCGGCCATTCCTGCTCAGCGTCCAGGCGCAGGTAGGCCATGCCGGGCACGCCGGTCTTCACCGCGGTCATGTGCTGCTTGAGCAGCGCCGGGTCGATGCGCGCCTTGACGCGGAACATCAGCTTCTCGCGCTCGCTGGCAGTTTCCACCGTCTTCGGGGTGAACTGGGCGACGCTGGCCACGTAGGAAATCTTGGCAGGGATCACGTACTGCGGCACCGCATCGATGATCAGCCGCACCTCGTCGCTCAGGTGCACGCGGCCGGCCTGGCCGGCGGGCAGGAAGAAGGTCATGTAGACGTCGCCCAGGTCCACCAGGTTGAGCAGCTTGCCGCCGGCCGGCAGCACTTCACCCGGTTGCGCCACGCGGTACTGCACGCGGCCGGCGCGGGGCGCCTTGAGCAGGCTGTCGTCGATGTCCGCCTGCAGCCGGGCGACGCTGGCGTTGGCCGCCTCGATGGCCGACTGCGCCTCGATCACCTGGGACTTGGCCGCCTCGATGCCGGCCTGGGCGGAAATCACCTGGGAGCGCGAGGCCGCCAGCGCCGCCTGGGCGCTCTGCATCACCGCACGGTCATCGTCCAGCTGCTGCTGGGGCATGGCATTGCGCTTGACCAGGGTTTCGGTGCGGGCGAAGCGCTTCTGGGTCGCCACCAGCTCCGCCTCGCGCTGGCTCACCACCGCCTTGGCCGTGGCCTGTTCGCTTTCGCGCTGGGCCACCAGGGCCTGGGCGGTCAACCGGGCGTTCTCGGCCTGGCGCACCTGGGCCTGGGCCTGGGCCAGCTGTGCCTTCAGCACCTGGGTGTCCATCTGCGCCACGGGCTGGCCGGGGGTAAGGAAGTCGCCCTCGTCGACCATGATCTCGGCCACGCGGCCGGCCAGCTTGGTGGCCACATCCACTTCGGTGGCCTCGATGCGGCCGTTGCCGCTGGCGAAGCCCTCGCCGAGGCCGGCGGGCCGCAACACCCACCAGGCACCGGCGGCGACCGCCACGGCGGCCAGCACCGCCACCGCCCAGGTCAGTTTCTGCTTGCTTGGCTGCTTCATCTTGGTGTCCCGAATGGCTGGATTTCGATGGAAGAAATCATCCGCCAATCGGCAATGAGTCACTTTGACTCATGTCAGGTCAGGCCTTTTCAGGGCCCTTTTCGGCCGCCTTGGGAACCCGGAAATCCATCGGGCCGAAGCCACGGCAGGCGAAATCGAGTTGATGTATGATTGCGCGCCTCAATCACGGCCAACCACAAGCGAACCGGCGCCCAGGCGCCCCCGGACCGACCATGAACACCAACGAACCCACCAGCCCCGAGCAACAGCCCCAAGCCGAAGGCAGCACCGAGGCTGCGACCCCCGCCAAGGCCGTGAAGAAACAGAACGTGCCCTGGTACCAGACCCTCAAGGGCCACGACCGCGGCCAGCGCCCCGGCGCGGCACCGCGCGGCTCGCGCCGCTCCATGGGCAAGCGCTGATCCGGCGCCCGGGCACAAAAAAAGCCAGCTGATGCTGGCTTTTTTGTGGGCGCTCGGCGGGGTTACTGGCTGTTCTTCACCAGGCTCATGCGCTTCTCGGTGAACACGCAGATGACGCCCGCGTTGTTGTACATCACCTCGTGGTTGAAGTTGCAGTAGGCCGCGGCGACGCTCAGCGGCAGTTGCTCGTTGTTCCACTGGGTGGGTTTGAACCAGGACAGCTCGCCTTCCTTGCACTGGCGCGCCTCGGCGTCGGAGCTGTAGGTGCAGAGGGACGATTGATCGATCTCGCCCTTGAAGCAACCAGCGAGGGGAAGGAAGCAGAGACCTGCCAACAGAAGTTTGGTGTGCACGCGCATGACAGCTCCGGGAATCGGCATGTGAGGGGGAATCCGTGCCGATTTGAACCAGCGCAGCGGCGCGGGTTCCCTGGAGCTGGCAAAGATTTCCCGCCACGCGACGCCACACACACGCCGCCCGCCACCCACCACCCACCATCCGTAGGAGCGAGCTCTGCTCGCGAAGCGCTGTGCTCGCGTGCCGCAGCCCTCGTCACCCCCGCTCCGGCAGAACCCCACTGAACGCCCGCATGCCCAGGCTCTGGTGGAAACGCAGCAGGTAGCCGTCCGGGTCCTGCAGCAGGAAGTTGCACTCGCCGTGCTCCTGCTCGTCCTGGCGGTACCAGCGCTCCAGAGCCCCGCGCCGCAAGGGCACGCCGGCCGCCTCGATGCGCGCGATCAGGGCGAGCGCATCGGCACAGCGAATGGACAGGTTGAGACCACGGCCGAACGGCGCCTCCAGCGGTTCGACGCGCCACTCAGAGGCCTCACCGTCGTCCTCTTCCAGCATCAGCTGGGCCTCGCCCAGGCGCAGGTAGGCAAAGCGGTGCTCGGGGCGCTGGTAAGCCACCTCGAAGCCCAGTACGCGGCAATAGAAATCCAGGCTACGGGCGAAATCGCTGACCAGCAGTTCCGGGACCAGGGCATTGAAATGCATGTTGGGCTCCATCCTCTCGCACCCACCCTCCATGGGCGGGGCGCGCCACCTTAGCGCAGGTTTCACCGACACTAAAAGCGCGGAATGCGGGTCTATAGTCCTTGCACCTTTCCCATCCGTACCGGAGCCCTCAATGGATACGACCCCGCACAACCTCGCCACCCTGTTCGAGCAGCTCGGCCTGGAGTCCGACCACCGCCAGATCGAAGCCTTCATCGCTGACCACCACCTCGCCGACGGCCAGAAGATACAGGACGCGCCCTTCTGGAACGAAGCCCAGAGCGCCTTCCTGCGCAACGCCTTGGTGCAGGACGCCGACTGGGCCGTGGAGGTGGATGAGCTGGCGGTGCGTTTGTCGAAGTGAGCCGGCGAACAGCCAGGGAAGCTCGCGGCTCAGATGTAGGGTGTGCTGCGCGCACCTGGGACTCGCCGGAAGCACCGAGCGGAGGTGCGCACGGCACACCCTACGGCACGAGTTCATTCTGCAGGACTCTCAGTCACAGGCAGAGCCGATAGCGCAGGCCACACGCCAAGGACGTGATGCCTGAAGCCCGAATGAAAAAACGGCCCCATAGGGGCCGTTTCGTTTTGCTGCGCAGGTGCACCCGCTCGATCAGAAGTCCTGCACGGTCGGGCGCAGCACCACTTCGCTGATGTCCACCTCGGCCGGCTGCTCCACCGCGTAGGCGATGGCGCGGGCGACGGATTCGGCGGGGATCGCCAGCTTGTAGAACTCGCCCAGGGCCTGGCGGCTTTCCTCGTGGGAGCTGCCCAGCTTCAGTTCCGAATCCACCGCGCCGGGGGAGATGACGGTGACGCGAATGTCGCCGCCCACTTCATGGCGCAGGCCGTCGCTGATGGCGCGCACGGCGAACTTGGTGCCGCTGTACACGGTGCCGCCCGGGCTGAACACCTTGTGCCCGGCCACCGAGGCGACGTTGATGAACTGGCCGCTGCGCTGCTGCTGGAACACCGGCAGCGCTGCTGCGATGCCGTAGAGCACGCCCTTGATGTTGATGTCGATCATGCGGTCCCACTCCTCCACCGGGGTTTCGGCGAGCGGCGCGATGGCCATCAGGCCGGCGTTGTTGACCAGCACGTCGATGCGGCCGAAGGCGTCGATGCCGCCCTGCACCAGGGCGCGGACCTGGGCCGCATCGGTGACGTCGGTGGCGAAGGCCACGGCCTTGCCACCGGCGGCGGTGATTTCGCTGACCAGCGCGTCGAGACGGTCGACGCGGCGGGCGCCGAGTACCACCGAGGCGCCCAGGGCAGCCAGGTGGCGGGCGGTGGCTTCGCCGAGGCCGCTGCTGGCGCCGGTGATGACGATGACTTTGCCGTTGATATTGGTGCTCATGTCGGGTTCCTCAGGTTGGCTGCTGGCAGGAGGTGTTCCTGCTGTTGGGGCCAGTATGGGAAGCCGATGACGACCAGGGAATGGAAGTATTAGGATTGCAAAATTCCATTAATCGGAACAATCCAAAGGTCATCCGCCATGCTCAATCGAATGGAGATGCTGCGCATCTTCTGCATCGCCGCCGAGTCCGCCAGCTTCCGCGAAGCGGCCACACGCCTGAGCGCCTCCCCGCAGACCGTGACCCGGGCCATCAAGGAGCTGGAGCAACTGGTGGGCGAGCCGCTGTTCCACCGCAGCACGCGGCAGGTGCAGATCACCGCCTACGGCGAGCAGCTGGCGACCCAGGCGCGGGAGACCCTGGGCAGCTTCGACCAGCTGTTCCAACGCCACGCCCGCCGGGGGCAGAACGGCATGGCCGGGCGCGTGGGCATCACCGCGCCCCGCTCCATCGGCCGCCGCTACGTGCTGCCGCTGCTGGCGGAACTGCAGCGCGAGCATCCGGAAATCGTTTTGGACATGCGCCTCTCGGACCAGATGACCGACTCCGTCGACGAGCAGATAGACATCGGTGTGCGCATGGGCTTCATCCGCGATCGCCGCTACATCGCCCGCGCCACGGCGCGCGTGCCGCTCTATGTGGTGGGGTCGCCGGAGCTGCTGGAGCGCGTCGGTGCGCCCGAGGACATCGATGCGCTGAACCGAGTGCCGACCACCGCGCTGATCGACGGCAACACCGGGCGCCTGTGGCCCTGGACCTTCGCCGAAGGCCGGCAGATGCAGCCGCAACGCGCCGCCTTCACCACCGACGACCAGGAATGCGAATGCGCAGCGGTGCTGGCCGGCACCGGCTTCGGCCAGCTGCCCAGCTACCTGGTGACGCCGCATATCCGCAGCGGCCAACTGGTGAGAGTGCTCAGCGACAACGAGTCGCCGGCCTGGGAGATGTTCGCCTACCGCCCCCAGCGCGGCCCGGTATCACCCCGGGTGCGGCTGGTGTTCGATCGGCTGGTGGAGCGGCTTTCCGATCCGGCCTGGGTTCCGCTGGAGCCCTGAATTCCCGATAAGCCGTGGGCGGGACGTCGCGGGTTGCACCCGCCCTAAGAGTTGAACTCCGCCCCCCCGTAGGATGGCGTAGAGCGCAGCGAAACCCATCGATCCGAGCCCGAAACACCGCGATCATCGGCGACCCCAGCATGGGTTTCGCACGGCTCTACCCATCCTACGAGTTGAATTCCGCCCCCCGTAGGATGGCGTAGAGCGCAGCGAAACCCATCGATCCGAGCCCGGAACACCGCGATCATCGGCGACCCCATCAATGCCGCTGTTCGGGGATCACTCGGCGATATCGATGACGACCTTGCCGAAGGCGGTGCCCTGCTCCACCGCATCGTGGGCGTCGTGGGCGGTCGCCAGGGTGAAATGACGCGGGTCGAGCACCGGCTTGAGCTTGCCGGCTTCCACCAGGCGCGTGGCGTCGGCGAGGACTTCGCCATGGTGGGCACGGCCTTCGCCGGTGAGCATCGGCAGCAGCACGAAGATGCCGTTCAGGGTCGCCGCACGCAGGGACGACGGCGCCAGGCTGTGGTTGCCGAAGGCGGCACAGCTGACCACATGGCCACGGATACGCACCGATTCCAGGGCGTCGTCGAGGGAGCTGCCGCCCACGGTGTCGTAGACCACATCGAAGCCCTTGCCACCGGTGAAGGCCGCCACGTAATCGGCCGCCTTGGTGGTGTGGTAGTCGATGGGGGTGGCGCCCAGGCTGCGCACCATCTCGTGCTTGGCCGGCGATGCGGTGGCGAAGACCTCGGCGCCGAAGGCCTTGGCGATCTGCACCGCGATATGGCCGACGCCGCCGGAGCCACCGGTTACCAGTACGGTTTGCCCGGCATGCAGGCGCGCGCTGTCCACCAGGCCTTCCCAGGCGGTGAGGAACACCAGCGGCAACGCGGCTGCTTCACGCATGTTCAGGTTCTTCGGTTTCAGTGCCAGCAGGCGCCAATCAACCGCGGCGAACTCGGCCAGGGTGCCTTGCAGCCCGCGCACGCCGCCGACCAGGCCGTAGACCTCGTCACCGGCCTTGAAGCGCGTAACGCCCGCGCCCACCGCTTCCACCACGCCCGCCAGTTCGGTGCCCAGCACCGCCGGCAGCACCGGGTCGGCATAGGGCGCACGGCCGGTACGGATCTTGTAGTCGATGGGGTTCACCCCGCTGGCCTCGATACGCACCAGGACCTGGCCTTCGCCGGCCACCGGGCGGGCGATCTCCTGCTGGGTGAAACGGCCGCTCTGGTAGTCCTCGAGCACGAGGGCGCGCATGGTGGGGTTCGACATGGGATTCACTCCTTGGCAATCAGCTTCGCCGGGGCCTGGCCCGGCATCCGGCGCCCACTATAGAGCCGCCGCGAGGGCGAGGAAACAGGGACGCTGCCGCACCAGGCGTCAGCGCAACGACAAGCATCGACACCACTGATACTGACCATCAGCCCCTTTCAATTCTCCGATTGCCAACGCACCGGCAAGATTCACCCATCGCCCTTGCGTCGCCAATGAACCGAGAATCCAGCCATGACCGCACAATCGAAATTCATCGACAGCAGCTACTTGGTCACCCACGTCACCCTGGACGAGTTCCACCTGCACTTCGAAACCGAAGTCGCGATCTGCCAGGAAGACGGCACCTTCGAGATGCTCCAGGCCCCGACGCCCATCGCCGAGCGCCGCGCCCTGCGCCAGTTGATCCGCAACCAGGCCGCCTGATAACAGCGGCCCGGTCGCGCCGCCTCAGGCCTTGACCTGGGCGGGGAACGGCAGGGTCCGCAAGCGCACGCCCACCGCCGCATGCAGGGCGTTGGCCAGTGCCGGCGCCAGGGGCGGCACCCCGGGTTCACCCACACCGGTGGGCTGCTCGGTGGATGGCAGGATGTGCACCTCCACGGCCGGCATCTCGTTCATCCGCAACACCTGGAAGTCGTGGAAGTTGGATTGCTCCACGGCACCATCCTTCAGCGTCACCGCACTGTGCAGCGCCGCCGCCAGGCCGAAGCCGATGCCGCCCTCCATCTGCGCGCGGATCACGTCGGGGTTGATCGGCACGCCGCAATCCACGGCGCAGACCACGCGATCCACCTTGTAGCTGCCGTCGGCCTTCACCGTCACTTCCACCACCTGGGCCACGTAGCTGCCGAAGGACTCGTGCACGGCGATCCCGCGACCCCGCTTCTCGCCTTCGCCACCGGCCTTGAGCGGCTGCTTCCAGCCCGCCCTGTCCGCCACCAGTTCCAGCACGCCCCGATGGCGCGGGTGTTTCTCCAGCAGTGCATGGCGGTAGTCGTAGGGGTCCTTGCCGGCGGTGGTGGCGGCTTCGTCGATCAGCACCTCGGCGGCGAAGCCGGTGTGGGTGTGGCCCACCGAGCGCCACCATTGCACCGGCACCAGGATGTCGTCGGGGGTGGCCAGTTCCACCTGCAGGTTGGGCACGGCGTAGGAGAGATTCGCCAGCCCTTCCACCGAGGTGTTGTCGATGCCGTCCTTGATCAGGAAGGCCTCCATGCCGGTGCCCTTGATGATGGATTGGCCGACGATGCGGTGGTGCCAGGCCAGCAGCTTGCCCTCGGCATCCAGCGCCAGGCGCGCACGGTGCAGGTAGGCCGGGCGGTAGTAGCCGCCACGGGTGTCGTCCTCGCGGGTCCAGACCAGCTTCACCGGCACCTTGATGCCCTGGTCCCGTGCGGCCTTGGCCACCGCCACGGCTTCCAGCGGGTAGTCCGACACCGGGTTGGCGCGGCGGCCGAAGCTGCCGCCGGCGTAGAGCTGGGTGATGGCGACCTTGTCCACCGGGATGCCCAGGTACTTGGCCACGGCCACCTGGTCGCCGGTCTGCCACTGCTCGCCGTTCCAGATTTCGCAGGTGCCGTCGCCGAGCTTGACCAGGCAGTTCATCGGCTCCATCGCCGCGTGGGCCAGGTAGGGGAATTCGAACTCCGCCTCGATCAGCTTCGCCGGCTTGGCCAGCGCGGCGTCCACGTCGCCGCTGCGCGCGGCCATCAGCCCGGGCTTCCCGGCGCTCTCGCGGTATTTGGCGAAGATCTCGGCACTGCCCAGCTTGAAGGCCTTGCTCTCGTCCCATTCGATGACCAGCGCATCGCGGCCCTGGCGCGCGGCCCAGGTGTTCTTCGCCAGCACGGCGACCCCGGAGCGGCCATGAGGCAGGTCACGGAATTCGACCACGGCCACCACGTTGGCGATGGCCTTGGCCTTGCTCGCGTCCACCTTCCCGGGCACGCCACCGAAGCGCGGCGGGTAGGCGACCACGGCCACCAGCATGTCCGGCAGCTTGAAGTCCTGGGTGAATACGGCGGTGCCGTTGGTCTTGTCGTGGCTGTCCTTGCGCTTGGCGGTCAGCTGGCCGATGAGCTTGAAGTCCTTCGGCTGCTTGAGCTTCACCTCGGTGGGCACCGACTCCTGCGCGGCCGCCTCGGCCAGGTCGCCGAAACCCGCCTTGTTGCCGGAGGCGGCATGGGCCACCACGCCCTCGCTGACGGTGATGGCCTCGGCCGGCACCTTCCATTGCTTCGCGGCGGCGGCCACCAGCATGGCCCGGGCGCTGGCCCCGGCCTTGCGCATCTGCTCGAAGGAGTTGGCCATGGCACTGCTGCCACCGGTGCCCTGCAGGGTGCCGAAGGCCAGGTTGTTGTACACGGCGGCGTTGGCCGGCGCGCCTTCGACCACCACGCGGCTCCAGTCGGCGTCCAGTTCCTCGGCCACCAGGGTGGCGAGGCCGGTGTAGGCGCCCTGGCCCATCTCCACGTGCTTGGCGACCACGGTCACGGTGCCGTCGCGGGCGATGCGCACGAAGGCGTTGGGTTCGAAGCGGGCGTCGGCAGCGAACATCTCGGCGGCGTCCAGCAGCGGCGCGAAGAGCACGCCCAGGGCCAGCCCGCCGCTGCCCTGGAGGAAGGTGCGGCGGCTGATGTTGAGGATGCCGTTGCCCGGCGCGGTCTGGGTTTCGATCTTGCCCATGTCGGTGCTCCTCAGGCCAGTTGGCCGGCTGCTTCGTGGATGGCCGCGCGGATGCGCACGTAAGTGGCGCAGCGGCAGATATTGCCGCTCATGGCCGCATCGATATCGGCATCGCTGGGTTTGCGGTTGCCCGCCAGCAGTGCGGTGGCCGCCATGATCTGCCCCGACTGGCAGTAGCCGCACTGGACCACGTCAAGCTTGCGCCAGGCCTCCTGCACCACCTTGCCCACGGCGTCATCGCCCACCGCCTCGATGGTGGTGATCTTCTTGCCCACCAGCATCGACACCGGGGTGATGCAGGCCCGCGTCGGCTGCCCGTCCACGTGCACGGTGCAGGCCCCGCACAGGGCCATGCCGCAGCCGTACTTGGTGCCGGTCATCTCGGCGACGTCGCGCAATGCCCAGAGCAACGGCATATCGGGGGCGATATCGAGTTCCTTGTCTTGGCCATTCAGGTTCAGGGTGATCATCGGCTTCTCCACCTCTACGGGTATGGATTCATGGATCACCGGCCACGGGCGGGCCGGTTCAGGGCACGGTTGTTTCAGGGTAGAAGCTCCCGGGCCGTCCCAACGCCGTTGCAGCGGCGGGACGACCAGCGGAGCGGTATCAGGCGCTCTGGCGCAGGCGCGCGATGTCGCGCTGCGGCGGCTCGCCGAACAGGCGGCTGTATTCGCGGCTGAATTGCGAGGGGCTTTCGTAGCCGACGCGGCTGCCGGCGGTGGCGGCGTCCAGCGCCTCGGCGAGCATCAGCCGGCGCGCCTCCTGCAGGCGCAGCTGCTTCTGGAACTGCAGCGGGCTCATGGCGGTGACCGACTTGAAGTGGTGGTGCAGCGCCGAGGTGCTCATGTTCACCTCGCCGGCCAGGGAGCCGATTTGCAGCGGCCGGTGGTAGTTGTTCTTCAGCCAGCTCACGGCCTTGGCGATGCGCTGGGTGTGGCTGCCGACGCAGGCGATCTGGCGCAGCTGCGCGCTGCGCTCGCCCAGCAGCAGGCGGTAGAGGATCTCGCGCTCCACCAGGGGCGCCAGCACGGCGATGTCGTCGGGGGTATCGAGCAGGCTCACCAGGCGGATCACCGCGTCCTGCAGGGGCTCGTCCAGGCTGCACACCGAGATGCCGCGCGCGGAGCTGGTCACCGCCGGCGGCCTGTCCATTTCCAGCAACAGCTCGCTGATGCGCGCCGGGTCCAGGTCCAGGCGCATGCTGAGGAAGGGCACTTCGGGGGTGGCGTCCAGCACCTGGCCGATCACCGGCAGGTCGAGGGACACGATCAGGTACTGGGACTGGCCGTAGATGTAGGTCTCATCATTGAGCATCGCCTGCTTGCAGCCCTGCACGACGATGCCCAGGGCGGGCTCGTAGAGGCAGTGGATGGGCTCGGTGGCAGCGGTGGCGCGGAACAGTGACAGGCGTGGGATAGGCGTGTGATTGACGCCCTCCTCCCGGGCGAATCGTTCAATCAGGCGCGCGAGCCTGGCTTGCGGCCCCAGGGGTGCGCTGCGCCCCTGTTCTTCGAGGGTTGCGGGTGTGGTCATGGTTTCAGCCCCTCCGGATCAGGCGACAACTCTACTTGCGCGCGCGGGGCGCGTCTTGGGCGGGAAACCACTTAGGCAGGATCAGGCAAGAATCCTGCAGAATCCTGCTACCGAAGCGGCGACCCGTGATCACACACTGGCGCCCCTTCGAGCCTGGCCGACTCCGTGCATCGATGAACGCCGTTGCGACGATCGGCACCCAGCCGGCGAAAACGAAAACCGGCGCACATGGCGCCGGATTCGGTGAAGCCCATTGCAACGGCGGGTCAGTCGGCGACGTGGATCACCACGCGGCCACCGGCCGGGCAGGTTTCCATGTAGCGGCTCGCTTCGACGAAGTCGACGAACTCGAAGACCCGGTCGATGACCGGCTTGAGCAAACGGTCGCCGGTCATCTGGTTGATATGCGCGAGCGCTCGCTGCACGGCAGCGTCATCACGCTCCAGGCCGGTTTCCGGGTCGCCGGTGAAATCCATCACGCAATGGCGGAAGAACTGCAGGTGCTTCTTGAAGGCCGCGCAGGCCGGGAAGGCTGCATCGTTGCCACCGTTGATGCCATAGAGGATCAGCTTGCCGCGCGGGGACGCGACATCGCCCAGCAGCTTCATCTGCGGGCCGGCGCATTGGTCCAGCACCACTTCCACGCCCTTGCCGGCGGTGAAGCGCTCGACTTCCAGGACCAGGTCCTGCTCCTCGGTGACGATGACCTTGTCGGCGCCCAGCTCCTTCAGGAACGGGCGGCTCTCCGGGTAGCTGGTGGAGGCGATGACGATCGCGCCCAGCGCCTTGGCCAGCTGCACCGACTGCGGCGCCAGGCAATGGCCGGCCTCGGTGATCAGCACATGCTGGCCGGGCTTGACCTTGGCCAGTTCCACCAGGGCGAAGTAACCCAGCAGCAGCGGCGTGTAGTGAACGGCGGCTTCGACCGGGGTCAGCACCTCGGGATAGCGGGTCAGGGCACGGCGCGGCATCAATACGATGTCGCCCCAGGCCGGATAGGTATTCGGGGTGGCGGACGGGAAGCTGGCCACGGCCATGCCGGGCTGCAGGTCATCGACACCTTCGCCAACGGCCTCTACCACGCCGGCCAGCTCGAAGCCGAGCCCGGCAGGCAGACGGGCCTGTTCGGAAGCCAGATTCTGCCGCCAGAGCACGTCTTTCCAACTGACGCCCAGCGCCTGGGTGCGCACCAGAACTTCGCCGAACCCCGGTTTCGGGGTGGGCAGCTCTTCCAGCTTGAGCACATCGGCCTCGCCGAATTGATGAAAACGGATCATGCGGGACATCACACACCTCGCCTGTGACTCTGTCATGGCCATGGACTCTATCCGGGCTTTATCCCTAAAACCACCCGCGCGCATCAATAGTTGTCATAAACACGGATGATGTGAGCCTTGACGACCGCGCTGCAGAGCCTCATTTTTCACACACTTATTTCGGAAGTAGCCCTGCATGAACAGGAACGACCTACGTAGAGTTGACCTCAATCTACTGATCGTGTTCGAGACGCTCATGCATGAGCGCAGCGTGACACGGGCGGCGGAGAAGCTCTTCCTCGGCCAGCCCGCCATCAGTGCCGCACTGGCGCGGCTGCGTACCCTTTTCGACGACCCGCTGTTCGTGCGCACCGGCCGCAGCATGGAGCCTTCGGCGCGAGCGGTGGAAATCTTCGCCCTGCTCTCCCCGGCGCTGGACTCCATCTCCACCGCCGTGAGCCGTGCCGCCGACTTCGATCCGGCCACCAGCAACGCGGTGTTCCGCATCGGCCTGTCCGATGACGTCGAGTTCGGCCTGCTGCCCGCCCTGCTCCGCCGCCTGCGCGCCGAGGCGCCCGGCGTGGTGCTGGTGGTGCGCCGCACCAACTACCTGCTGATGCCCAACCTGCTGGCGTCCGGCGAAATCTCCGTGGGCGTCAGCTACACCGACGAGCTGCCGGCCAACGCCAAGCGCAAGACCATCCGCCGCTCCAAGTCCAAGCTGCTGCGCGCCGATGCGATACCCGGCGCGCTGAGCCTGGAGGATTACTGCGAACGCCCCCACGCCCTGGTGTCCTACGCGGGCGACCTCTCCGGCTTCGTTGACGAGGAACTGGAAAAACTCGGCCGCAAGCGCCGCGTGGTGCTGGCCGTGCCCCAGTTCAACGGCCTCGGCGCGCTGCTCGCCGGCACCGACATCGTCGCCGTGGTGCCCGACTACACCGCCGCCGCCCTCACCGCCGCCGGCGGCCTGCGCGCGGAAGACCCGCCCTACGGCGGCCGCTCCTTCGAGCTGTCCATGGCCTGGCGCGGCGCCCAGGACAACGACCCGGCGGAACGCTGGCTGCGCTCGCGCATCCAGATGTACTGCGGTGACCCGGATAGCCTCGAATAGCGTGTAGGTCGGGTGAAACCCGACGCCCCCGGCCACTCCGTACGCGGGTTTCACCCGCCCTACGGCGGTGCTGCGCACCGCTTGGCGACTGAAGTCGCCCCTACAGCCCCGCCGCACGTACGCGACCGCTGCGTAGGGTGGATGACGCTTTTTTCATCCACCAGCGGAGCCCGCCATGACACTGATGGACCGGTTTCAACCGCGAAACGCTTCGCGAGCAGAGCCCGCTCCTACGAGTACCCGCGCGAACCCGAATCGATGAAAAGCAACAGCCATTCGCTTCTATCGATAGAACCGCCCCGATTCGCCGTTGCAAGCAATCCCGTGAATGCCCCGAAACCATGCAACGATCCGCCGAAAGCCCCATTCCAGGGCGGTTTCGCAGGGCAAGCCACCTACTATCAATGGAAAAAATTGATTTATCACTGACGGTGATATTTATCTTCGTGGCGTTCGATTCGTCCGCGAACGAGCCAGCCAGCAGACTCCGCCCCATCTACAAATCCAAATGGCGGAGCTACACATGGAACAGTCCACTCAATCCACCTGGCGTACCGGCCTCACCCTCGCATCCCTGCTGGTGCTGGTGGCGTGCGGTAAGGCCCCGGAAGCCACGCTTGCACCCGCTGCCGCCAAGGTCAGCGTGGCCGAGGTGCTGCAACAGCCGATCAACGAATGGGACGAATTCACCGGCCGCCTCGAAGCGCCTGAATCCGTCGAGATCCGTCCGCGCGTCTCCGGCTACATCGATCACGTGTCCTTCCGCGAAGGCAGCCTGATCAAGAAAGGCGACCTGCTGTTCCAGATCGACCCGCGCCCCTTCCAGGCCGAAGTGAAACGCCTCGAAGCCCAGCTGCAACAGGCCCGCGCCAGCCAGACCCGCGCGCTGAACGAAGCCCGTCGCGGTGACCGCCTGCGCCAGAGCAACGCCATCTCCGCCGAGCTGGCCGATGCCCGCAGCAGCGCCGCCCTGGAAGCCCAGGCCGCCGTCGCCGCCACCCAGGCCGAGCTGGACAACGCCAAGCTCAACCTCAGCTTCACCCGCGTCACCTCGCCCATCGATGGCCGCGTCAGCCGTGCCGAAATCACCGAAGGCAACCTGGTCAACGCCGGCCAGTCGCTGCTCACCTCCGTGGTCTCCACCGACAAGGTCTATGCCTACTTCGATGCCGACGAGCGCGTTTTCCTCAAGTACGTAGAACTGGCCCGCAAGGCCGGCGGCGATGCCCGTGGCGCCAGCCCCGTGTACCTGGGCCTGACCAGCGAGACCGGCAACCCGCACCTGGGCCAGCTGGACTTCCTCGACAACCAGGTCAACCCGCGCACCGGCACCATCCGTGGCCGCGCCGTGTTCGACAACAAGGACGGCCGCTTCACCCCCGGCCTCTATGCCCGCATCAAGCTGGTCGGCAGCGACACCTACCCCGCCGCGCTGATCAAGGACGATGCCATCGGCACCGACCTGGGCAAGAAGTTCGTCCTGGTCCTGGGCGAGAACAACACCGTGGCCTACCGCTCCATCGAGCTCGGCCCGAAGGTCCAGGGCCTGCGCATCATCCGCACCGGCCTGGCCAAGGGCGAGAAGATCGTGGTCAACGGCTTGCAGCACACCATGCCCGGCGCCACCGTCGACCCGCAGTCCGTGCCCATGGCCGACGAGAACACCCTCGCCGAGCTGGCCCGCCTGCGCCAGAGCGTGGAAGGCCGTGACGCACCGCGTGTCGCCGAACAGAACGCCAAACCTGCCGTCGCTCCGCGCGGTTGAGGTAGTACGACATGAATTTTTCCCAGTTCTTCATCCTGCGGCCGATCTTCGCCGCCGTGCTGTCGCTGCTGATCCTGATCGGCGGCGCCATCTCGCTGTTCCAGTTGCCCATCAGCGAATACCCCGAAGTGGTCCCGCCCACCGTGGTCGTACGCGCCAACTTCCCCGGCGCCAACCCCAAGGTGATTGGTGAGACCGTGGCCTCGCCCCTGGAGCAGGCCATCGTCGGCGTGGAGGGCATGCTCTACATGTCGTCCCAGTCCACCAACGACGGCAAGCTGACCCTGACCATTACCTTCGCCCTGGGTACCGACCTGGACAACGCCCAGGTGCAGGTGCAGAACCGCGTCACCCGGACCATGCCCACCCTGCCGACCGAAGTGCAGCGGCTCGGCGTGACCGTGGACAAGGCCTCCCCGGACCTGACCATGGTGGTGCACCTGACCTCGCCGGATAACCGCTACGACATGCTCTACCTGTCCAACTACGCCGCGCTCAACGTGAAAGACGAGCTGGCGCGCCTGGACGGTGTGGGCGACGTGCAGCTGTTCGGCATGGGCAACTACTCCCTGCGCGTCTGGCTGGACCCGAACAAGGTGGCCTCGCGCAACCTCACCGCCACAGACGTGGTCAACGCCATCCGCGAGCAGAACCGCCAGGTGGCCGCCGGTGCCCTGGGTGCGCCGCCGTCCGATGCGGGCAACAGCTTCCAGCTCTCGATCAACACCCAGGGTCGCCTGGTCACCGAGGAAGAGTTCGAGAACATCATCATCCGTGCCGGCGACGACGGCGAAATCACCCGCCTGCGTGACGTGGCGCGCATCGAACTGGGCTCCAGCCAGTACGCCCTGCGCTCGCTGCTGAACAACCAGCCGGCCGTGGCCATCCCGGTGTTCCAGCGCCCCGGCTCCAACGCCATCGAGATCTCCGACTCCGTGCGGGGCCGCATGGCCGAGCTGAAGAAGAGCTTCCCCCAGGGCATGGACTACGAAATCGTCTATGACCCGACCATCTTCGTGCGCGGCTCCATCGAGGCGGTGGTCCACACCCTGCTCGAAGCCATCGTGCTCGTGGTCCTGGTGGTGATCCTGTTCCTGCAGACCTGGCGCGCCTCGATCATCCCGCTGGTGGCCGTACCGGTCTCGCTGATCGGCACCTTCGCGGTCATGCACCTGTTCGGCTTCTCCCTCAACGCCCTGTCGCTGTTCGGCCTGGTGCTGGCCATCGGCATCGTGGTGGACGACGCCATCGTCGTGGTGGAAAACGTCGAGCGGAACATCGGCCTCGGCAAGTCACCGGTGGACGCCACCCGCCAGGCCATGAAGGAAGTGACCGGCCCCATCGTCGCCACCGCCCTCGTGCTGTGCGCCGTGTTCGTGCCCACCGCCTTCATCTCCGGCCTCACCGGGCAGTTCTACCAGCAGTTCGCGCTGACCATCGCCATCTCCACCGTGATCTCGGCCTTCAACTCGCTGACCCTGTCGCCGGCGCTGGCCGCCGTGCTGCTGAAGGACCACCACGCGCCCAAGGACCGCTTCTCGCGCATCCTCGACAAACTCTTCGGTGGCTGGCTGTTCGGCCCGTTCAACCGCGTCTTCGAGCGTGCCGGCAACGGCTACGTGGGCACCGTACGCCGCGTGCTGCGTGGCAGCTCGGTGGCCCTGCTGGTCTACGGCGGCATCCTGGTGCTCGGCTACCTGGGCTTCTCCAGCACTCCGGCCGGCTTCGTACCGCAACAGGACAAGCAATACCTGGTGGCCTTCGCCCAACTGCCCGACGCCGCGACCCTGGATCGCACCGAAGCGGTGATCAAGCGCATGTCCGAGATCGCCTCCAAGCACCCGGGCGTGGAGAACACCGTGGCCTTCCCCGGCCTGTCCATCAACGGCTTCACCAACAGCCCCAACAGCGGCATCGTGTTCACCCCGCTCAAGCCCTTCGATGAGCGCAAGGACCCGTCCATGTCCGCCGGTGCCATCGCCGCCGAGCTGAACAAGGAGTTCGCCGGTATCCAAGACGCCTACATCGCCATCTTCCCGCCGCCGCCCGTACAAGGCCTCGGCACCATCGGCGGCTTCCGCCTGCAGGTGGAGGATCGCGGCAACTTGGGCTACGAGGAGCTGTACAAGCAAACCCAGAACATCATCAACAAGGCGCGCCAGCTCCCCGAGCTGAACCCCATGTCGGTGTTCACCAGCTACCAGGTCAACGTCCCGCAGGTGGATGCCAACATCGACCGCGAAAAGGCCAAGACCCACGGCGTCGCCATCAGCGACATCTTCGACACCATGCAGGTCTACCTCGGCTCGCTGTATGCGAACGACTTCAACCGCTTCGGCCGTACCTACCAGGTCAACGTCCAGGCCGACCAGCCGTTCCGCCTCGAACCCGAGCAGATCGGCCAGCTGAAGGTGCGCAACAACCGTGGCGAGATGATCCCGCTGTCCACCTTCGTCAAGGTCGACAACGCCTCCGGCCCGGACCGCGTGATGCACTACAACGGCTTCATCACCGCCGAGATCAACGGTGCCGCCGCCCCGGGCTACAGCTCCGGCCAGGCCGAGGAAGCGATCGCCAAGCTGCTCAAGGAAGAACTGCCCAACGGCATGACCTACGAATGGACGGACCTGACCTACCAGCAGATCCTCGCCGGCAACACCGCGATCTTCATCTTCCCGCTCTGCGTGCTGCTGGCCTTCCTGGTGCTGGCCGCCCAGTACGAAAGCTGGAGCCTGCCGCTGGCGGTGATCCTGATCGTGCCGACCGTGCTGTTCTCGGCCATCGTCGGGGTGATGCTCGCCGGTAGCGACAACAACATCTTCACCCAGATCGGCTTGATCGTCCTGGTGGGCCTGGCGTGCAAGAACGCCATCCTCATCGTCGAATTCGCCAAGGAGAAACAGGAAGAAGGCCTCGACCGCCTGGCCGCGGTACTGGAAGCCTGCCGCCTGCGTCTGCGCCCGATCCTGATGACCTCCATCGCCTTCATCATGGGCGTGGTACCCCTGGTGCTCTCCTCCGGCGCCGGCGCCGAAATGCGCCACGCCATGGGTGTAGCGGTGTTCAGCGGGATGATCGGCGTGACCTTCTTCGGCCTGCTGCTGACCCCGGTGTTCTATGTGCTGATCCGCGGCTTCGTCGAGAAAGGCGAAGCCCGCAAGGCGGCCAAGGCCCAGAAACTCAAGGAACTGCACGCATGATCAACAAGGCTTTCGCCCCTGCCCTGCTGGCCCTCGCTTTGAGCGCCTGCGCCGTGGGCCCGGACTACAAGGCCCCCGACAGCGAGCCCGCGCGGCTCGCTGCCGCGGACGCCGGCCACTACGACCGCGCCCGCTTCGAAACCCTCTGGTGGCAACAGTTCGACGACCCGACCCTGAACCAGCTGGTGCAGCAGTCTCTCGAACAGAACCGCGAGCTGCGTGTGGCCTTCGCCCGCCTGCGCGCCGCCCGTGCCATCCGTGACGACGTCGGCAACGACCAGCTGCCGACCATCACCAGCCGCGCCAGTGCCGAAGTCGGCAAGGGCCAGCAACCCGGCCAGACCGAACAGCGCGTCAACGCCGAGCGCTACGACCTGGGCCTGGACATGGCCTGGGAGCTGGACCTGTTCGGCCGCATCCAGCGCCAGATCGAAGCCAGCGACGCCGAAATCGGCGTCGCCCAGGCCGAACTGCAACAACTGCAGGTCAGCCTGATCGCCGAGCTGGTGGACGCCTACGGCAACCTGCGCGGCGCCCAGCTGCGTGAACGCATCGCCCGCGAAAACCTGAAGAACCAGCAGGAATCCCGCGGCCTCACCGAGCAACTGCGTGACGCCGGTGTCGGCAGCGAGCTGGACGTGTTGCGCGCCGACGGCCGCCTGGCCGCCACCGAAGCCACCCTGCCGCAACTGCAGGCCATCGAGGCGCGTTCGCGCAACCGCATCGCCACCCTGCTCGGCCAGCGCCCGGAACAGCTGAGCGTCGATCTTTCGGCCAAGCCGCTGCCGGTGATCGCCAAGGAACTGCCCATCGGCGACCCCGCCGAGCTGCTGCGCCGTCGCCCCGATGTCGCCGCCGCCGAGCGCCAGCTGGCTGCCGCCACCGCCAATGTCGGCGTGGCCACGGCCGACCTGTTCCCCCGCGTCAGCCTCTCCGGATTCCTCGGCTTCACCGCCGGACGCGGCTCGCAGATCGGCTCCTCCGCTGCTCGCGCCTGGGGCGTGGCACCGACCATCAGTTGGGCCGCCTTCGACCTCGGCAGCGTGCGAGCCCGTCTGCGCGGTGCCGAAGCCGATGCCGACGGCGCCCTGGCCGGCTACGAGCAGCAGGTGCTGCTGGCCCTGGAAGAGTCCGAGAACGCCTTCAGCGACTACGCCAAGCGCCAGCAACGGCTGATCTCCCTGGTCCGCCAGTCGGAAGCCACCCGCGCTGCCGCCCAGCAAGCCGCCGTGCGCTACCGCGAAGGCACCGTGGACTTCCTCGTGCTGCTGGACGCCGAACGCGAGCGCCTGGCCGCCGAAGACGCCCAGGCCCAGGCCGAAGTGGAGCTCTACAGCGGCATCGTCGCCATCTACAAGGCCCTCGGCGGCGGCTGGCAGCCCCAGGCCTGATCCTCTCCTCCTGGCTCGGCCGCCCCCCGGCCGACCTCTCGCCCCGCGACGGTGCCCCTGTCGCGGGGCTTTTTTTGCCTGAAGGATTCCAGCCGGCGCGCTGCTCCATCGTTGGAATTCATTCGCGATGGAGCAGCCGACCACTCGCAGCCCAGTGCCGGCGGCGAATCTTTCGCGGCTGAAGCCGCTCCCACAGGGAGTGTCCGCAGCGAGGCCATGCATCGCCGTGTTGGGCCTCGCTGCGCTCGGCGCCAACCTATGCACCGCGCCGCTGTAGGTCGGGTGCAACCCGACATGTGCCGTGCAGTGGCCTCGCGGGCTTCACCCGCCCTACGGAGCTGACCGCTGTGTAGGGTGGATGACGCTCTTTTCATCCACCAGGCGATGCATCACCCCACACCACAGCCCACCCGGTAGGGGCGAATTCATTCGCCCAGCGGTGCACAGCACGGCCATCCCCTCACCGCAACGGCGAGAAACGCGCCGGCAGGCACGCGGTGGAGTGCATGTCGCGCAGCTGCGGGCCGGAGTTTTCCGGCGGCCAGACGCCATCGGCCACCGCGCGGGTGCGCACGTCGAGGCGTTGCTCCAGGCTGGCGTAGGGCCAGATGTGCAGGTAGCGCGGGGTGCGGCCGTCGGTGGCGTAGAAGGCCGCATAGACCTGGGAATAGCCCTCGCCGGTGCGCGGGCCGACGGCCTTCTTCCAGCCCTCCAGGGTCGGCGCCAGGCCGGAGGGGATCAGGTCATACACCCGCAGCTCGTAGAAAGGCCCATGGGCGCCCGGCGCCAGGGGCTCGAGGAAGGGGAACAGCGTGTAGTTCTCCGCCTTCATGTCGGTCATGAAGCATTCGATGCCGAAGGCGTCCCGCGCCAGCAGGTAGCGCTCGCGCTCGGCCTGGCGGGCCAGCTCGTCGGTGAAGCCGCGCAGCACGATGACCTGGTTCAACGGGCCGATCTCCGAGGCCCAGCAACCCATCAGGGTGCAGCCGGGGCCGCTGCTGGCCAGGGTTTCTTCCAGGCGCGCCAGGGCATCGGCCGTGGTGCGCACACGCAGGGTGAAGGTGATCAGTTCGAACAGGCGCATCGCTACCTCGTGGTCCGTGGTTCATCTAGATACGGCGGCGGGCACTGTGCCCGCCACCCTGCAACCGGGGCCGCGAGGGGCGCGCTCACGCCTGCCCCAGGGCCCCGTTGAAACGCGGGGCGAGCCCCATCAGGTCAAGCTTGCGGGTGAATTCGCCGAGGCGGCGCAGCTTGTAGGCCTCCACGTCCACGCCCGCGTAGTCATAGAAGCCTTGCCCCTCACGCAAACCGTTGCGGCCCTCGTGCATGTTGTCGGCGATCACCTGGGGCGAGGCGAAACGCGGGTCGATGGCCCCGGCCAGGTAGCGCGAGGCGTAATAGAGGATGTCGCCGCCGCCCCAGTCGATGAACTCCAGCAGGCCCAGTACCGAGAAGCGCAGGCCGAAGCCGACGCGGATCGCCGTGTCGATGTCCTCGGCGCTGGCCACGCCCTCCTCCACCATGCGCGCGGCCTCGTTCATCGCCAGGGCCTGGATGCGCGGCACGATGTAGCCCGCCGCCGGGGCGCAGAGCACCGGCACCTTGCCCACCTGGCGCAGCAGCGCCAGCAGGCGCTCGACCACCGTGCCGTCGGTGGCCTCGCTGCGGCTCACCTCCACCAGCGGGATCAGGTAGGCCGGGTTGAGCCAGTGGGCGTTGACGAAGCGCCCGGGGTGGCTGACCAGCCCGGCCAGCTCGCTGACCAGGAAGGTGGAAGTGGTCGAGGCGATGATGCAGTCGCCGCTGCAATGCAGGCTCAGCCAGGCGAAGCACTCGCGCTTTACCTCCAGCACCTCGGGTACCGCCTCGAACACCAGCTCGGCGCAGGCCAGGTCGGCCAGCGCCTGCTCGCGGTCGCACAGGCGCACGCGGCCCAACGCCTCGTCCGCCTGCCCGGGGTCGAGCACGCCGAGGCGTACCAGGGTCTGAAGCTCGCTGGCGAGACTGGCGCGCACCTTGTCGAAATACCCCCGCTGCTGCTCGGCATCGCGGGCCTTGATGTCGATGAGGGTCACCGGCAGCCCGGCGTGCATGAAGGCCAGGGCGATGCCTTCGCCCATGCGCCCGGCGCCGACCACGGCGATGCGCGCGGCCATCAGTGGATGCCCTCGCGCAGCAGCTCGACCATCTCGGCGCGGCTCAAATCCGCCAGGCCGAGGCGCTCCAGGGTGCGGCCCTCGGCATAGAGATCGAAGCCGGCCACCGCCGAGGCGATGCTCAGCAGGCCCTGGGCGACGGGCATCGGTACACCGGCCCAGCGGCCGACCGAGACCAGGAATGACAGGCCCAGGCGCGTGTCTTCCAGCATGTAGCGGTGGCGCTGCAGGTCGATGTCCTCGCGCCAGTCGCCGCTGTCGGTGAGCGTGCCGTGGGCACCGCGGCCGTACATCCACTCATCGCCCTCGGTGGTGTTGTAGTGGTCGGCCAGGGGGAAATGCGGCGCCGGGTAGCCGAGGGCCTCGCGCAGAGCCATGCGCTCGGCGTCCAGCGCGGTGGTGACGCGGCGGATGGCCGGCTGGGTGCCTTCGTTGTGGATGTCCCAGGTCTCGAAGTGCTCCAGGGGGCCGGCGTTCATCATGATCAGCGGCGGGTGGATGATCGGCCCGGCGTTCATCAGCGCACCGCTGAGGCCGTCCTCGATGGGCTCGACGCTCGGGTAGGCCTGGCGCAGCAGGGCGAAGGCCGGCTCGGCCAGGCGGCTGGGGAACACCCCGGTGGGCAGGCGCGTGGCGTAGCCGCTGATCACCACGTTGGCGGCGCCGTGCTTGCGGGCCAGGTAGGGCAAGGTGCCGGTCTCGGCGAAGGCCACCTCGGCGTCGTTGCCCGCCTCGTGCATGGCCTTGGCGAACAGGTAGCTGCCGAAGGTGCCCGGCGGCAGGAACAGCACCTGGCCGTCGCGCAGCAACGGCGCCATTTCCCGCGCCAGGCTCTCGTGGGTGGTGGATGGCAGCGGCACCACCAGCAGTTGGGCGAAGGCCACGGCTTCGGCCAGGTCATCGCTCAGGCTGAGGCTGGCGCCCTCGCCGCCCACGACCACCTGGCGGGTGCCGCGGTAGTCCTTGACGGTCAGGCTGCCAATGGCCGCCAGCTCCTTGAGCGCCGCGCCGTCACGGCGCCACAGGCACACGCGGTGCCCCTTCTCCGCCAGCTCGATGGCTGCCGCGTAGCAACCGTGTCCACCGCCGATAACGCTGATATTCATGGGCCAAGCTCCTCGTTCAAGAGCCTCGATCCTAGGGGCCCGACCCGCACCCGGCTGCGCGGAATGCGCAACGAGGATTCGGAATGTGCAAGGGATTGGTGCCGGCTCGGCAATCGATCCCGTAGGGGCGAATTCATTCGCCCAAGGGCCGCACAGCGGCCTGCGTGCGCAACCCGACATCGACGCCGAGCCATGCTCCGCTGGTGGATGAGAAGAGCGTCATCCACCCTACGATTCGGCTCCTCCCCGGCACAAAAAAACCACGCCGGCATGACCACCGGCGTGGTTGAAAACAGCGGGGAAAATCGGGTGATTCCCCGCCGGGACTACGGGCCTCAGGCTTCCAGGGCGCGGACGCGATCGCGGCGCTCTTCTTCCTTGGGCTTGGCAGCAGCTTGCAGCTGGAAGTCGAAGTCGATCTCGGCGAAGCGGCCTTCGATGCCACGGGCGTCGGCGGCAGCGGCGTCTTCGATGAAGCGCACCTCCGCCACCAGGCCTTCGCGGGTGGCGTAGGCGAAGTCGTCCCACAGGTACTGGTCGCCCGAGAGGTTGATCTGGGTGGTCAGGTGGCGATGGCCGGGGGCGGAGATGAAGAAGTGGATGTGCGCCGGGCGGTTGCCGTGGCGGCCCAGGCTGTTGAGCAGCTCCTGGGTGGGGCCGTCCGGCGGGCAGCCGTAGCCGGAAGGCACGATGCTGCGGGCGCGGTAGCGGCCTTCGCTGTCGGTGATGATGCGCCGACGCAGGTTGAACTCGGACTGGGTGCTGTCGAAGTAGGAATAGGTGCCGTTGGTGTTGGCGTGCCAGACGTCGACGGTCGCGCCGGCAAGGGGCTTGCCGTCGGTGTCCAGCACCCGGCCCTGGAGGAACATCACGGTGCCCGGGTCGGTGCCGTCGTCCATGCGTGCCTCACCCTCGGACAGCGGCGCGCCGGCCACGTAGAGCGGGCCCTCGATGGTGCGCGGGGTACCGCCGCTGAAGCCGGCGGCTTCGTCCTGGGCATCCAGCAGCAGGTCGAGGTAGTGCTCGACCCCCAGGCCGGCGACCAGCAGGCCGGCCTCCTGGCGGCTGCCCAGGCGGTTGAGGTAATCCACCGCCTTCCAGAATTCCTCGGTGGTCACGTCCAGGTCCTCGATGATCTTCACGGTGTCGAGGAGGATGCGGTTCACCAGCGCCTTCATGCGCGGGCTGCCCTGGTCGTTGGTGAAGCCGCTGACTTCCTTGAAGAACTGCTGGACGCTATCGGTCTGGGAGAGTTTGACAGTCATGGTTGGAACCTCATCTTGTAGTTATTGGCCGGGCTTAGCTGGGACAGTGCGGCGATCAGCGATCGTCCTGGTGGATCGACGAAGGATGGCGGCAGAGCCCGTCGACCTCGATCTCCATGTACGGGAACAGCGGCAGCTGCATCAGCGTGTCGTGCAGCTCCTCGACGCTGGCCAGGTCGAACACGCTGTAGTTGGCGTAGTGGCCGGCGATGCGCCACAGGTGGCGCCACTTGCCCTCGCGCTGCAGGCGCTGGGCCAATTCCTTCTCGTCGGCCTTGAGCTTGGCGGCCTTGTCCGGGTCCATGTCGAGCGGCAGCTTCACGGTCATCTTCACGTGGAACAGCATGGAAGCATCTCCTTCTTCAGGCGAGTGTTCAGGTACGGCGGAAGCGCGCCAGGCGCTCCTCGTCGAGGGTCAGGCCGAGGCCGGGCAGGCGCGGCACGTGCAGCTGGAAGTCCTGGTAGCGCGGCGGCTCGGTGACGATCTCCTCGGTCAGCAGCAGCGGGCCGAACAGTTCGGTGTCCCAGGCCAGTTCGGCCAAGGTGATGAAGGCGTGGGCCGAGGCCAGGGTGCCGACGCTGCCTTCGAGCATGGTGCCGCCGTAGAGGCCGATGCCGGCCGCCTCGGCGATGGCGGCGGTGCGCAGCACGGCGCGCGGGCCACCGTTCTTGGCGATCTTCAGGGCGAACACCGGGGCGGCACCTTCGCGGGCGAGGTTGAAGGCGTCCTCGACGCATTCGATGGACTCGTCCGCCATGATCGGCGCCGGGCTGCGCAGGGCGAGGCGCGCCTGGCCGGCGCGGTTGTTGCGCGAGATGGGCTGCTCGATCAGGTCGATGCCGTTGTCGCCCAATACCTGGCAGGCACGCAGGGCCACGGCTTCATCCCAGTACTGGTTGACGTCGACGCGCACGCTGGCGCGATCGCCCAGGGCCTTCTTGATGGCGATGACGTGGCGCAGGTCCTGGTTCACTTCGTTGGCGCCGATCTTCAGCTTGAAGATGCGATGGCGGCGCACCTCCAGCATGTGCTCGCCCTCGGCGATATCGCGGGCGGTGTCGCCGCTGGCCAGGGTCCAGGCCACTTCCAGGCTGTCGCGCACACGGCCACCGAGCAGCTCGCTCACCGGCAGGCCCAGGCGCTTGCCCTGGGCGTCCAGCAGCGCGGTTTCCACCGCCGAGCGGGCGAAGGTGTTGCCCTTCACCACGCGGTCGATGCGCTGCATGGCGGCGTTGATGTTGCTGGCGTCCTGGCCGATCAGCAGTGGCGCGAAGTAGCGGTCGAGGTTGGTCTTGATGCTTTCGGGGCTTTCGTAGCCGTAGGCCAGGCCACCGATGGTGGTGGCCTCGCCAATGCCCTCGATGCCGTCGGCGCAGCGGATGCGCAGGATCACCAGGGTCTGGTTCTGCATGGTGTGCATCGCCAGCTTGTGCGGGCGGATGGTCGGCAGGTCGACGATGATCGCTTCGAGGGACTCGATCGCGGTAGAAATCATTTCAATACCCATCAGGTTCTGTTTTCACTGTTCCGCAGCGTAAATCTGCAAATCCCAGGCTTCCAATATTGAGTTTGTCTGGCACGATACCCACCAGGTATCAAACCAGGCACAGAGAGATTCCCATGGAGCTTCGCCACCTGCGCTACTTCCAGGCCCTTGCCGAAACCCTCAACTTCACCCGCGCCGCCGAGCGCCTGCACATCGCCCAGCCGCCCTTGAGCCGGCAGATCCAGCAGCTCGAGGAAGAGCTCGGCGTCACCCTGCTGGAGCGTGGCCGCCCCCTGCGCCTGACCGAGGCCGGGCGCTTCTTCCACGAGCACTCCAGCGCCCTGCTGGAGCAATTGGCCAAGGTCTGCGACAACACCCGGCGCATCGGCCAGGGCGAGAAGACCTGGCTGGGCATCGGCTTCGCCCCCTCGACCCTCTACGGCGTGCTGCCGGAGCTGATCCGCCGCCTGCGCAGCGACGCCGAGCTGGAGCTCGGGCTCAACGAGATGACCACCCTGCAGCAGGTGGAGGCGCTCAAGGCCGGGCGCATCGACATCGGTTTCGGCCGCATCCATATCGAGGACCCGGCCATCCACCAGCAGGTGCTGACCCTGGACCCGCTGGTCGCCGCCCTCCCCGCCGGCCACCCGCTGCTGGCCGCCCCGGCGAGCCTGGAAGCCCTGGCCCGCGAGCCCTTCGTGCTCTACCCGGGCAACCCGCGCCCGAGCTACGCCGACCATGTGCTCGCGCTGTTCGCCACCCACGGCCTGCAAATCCGTGTCGTGCAGTGGACCAACGAACTGCAGACCGCCATCGGCCTGGTCGCCGCCGGCATCGGCATCACCCTGGTGCCCGCCTCGGTGCAGCTGCAGCACCGCGACGACATCGGCTACACCCGCCTGCTGGAAAGCAACGCCACCTCGCCGATCATCATCAGTCGCCGCGTGGGTGACACCTCCCCGGCATTGGGGGACTGCCTGGCGCTGATCGGGGAACTGGTGGCGCAGGACGCCTGAACGCACAGGCGCATCGCAATAAAAAAGGCCCGCAAAGGAGTGGCCGGGCCGAGGTGAAAACAAAGGGATTGGTACAGGACGCGGGCTTATCGCCCGCAGGGTCCGTAGGAGCGAGCTCTGCTCGCGAAGCGCCTTCAAGGGGCTCGTAATCCATGCTGGGTCGGGGCCGCTGCGCAGCACATAGGATGGACCGTTCGTAGGATGGGTAGAGCGGAGCGAAACCCATGCTGTGCCGGGGCCGCTACGCGACCCTTGGCGAATGAATTCGCCCCTACAGATGTGATCCGGCCCGGACGCGCGCTTCCGGCCTTTGCAGGAAGCGACGACGCCGGGCCGGCTCTTCATGTCCTGCTGCTCAGAACTTGAAGGTGTAGGTGGTGATCAGGCGGTTCTCCTTGTAGTCCGCCCCCGAGGCCGCGCCGTTGCCGTAGCGGGTCTTGACGTCGATGTTGCGCCACTCGAAGCCGACACCCTTGAGCGGGCCGCTCTGCACCACGTAGCTGAGGAAGATGTTGCGCTCGCTCTCGACGTTCTCATCCAGGGCGTTGTTGCCGCGATCGATGCCGGTGCCGCGCAGGTAGCGGGTCATCAGCTTGAGGCCCGGCGCGCCGTAGCTGGCGAAGTCCAGGTCGTAGCGCAGCTGCCAGGAGCTTTCGTTGGGCTTGACGAAGGCCACGGTGGACCAGTTCACCAGGTACGGCTGCGGGGCGTAGCCGTTGAGCGTGGGGAAGGTGCTGTCGCCGAGCATGCGCTGGTAGCCGACGCCGATGGCGTGGGCGCCCTTGCGCAGGGTGGTCATGGCGCCGTAGGAGCGGTTGTCGATCTCGCCGTAGAGCGCCTTGCCGTCTTCCTTGTTGTCGAAGTAGCGCAGGTCGGTCTTCAGGCCGAAGCCGTCGCCCAGGTCGGCGTTGTAGGTCAGGCCGCCGTAGTGCTGCTCGTAGATGTCCTCCAGCTGGCCGTAGAAGTAGGTGGCCGAGAGCGCCGGGCTGAAGGCATAGGTGGCGCCGCCGAAGTTGAGGCCATCGCTGCGGCGTTTGATGTCCGGGCCGTTGAACAGGTACATCTTCTCCCGGTCGGAGGATTCGCGCCCGCTGATCTCGGTGAAGCGCCCGCCGGTGAGGGTGAGCTTGTCGATCTCGCGGGATTCGACCAGGAAGCCGTGGTAGGTGGTGACCAGTTGCCGCGAGTCGTCCATGAAGGCCACCGGCAGCATCGGCCGGTGCTCGCCGATCTTCAGCTCGGTCTTGGAGTACTTGACCTTGGCGGTCAGCGCGGCGCGACCGTAGTCACGCACCTGCTCGCCCTTGCTGTCGTCGTAGGGAATGATGCTGTCCGGGCCACGGCCACCACCGCCATCCAGGCGATAGGCATATTGCGCGGAAAGATCGAGGCCGAACTGGATGGGGCCTTCGGTGTAACCGGAGATGGCGCGGAAGTCGAAACCCTGGGTCCAACTGCCAATACGCGACTTCGGTGCATCGCTCTGTTTGTAATCACGGTCGATATAGAAGTTGCGCAAGCCGAGGCTCACTTGCCGATCATCGAGAAAGTCCGCCTGGGCGGTAATCGGCGCGAGCGCACCCATCAGGCTCGCGGCAGCAACGCCGCGGGCCAGCCAGCTTTTCTGAAACATGGGATGTTCCTTTAATACATGTGCAAGGCACTAGAGTGGGAGCAGATTAATTGGCAAATCAGCAAACGCAGGCAGTTAATCCGCAGTGTTGTTTTTATGACCACTTACTGCAAAAAGGCGAAACAGACCCATTACCCGAACGTCAGTAACGGGCACCCTCCTTTATTGTTATGTGTTTCATACAGCAGACTTTGCGCGGTAATCACTCGCAAAGTTTCCGGTGATAAACACCGAAACTTTCTACACCGGGACGTTGCTCTTCCCCGGCCTTGAAGCGTTATCAGCAGGCTGCCTTGGAGGCATCGCCGAGGCGGTGATAGGCGCGGTTGAAATACACCAGGCCTTCCTGGTTCTCGCCGTGGCGGATGCCCAGCACCTCGCAGTAGAAGATGGTGTGCGAGCCCACTTCATGGGCCTGGGCGATGCGGCAATCGAAGCTCACCAGGGCCTCGTCCAGCAGCGGCGCGCCGCTTTCCAGGGTGTGCCAGCTGGCGGCGGCGAAGCGCTGGTCGGAGTCCAGCTCGCGGTTGGCGAACACCGCCGAGATGTCCTTCAGCTCGGCGGTCAGCACGTTTACGCCGAGCACGCCGTTGCTCTTGAAATGCACGTTGGAATACGAGGAGCGGTTCATGCACACCAGCAGCGTCGGCGGCTGGTCGGTGACGCTGCACACCGCCGAGGCGGTGAAGCCGAAACGCCCGGCGGTGCCATTGGTGGTGATGACGGAAACGGCGCCGCCCAGCAGCGCCATTGCGTTACGAAATCCCGTGGTATCGACCATGGTAGTGCCCTCCGGTGTTCAGATATCCAGGACCAGCTTCGAGCTCTTGGCGCGCGAGCAACAGACCAGGATCTGGTCGTTGGCGGCCTTCTCGTCCTCGGTCAGGTAGACGTCGCGGTGATCCGGCTCGCCCTCCAGCACATCGCACAGGCAGGTGCCGCAGACGCCCTGCTCGCAGGAAATCTCGATCTTGATGCCCACGCCCGCCAGCGCGTCGAGGATGCTCTGGCCCTCGGCCACCTGCACCGTCTTGCCACTGCGCGCGGCCACCACTTCGAAGCCCGCGCCGCTGGCGTCGACCTCGACCTGGAAGTACTCGCGGTGGATGTTGGCCTCGGCGTAGCCGGCGTTGCGCGCCTCGCCTATCACCCAGTCCATGAAGCCGGCCGGGCCGCAGACATAGACGTGCACATCCGCCTGGGGGGCGCCCAGCACGCGGGGCAGGTCGAGCTTCTGTGCCGGCTCGTCATCGAAGTGAGTGCTGACGCGCCCGGCGAAGGGCGCGGCGGCCAGCTCGTCGAGGAAGGCGGTGCGGCCGCGCGAGCGGCCACAGTAGTGCAGCTCGAAGTCGCTGCCGGTGGCCTGCAGCGCATGGGCCATGGCGATCATCGGGGTGATGCCGATGCCGCCGCCGATGAGGATCGAACGCTTCGCACCGGCGGCCAGCGGGAACAGGTTGCGCGGCGCGCTGATCTCCACCTCGGCCCCTTCCAGCAGGCTGTCGTGCACGCCCAGGGAGCCGCCGCGGGAGGCCGGGTCCTTGAGCACGCCGAGGCGATAGAGGCTGGAGTCGGCGGGGTCGCTGCACAGCGAATACTGACGCACCAGGCCGGGGGCGACGTGGATGTCCACGTGGGCGCCGGCTTCGAAGGCGGGAAGCGTCGCGCCGCCGACCGGCAGCAGATCGAGGACGACGACGCCGTCGCCCTGCAACTGGCGCTTGTGCACCACGACCTTGAGGAGTTGTTCTGTCATCTCGGGTTCACCCGCATTGCACGTCATGGAAAGAAGGCGGCCGTTCAGCGGCCGTCGCATCGTTGTTCGGTGTCGCTCAGCGCATGTACAGGCCGCCGTTCACATCCCAGGTGGCGCCGGTGGTGAAATAGGCTTCCGGCCGCGTCAGCTGCACGATCAGGTCGCCGAGGAAGTCCGCATCGCCCAGGCGCTTGACCGGGATGTTGGCCAGCAGCCCCTCCATGCGCTCCGGCGGAATCGCCGCGCGCACCGCCGGGGACTCGATGGGCCCCGGAGCGATGGCGTTGACGGTGACGCCGCTGGCCGCCAGCTCCTTGGCGAAGACCTTGGTCAGGGTGACGATGGCGCCCTTGGAGGCCGCGTAATGCGCGCCGGTGGCGGTGCCGCCGTTCTGCCCGGCCAGGGACGCCAGGTTGACGATGCGCCCGTAGCCGGCCGCCGCCATATGCGTGCCGAACACCTGGCAACCGACGAACACGCTGCGGGTGTTGAGGCTCAGCACCCGGTCGAACTCCTCGGGGCTGATCTGCATCACAGGCGTGGTCAGGGTCATGGCGGCGTTGTTGACCACCGCATGCAGCGCACCGAAGCGCTCCAGGGTCGCCGCCAGGGCGGCCTCGAAGTCGGCCTTGCTGGCCACGTCCAGTTTCAGCGCCAGGCTGCGCGCACCGCTCGGGTCGAGACGGTCGGCGGCGGCCTGGGCACGCTCCAGCGACAGGTCGGTGATCACCACCGAATGGCCGGCGGCGAAAAGCCGGCCGGCGATGGCGCAGCCCAAGCCCTGAGCGGCGCCGGTTACCAGTGCTATCTGGCTCATTACCGGCTCCCCAGGGTCTGTTCATGAGCTCGCGAGCTAGAGCGAGACAAGGAAGAGAGGGCTGAGGGAGCGGAGTCTACGGGCTGTAGATGAGCATCTCGAAGCCCTTGATGACGCCGTATCGCCGACGCGCAGCAGCTCATGGGCAGACCCTCAGAGGATGTAGCCGATACCGGCAAGGGTATCGGTCGAGTTGATCAACTGGATGAGCTTGCGCTGGATGCGGAAGCCCTCGCCTTCGCGCTGGAGCTCGAAGGTGATGTCGGCGGTGTAGTGCTTGAGCACGTCCTTGCGGAATTCCCGCAGGTTCTGCGCGCAGCGCACGGTGACCACGCCACCCTCCTCGCCCAGCACGCGGAAGCGCGACAGGGCACGCACGGTGCGGGCGCGCGGGCTGGTGGAGATGGACTCGCCACCGATCAGGCGCTTCACCCGCAGCTGGCGCATGTGATGGTCGTCGTAGGCGTAGTTGAGGGTGTTCTCGAAATCGGTCTCGTTGGGGTCGATGGGGATGATGTAGGTGCCCTTATCGGCCCAGAGGTCCAGCCAGGCGTCGAACTCGCCGTGGTCGAGCATGTCCGCTTCCTGCCAGATGAAGGCGCTGACGTGGTTGAGCAATTCAAGGTTCATGATCGGTCTCTCAAGTAGTGCGTCGAGCAGCAGTGCCGTCTCTTCTTTCGCTCGCGGAAGTGCTGAGCGACTTCCGTAGGAGCGAGCTCTGCTCGCGAAGCTTTTGTGGCGCCCGTGTTCGCGAGCAGCGCTCGCGCCCACAGGCACGTGCTGTCGGCCCTAGGCCGACATCATCTTTTTCCACTGCTGGTAGGCCGCGCGCATGCCGGTCTCGGCGCTCACGTCGCTGACCCGCCCGTCCTCGCTGGGCTTCTCGCCCGGCAGGCCGCGGTTGAGCATGATCCACAGGTCGCTGCCGGCCTGGGCGCCCTTCTGCACGCGCTCCCAGGCTTCGGAGTCGTCCGGGGTGCCGAAGCCCATGGGGCCCTGGAAGTGCTCGTGCAGGCGCAGGCGGTAGCGGTTGGCCACGGCCGGGCCGCCGTCCATGGTGATCACCGCGTGGTGGATCTCGGTCTCGTTCACCGAGATCGGCTGCAGCACGCGGAAGAAGGCCATGGAGCAAGCGACGTTGGGGAACAGGTTGAGGTTGAAGCCCGAGCCACCCACGGCGCGGACGATGCGGCGCACCTGCTGCTCGTCGATGCCTTCGCCGCGCAGTTCCTCGGCCAGGGCCTCGAAGCGCTCGGGGATGGGCTTGTCGAGATCGGCTTCGAGGTCGATCAGGTCGGGGATCATCACCATCACGCTGTGGCCGTTGCCCAGGTCTTCGACATAGCCCGGGCCTTTGACGAAGTCGAAGAGCTCCAGGGTCTGTTCGTCCACCGAGGACAGGAACGACTTGTGCACCAGCGGGAAGTGGTAGGCGTCGGTGGTGTTCTCCAGCTGGATCTTCCAGTTGCCGGGGAAGCGGAAGCGGTGCTCGCCAGACACCTTCACGCCGTAGCCGGCGCCCTGCTTCATGAACAGGTCGATCCATTTCTTCGCCGGGCCGAGGAAGTCCACCAGCGGCTCGATGTCGTCCTTGAAGGTGGCGAAGATCATGCCGTTGTACTGCTCGACGCGCAGGCTCACCAGGGGCAGTTCGCCCTTATCCAGGCAGTCGGCGTAGCTCTCCGGGTGCGGCACGCCGCGCAGGCTGCCGTCCAGGCCGTAGCTCCAGCCGTGGTAGGGGCAGACGAAGCTGTTGGCCTTGCCCTTCTTGTGCTCGCAGACGGTGGCGCCACGGTGGCGGCAGCGATTGAGCAGCACGTGCACGTCCTTCTTGCGGTCACGCACCACGATCACCGGCTGCTTGCCGATGTAGGTGCTCTTGTAGCTGCCGCTGTCGGGGATCTCGCTGGCGTGGGCGACCCAGATCCAGGTGCTGTAGAACACCTTCTCCAGCTCCTCGTCGAAGATGCGCCCGTCGGTGTAGAGCGAGGTGTGCACGCGGTCATGCAGTACCAGGTCGGCCGGGGTGGCAGCCAGGTTCACGGTTTCGATCAGGTTGGTCACGATCACTCCTCGTCGGCGCTGAGCACCGACTTGATTTTTCTCGCCGTGCCGGCAAGTCAGAGCTTCCGGTCGGCGCGATCTTTGTAGGGTGGGCTTCAGCCCACGTCTGGCCTTTCTGTGGTGGGCTGAAGCCCACCCTACGTTTGTTGGTTCTTGCCCGGCACCGGCAGGTGCGCGGCGCTGTTCCAGGTATCCACCGGGCGGCTGAACAGGTTCTCGGTCTGGAAGTGCGCCATGCGCCAGGCGCCCTCCTCCTCGCGGAACTCCACCGTCAGGCGCGCCGCGTTGAGGTGCGAGGCGCCGCTGGCGAAGGTGGAGGTCTGCAACATCACCCAGCTGCCGATCGCTACGCCGCCCTCCACGCGGATCAGTTCCGAACAGAGGAAGTGCACGTTCAAGGCGAAGTGCGCCGGCTCCACCATGTAGGTGGCGAACATGGCGGCGATGGCCTCGCGCCCGCGGTAGCCGCCGAAGCTCTTGGCGTACTTGGCGCCCTTGCCTTCCCACAGCGCATCGTGGGTGAACAGCCCAGCCAGCTCGTCGAGCGGGGTGCGGGCGTCCAGCGCATCGCACAGCACCATGTAGCGGTTCATGCAGGCGCGTATGGCGTTTTCGCTTTCCAGCTGGCGCAGGCGCGCCTCCAGGGCTTCGGTCGACATGGCGGTCACGCGCGCTGGATGATCAGTTCGCGGCCGGTGCGGGCCTCGACCTTGCAGTAGCGCCACAGCTTGTAGGGGCCGGTGCCCACGGCGGTGGTGCGGAACAGGTTGCAGGCGGCGTGCACCGTCTCGATGTCCGGCACATCGGCCAGCAGGTAGGTGGTCCAGGGGTAGCCGGTGGACGGGCCGACCATGCTCTGGTCGTCGTCCATGTTGCCGAACACGGTCACGCCGGGCAGGTCGTGGATGCCGTTCCACATGGCGCTGAACGCGGCCCAGACTTCCAGCTGCTCTTCGCGCGGGGCGTCGAAGAAGTTCTGGTTGATTCCCATGCAGAACAACACACGCAGGGCTTTTTTCTCGCTCATCACAATCACCGATCAGTCAGTTGGAATTCACAGGTAGCCGGGCAGCGGCTTGTTGCCGAAGAAGATCGCGCCGGCGTTCTGGTAGGTCATGTCACCCATGAAGGCGTGCTGGGTGATTACCAGGGTGTCGTTGACGAAGCGCGACAGCGGGTTCTCGCGGTACACGCCGCTCATGCCGGACAGCATCTGCGCGCTGCGCGCCACCTCGGCGGAAACACGGGTCGCATGGGTCGAGGACAGGCGCAGCAGGTTGGTCTGCTCCACCGATACCGCCTCGCCGGCGAGGATGCTGGCCCAGGCGTTTTCCATCGCCTCGTAGAACCAGGCGCGGGCGGCGCGCAGCTCGGCTTCGGCCTTGGCCACCTGCATCTGCGCCAGCGGGCGGTCGGACAGCGCCGGTGCACCGGTCACCGAGAAGCGGCCGCTGGCCATGCCGCCGAGGTAGTCCAGCGCGGCGCGGGCGACGCCCAGGCCGACCACGGACAGCACCTGGGTGGCGAAGGACAGCGACGGGTAGCGGAACATCGGCTCGTCGAGGTTGGCCGGGCCGCCACGGACGAAGGTCCAGTCCTCGGGCACCACCACGCCGTCGATCACCACGTCGTGGCTGCCGGTGCCGATCAGGCCCACCACGTCCCAGGTTTCCTCGATCTTCACCTTGTCCCGCGGCATCACCGCCAGGCGCGGCAGGCCGAGCATCTCGCCGTTCTTCGGGGCGATGCCGACGCCGATCAGCGAGGCGCCCATGCAGCCGCTGGAGAACTTCCAGCGGCCGTTCACCTCCAGCCCACCCTCGACGAAGGTGGCCGGTTGCGGGGGGAAGATGCCGCCGGCGAAGACCACGTCCGGGCCGTTGGCGTAGACCTTCTCCAGGGTCGCCAGCGGCAGCGAGGCCAGGTACACCGGGTTCATGCCGAAGCTCGCCACCCAGCCGGCGGAGCCGTCGGCGATGGAGATGTCCTCGATCATCTGGCAGAACTCGATGGGCGAGCGCTCATCGCCACCGAAGCGCTTGGGCACCAGCGCGCGGTACACGCCCAACGCCTTGAAGCGCTCGATGATGTCCTGGGAGATGTATTTCTGCCGGTCGAATTCCTCGCTCCGGGCGCGCTCGCGGATCTCGGCGAGCAGCGCCTGGAACGCGTCGTTGGCGGTGATCGACACGGGGCGCTGGTAGTCCAGCTCGCTTAGCGCAGACATGGTGTGCTCCAGGGTTGGCATGGGGTTAAGGCTCCAGGCGCCGCACCAGTTCGCGGGCGACTGCGCAAAGCAGTTCGTCCGCGCCCTTGGCGGCGATCAGTTGCAGGCCCACCGGCAGCTTCGAAGCACCCACCAGGGGGATGCTCAGTGCCGGGTGGCCGGTGAGATTGAAGGGCCGCACGAAGGCGGTCATGCCGATCACCGCGCGGGTGTCGGCGGCATCCGCCGTCAGCAGCGGGTAGTCGGGCATGGTCGGCATCGCGAGAATCGGGCACTGCGCCAGGGCTGCATCCACCTCGGCGGTAAAGGCCGCGCGGCAGGCTTCGGCTGCGGCCAGCGCCTCGTCGGTGGTGGCGCCGGCAGCTTCCAGGCGGCCGGCGATATCGGCGCCGACCTTGCCGCTGGCCAGCAGGTGCTGGCAGGCGTTCCAGGTCTCGCGGTTGATCACCGTGAGGCCGGCGTCATAGGCGGCGCGCATGCCCGGCAAGGGCAGCGTCTGCAGGGGGAAATCCGCGGCGGCCAGGGCCGCATCGACGGCGAACTGCACTTCGTCCAGCGCCTGCACCGGCACCACGCCGATGCGCACGCCCTCTATAGAGGGCAGCGGGCCGAAGTCGGGGGCGATCAGGCCCATGGCCTCGATCAGCATGTCCATGTCACGGGCGAATGGGCCCACGCAATCCAGCGACGACTGCGCCGGCATCACCCCTTGGCGGCTCACGCGGCCGAACGTGGGCTTGAGGCCGAACACGCCGCAGCAGGCGGCGGGGATGCGCACCGAGCCGCCGGTGTCGGTGCCCAGGGAGAAGTCGCAGAGCCCACCGGCCACCGCCGTGGCGGAGCCGCTGGAGGAACCGCCGGGGATGCGCCCGGGGTAAAGCGGGTTGTCCGGCGTGCCGGTCCAGGCATTGATGCCGGTGGTGCCGAAGGCCAGTTCATGGAGGCCGGTCTTGCCGGTGATGCGGCAGCCGCCATCAAGCAGCGCCTGGACCACATCGGCATGGCGACTGGCGTCGGGCGCCTCTTCCAGCGCACGGCTGGAAGCGCGGGTCGGGTAGCCGGCGATATCGATGGTGTCCTTCACCATCACGGTCCTGCCGGACCCTCCAAGCTGCAGTTTCTCGACGACTGTCGCCATGCCTTCACCTGTATTCGAGTTGTTCGCGCTGTGCGCTTTCAGGGAAGCCTTCTGCCTGCCTGAGCAGGTGAACGCTTAAATCTAAAATCGGAATATTTACGTGAAATGTCAATTGAATTTTGGCAAATAAATCCGTGTGTAGATTCGGTGCATTTTTCCCTGTTCCGCACCCTTTCCGTGCATTTCGGTAACAGGCATGAAAATGGATATTTCACCTATGAATCTTATTTTTATCGTTTATTTTCAATAGTTTATATATCCAATGAGAAACACAATCATTCAATAAAGTGTTCCCACGCCCTGCTCGAAGGCCCTGCACAAACCCCTTGGAAAAAGAATTTTCAGCCCCTGAAAACAGGCCAAAAATGCCATCAAAAAACAGGTATTTTTTAGCCTTAAAAATCGAGATTTTTTGGTCAGGAAATCGACTTTCCAGAAGCCGTATTGATCCAGATCAATGCCTTGTCACCTGCGGGATCGGAGCGCATCGGCAGCGGTGCGCGAGTGGCCACGGGAACCCCAGCGCCAGCCCCTCGCCCAGCCCCCGCAGACGACGTGCCGAAACGCCCCCTGCCAGACGGCGCCGCAACGGGGTAACGATTTTTCCTGGCATGCAACCTGCTATCGCCCTACACGCCACTCGGCCCTCCATGGGCTCGACGGCGCCGCCCTGCCCTCGGCAGCGTGCAGCGCACGGGCATCACAACAAGAAGGACCACGGGCCCGCCACGCGGCACCCGTCAGACAACCGCCCCGTATCGCCTTGCAACTCTTCGGAGAAAGTCATGCTCTTCAAGAAAGCTGTGTCCACGTTGCTCCTGAGCGCCGCCTGCGCCTCCCTTGCGCAGGCTGAAGTCAAAGTCGGCGTCATCACCTCCTCCACCGGCCCCATCGCCCTGGTGGGCCTGCCGCAGAAGAACAGCGTGCCGCTGCTGCCGACCCAGGCGGGCGACCAGCAGGTGAAATACATCGCCCTGGATGACGGCAGCGACCCGACCGCCACGGTCAAGGCGCTGAAGAAGCTGATCAGCGAGGAGAACGTCGACGCCATCATCGGCCCGAGCGGCTCGCCCAACGCCATGGGCGTGATCCAGTTCGCCGCCGAGGCCGGCGTGCCGCTGCTGGCGCCGGTAGGCACCGCCGCCGTGGTGCTGCCGATGAACGAGCAGAAGAAATGGGTGTTCAAGACCACCCAGAACGACGACCTGATCGCCAAGGCCCTGGTGGACAACATGGTCGCCAAGGGCGTGAAGACTCTGGGCTTCATCGGCACCGCCGACCCCTATGGCGAGAACTGGTCCAAGGTGATGGGCGCGATGGCCGCCGAGCACGGCATCAAGGTGGTCGCCAACGAGCGCTTCCAGCGCCAGGACACCTCGGTCACCGGGCAGAGCCTCAAGGTGCTCTCCGCTCGCCCCGACGCGGTCCTGGTCGCCGCGCCCGGCAGCTCCGCGGTGATGCCGCAGACCACCCTGTTCGACCAGGGCTACCGCGGGCAGATGTACCAGACCCATGGCGCCGCCCTGCCCGACTTTCTCAAGCTCGGCGGCAAGAAGGTCGAGGGCACCATCCTCGCCGCCAGCCTGATGCTGGTGCTGGACGAAGTGCCGGACAGCCACCCCTCGAAGCAGGTCGCCGCCGACTACATCGCCGCCTACGAGAAGCTCAACGGCAGCAAGCCGGCCACCTTCGGCGCCAACACCTTCGACGCCGGCCTACTGCTGCAACAGGCCATCCCCACTGCCGCCGCCAAGGCCGCACCGGGCACGCCGGAGTTCCGCGCAGCGCTGCGTGACGCGCTGGAGCAGAGCCACGAGCTGGCCGCCACCCAGGGCGTCTACAACATGACCCCCGAGGACCACAGCGGCTTCGACGAACGCGGCCGCGAGCTGATCCAGGTGAAGAACGGCAACTGGACGCTGCTGCGCGGCAACTGATCGCAGGCACGGGTTCCCCGTAGGGTGGACAGCGCTTTTCTGTCCACCAGGCGGAGCCCGGCTCAACGCCGAAAGGTGGATGAAAAAAGCGTCATCCACCCTACGCACCGGTCATGCCGCACACACCTACGCCCCCATACCGCAACAAGAGTTCCCACCATGAATTTCCAGATTGCCATGCTGCTCGGCCAGGACGGCATCACCAACGGCGCGATCTACGCGCTGCTGGCCTTGTCGATCCTGCTGGTCTTCACCGTCACGCGCATCCTGCTGATCCCCCAGGGCGAGTTCGTCACCTATGGCGCGCTGACCATGGCCACCCTGCAGGCCGGCCATCCCACCGCCCTGGTCTGGCTGCTGCTGGGCCTGACCCTGATCGACTGCGCGCTGGACCTGTATGACGCCGCGCGCTCCAGCCACGCCTTCCGCTTTCCCAAGCGCATCCTCGCCAAGCTGGCCTACGCCCTGGTCATGGTCGCGGCCATCCGCCTGCTGCCGCTGGCCGAGCTGCCCATGGCGGTGCAGGCGCTGCTGACCCTGGCCCTGGTGGTGCCCCTGGGCCCGCAGATCTACCGCCTGGTGTTCCAGCCCATCGCCTCGGCCAGCTCCCTGGTGCTGCTGATCGTCTCCATCGCCGTGCACGTGGCCATGGTCGGCATCGCCCTGCTGCTGTTCGGCCCGGAGGGCGCGCGCACCGAGCCCTTCTCCGAAGCCGGCCTGGAACTGGGCCCGGTGACCTTCAACAGCCAGACGCTGTGGGTGATAGCCGTGTCCCTGGGGCTGATCATCGGCCTGTTCCTGTTCTTCGAACGCAGCCTCTACGGCAAGGCCCTGCGCGCCACGGCGGTGAACCGCATGGGCGCGCGGCTGATGGGCATCTCGCCGACCCTGGCGGGCAAGGCCACCTTCCTCCTGGCCACCTTCATCGGCGCACTGTCGGGCATCCTCATCGCGCCCATCACCACGCTCTACTTCGACTCCGGTTTCATCATCAGCCTCAAGGGCTTCGTCGGCGCCATCATCGGCGGCCTGGCGAGCTACCCGGTGGCCGCCCTCGGCGCGCTCTCGGTGGGGCTGATCGAAGCCTTCTCGATGTTCTGGGCCAGCACCTACAAAGAGATCATCGTGTTCACCCTGATCATCCCCTTCCTGCTCTGGCGCTCGTTCACCAGCCGTCACGTGGAGGAAGAAGAATGAAACCGCGCCACCTGATCCTGCTCCTGGTCGCCGTGCTCGGTGTCGCACCGCTGGTGCTGCCGCCCTTCTACGTCACCCTGCTCAACTACATCGGCCTCTACACCCTGGTGGTGCTGGGCCTGGTCCTGCTCACCGGCGTCGGTGGCATGACCAGCTTCGGCCAGGCGGCCTTCGTCGGCCTCGGCGCCTACACCACGGCCTACCTGACCACCGCCGAGCAGCTGCCGGCCTGGCTCGCCTGGGCCAGCGCATCGCCCTGGCTGACGCTGCTGGTGGGCGTGGCCATCACCGCCCTGGTAGCCCTGCTGCTGGGCGCGCTGACGCTCAAGCTCTCGGGCCACTACCTGCCCCTGGGCACCATCGCCTGGGGCCTGTCGCTGTACTACCTGTTCGGCACGGTGGAATCCCTCGGTGGCCACACCGGCGTCAGCGGGTTGCCGTCGATCTCGCTGTTCGGCGTGCTGCTCGACAAGGGCGAGAAGGTCTTCTACCTGATCTGGGTGGTCTTGCTGCTGGCCATGCTGATCACCCAGAACCTGCTGGATTCCCGCGAAGGCCGCGCCATCCGCGCACTCAAGGGCGGCCAGCTGATGGCCGAGTCCATGGGCGTCGACACCTTCCGCTCCAAGCTGGTGATCTTCCTCATCTCGGCGGTGTTCGCGGCGGTGTCCGGCTGGCTCTATGCGCACACCCAGCGCTTCGTCAACCCGACGCCCTTCGGCCTCAACATGGGCATCGACTACCTGTTCATGGCGCTGATCGGCGGCGTCGGCAGCGTCTGGGGCGCCCTGCTCGGCAGCGGCATCCTCACCCTGCTCAAGCAGTGGCTGCAGGACCTGCTGCCGCACCTGCTGGGCAGCACCGGCAACTACGAGACCATCGTCTTCGGCCTGCTCATCGTGCTGCTGATGCAGCGCGCACCGGGTGGCCTGTGGCCGCTGCTGGTGCGCCTGGTGCCCAGCCGCCTGCACCCCCGCCAGCGCCTGCCGGCCGCCGAAGCCCCGGCCCGCGACCTGCCGCAACGGCAGCGCCCGGCCCACGGCGAGGTGATCCTCGAAGCGCGCCACGTCACCCGGCGCTTCGGCGGCCTGGTGGCCAACAACGACATGAGCCTGGAGGTGCGCGCCGGCGAGATCCTCGCCCTGATCGGCCCCAACGGCGCCGGCAAGAGCACGCTGTTCAACCAGCTCTCCGGCGTCGACACCCCCAGCAGCGGCGACGTGCTGTTCATGGGCAAGCGCATCAACGGCCTGGCTTCGCGCCGCGTGGCCGGCATGGGCATGAGCCGCACCTTCCAGCACGTGAAACTGCTGCCCGGCATGAGCGTGCTGGAGAACGTCGCCATCGGCGCCCACCTGCGCGGCGGCAAGGGTGTGCTGGCCTCGGCCCTGCGCCTGGACCGCGCCGAGGAAGCCGACCTGCTGGCCGAAGCACGACGCCAGCTGGAACGCGTCGGCCTGGGCGAGCACCTGCACGAGGAGGCCGGCAGCCTCGCCCTCGGCCAGCAGCGCATCCTCGAGATCGCCCGCGCGCTGTGCGCCGACCCTTGCCTGCTGCTGCTCGACGAGCCCGCCGCCGGCCTGCGCCACAAGGAGAAGGAGGCCCTCGGCCTGCTCCTCAGCCGCCTGCGCAGCGAAGGCATGGCCATTCTCCTGGTGGAGCACGACATGGACTTCGTCATGGGCCTGGTGGACCGCGTGGTGGTGATGGAATTCGGCCAGCGCATTGCCCAGGGCCTGCCGGAAGAGGTGCAGAAGAACCCCGCCGTGCTGGAAGCCTATCTCGGAGGCGCAGAGTGATGAACATGCAGATCGAACCCCTCAAGAGCGTGCAAAACCAGGTGGCCGACGCCGTGCTGGAGGTCAGCGACCTGTGCGTCGCCTACGGCAAGGTGGAAGCCCTGTCCAACGCCAGCCTGCGGGTCGGCCAGGGGCAGATCGTCACCGTCATCGGCCCCAACGGCGCCGGCAAGACCACCCTGCTCTCGGCCATCATGGGCGTGCTCGGCTCCCGTGGCCGGGTCGAGTTCGACGGCAGCCTGGAAGCGGTGCCGGAGGTGGAAGTGCTGGTCTCCCGCGGCCTCGGCCTGGTGCCGGAGAAGCGCGAGCTGTTCACCAGCATGAGCGTGGCCGACAACCTGCTGCTGGGCGCCTTCCAGCGTCACCGCCGGGGCGACCGCAGCCACGCCGCCACCCTGGCCGAGGTCTACGCGCTGTTCCCACGGCTGTGGGAGCGCCGCGACCAGCTGGCCGCCACCCTCTCCGGCGGCGAGCGGCAGATGCTCGCCGTGGGCCGCGCGCTGATGGCCAAGCCCAAGCTGCTGATGCTCGACGAACCCAGCCTGGGCCTGGCGCCGCTGATCACCCGCGAGATCTTCCGCATCATCACCGCGCTGCGCCAGCAGGGGGTGTCCATCCTCCTGGTGGAGCAAAACGCCCGTGCAGCCTTGCGCGTGGCCGACTATGCCTACGTGCTGGAAACCGGGCAGATCGCCATGCAGGGCCCCGCCGCCCAGCTAGCCGACGACCCCCGCGTGATCGAGGCCTACCTGGGCCTCGCCAGCAAGCATCAGGACATGCTTGCCGGTTGACCCGAGCCCGCCCGGCGATCCCGGGCGGGCCACTCGATGGAGCGACCCCATGAAGCAACCTCCCCTGCGTATCTGCATCGCCGGTGCCGGTGCCATCGGCTGCACCCTCGCCGCCCGTTTCGCCGCCAGCGGCCAGCGGGTCAGCGTGCTGGCCCGAGGCGAGACCCTGGACGCGATCCGCCGCGACGGCATCCGCCTGCACGACCTCGACGGCACGCACCAGGTGCGCGTCGACGCCAGCGACGATGCCGCCGAACTGGGTCCCCAGGACCTGGTGTTCCTCTGCACCAAGGCCCCGGCGCTGGCCACGCTGCTGCCACGGATCGCGCCGTTGCTGGATGACGAGACGACCGTGGTGCCGGTGGTCAACGGCGTGCCCTGGTGGTACTTCCACGGCCTGCCCGGCCGCTTCGCCGGGCGCCGGGTCACGGCCGTGGACCCGGACGGCGCGCTGCTGGCGGCCCTCGATCCGGCGCGGCTGATCGGCTGCGTGGTGTTCATCACCGCGCAGTGCCCGGCGCCCGGCGTGGCCGAGTCCGGCAACCCGCACCTGATGATCGTCGGCGAGCCGGACAACCGCCTGACGCCCCGCCTGGAACGCCTGCGCTCGGTGATCGCCGACGCCGGCATCGAAGCCCGCGCCAGCGAACGCATCCGCGACCCGCTGTGGACCAAGATCATCGCCAACCTCACCTCCAACCCGTTATCCGTGGTCAGCGGCGCCACTCTGGAGCAGCTCTACAGCCAGCCCGGCCTGCGCGAGCTGGCCCGCGCCACGCTGAACGAGGCGCTGCTGGTGGCCGCCGGCCACGGCGCACGGGTCGACATCGACCCGCAGACCTTCCTCGAACTCGGCGCCGGCATGGGCGCGGTACGCACCTCGATGCTGCAGGACCACGACAAGGGCCGCCCGCTGGAGCTGGCCGCCATCGGCGACGCCGTGCTGGAACTGGCCGAGCTGCTCGACCTGCCCATGCCCATCACCCGCCACCTCATCGCCCTGGCGCGCTTCCGCAGCGCCAGCCACTGAACAAGGAGCCTTCCATGAACGCCATCGCCATCACCCAGCCCCCTCATTGCAGCGACGAGGAATGGGCCCTGCGCGTGCAGCTCGCCCACTGCTACCACCTGGTGGATTTCTTCGGCTGGACCGAAACCATCTTCAACCACATCTCCGCGCGCCTGCCCGGGCCCGCGCACCACTACCTGGTCAACCCCTTCGGCCTCAACTACCGCGAGGTGACCCCGACCAACCTGCTCAAGGTCGACCTCGACGGCCACAAGCTGGAAGACTCGCCCTACGACGCCAACCCCGCCGGCTTCGCCCTGCACAGCGCGGTGCACGGCGCCCGCGACGACATCCACTGCCTGATCCACACCCACACCACGCCCATCTCCGCCGTGGTGCAGAAGAAGGCCGGCTTCGGCCACCACGACTTCTATGGCGCGCAGCTGTACGGGCGCATCGGCTACCACACCTTCGAGGGCATTACCCTGTTCGACGACGAGAAGGCGCGGATGATCCAGAGCCTCGGCGACAAGCACATCCTGGTGCTGCGCAACCACGGCATCGCGGTGGGCGAAAGCAGCATCGCCAAGGCCTTCTTCCTGCTCTGGACGGTGCAGCGCGCAGCGGAGATCCAGTGCGCCGCCGGCGCCCTCGGCGGCGAGGACAACCCGCTGCCGGAGGCCGTCAGCCAGAAGTGCGCCGACCTCACCGCCATGCTGATCCGCGAGAGCGGCTTCGCGGTGAAGTTCTTCGACGCCATGGTGCGCAAGATGCAGGCCGAACGCGGCGCGGGCTGGTGAGCATGGGCGCCTCACTCGCCACCCTGCCCGCCTTCGTCGAGCCGCCCATCTCGCGGCTCGCCCCGGACGGCCGCCTGCTGGCCTGCAACGACGCCTACCTGGCGCTCTCCGGCTACCGCCGCGACGAGCTGCTGAACCAGAGCTTCGAGCTGATCAACCACCCGCAGATGCCGACGCGGGTGATCGAGCGCATGTGGCGCACCCTGCGCGCCGGCACCCCCTGGAGCGGCCCGCTGATGGGCCGCACGCGGGACGGCGCGAGCTTCTGGAGCCAGCTCTACGTGGTGCCGCTGTTCGATGGCGGCGAGCTGGTGGCCCTGGGCACCGTCTACCACCCCATCGACGCCGCCCAGAGCCGCCGCGCCGATGCACTCTATGCGCGCCTGCGCCAGGGCCGCGCCCCGCTGCCGCTGGCCGGCCGCGTGCAGCAGTGGCTCGCCGGCCAGGGCCTTGGCCTCGCGCTGGCCCTGCTGCTGGGGGGCGCCACCCTCGGCGGGCATGTCGCGCCGGCACTGGGCGGCCTGGCCCTGGCGCTGCTGCTCGGCGCCGCCTGGCAACGGCAGGCGGCCCAGCGCCGCGACCTGCAGCGCGCCCTCGGCGGCCACGCCCAGGTGTACAGCGACGCGCTGCTGGCGCCGATCTACCGCAGTGCATCCGGCGGCAGCGGCCTGTTCGAGATGGCGCTCAACAGCCAGAAGCTGCGCATGCGCACGGTGATGGCGCGGATCAGCATCAACGGCGAGATCCTCCGCGCCCGCAGCGAGGAATCCGCGCAACTGGTGGCCAGCGGCGCCGAGCAACTGGACCGCCAGTTGCAGGAAGCCGAGCAGTCGGCAGCGGCCATCCACGAGATGAGCGCCACCATCCAGGCGCTGTCGCGCAACCTGCAGGAAGCTGCCCAGGCCACCACCCAGGTCGACCAGCTGGCCCACGACGGCGAGCGCCTGGCCGAGCAGAGCCAGGCCTCGATGCAGGGCATGCGCGCGTCGGTGGCGGACATCGACCTCGCCGTGGGCCGGCTGGCGGAGTCCATCGAGTCCATCAGCGGCATCGCCACGGTGATCCAGAGCATCGCCGAGCAGACCAACCTGCTGGCGCTGAACGCGGCGATCGAGGCGGCGCGGGCCGGGGAATCCGGACGCGGCTTCGCCGTGGTCGCCGACGAAGTGCGCACCCTCGCCTCGCGCACCCGCGACTCCACGGGGCAGATCCAGCACTCCATCCAGCGCCTGCGCGACGGCAGCGCCGAGGCCCTGGCCACCGCGCGCCGCGGCGAGCTGGCGGCGCAGCAGTCCGCTCAGGACGTGGAGCAGGTGCGCCAGGCGCTGCGCCGCATCTGCGGGGAAGTCGGGCAGATCAGCGGCATGAGCCTGCAGATGGCCGCCGCCATCGAGCAACAGGGCCAGGTCGCCGAAGAGGTCAACCGGCAGATCGCGCAGATCGCCGGGCTGGCCGAATGCAGCGCCGGCCAGGCCCAGCGCAACAGCCAGATCGGCCAGGAGCTGCACCAGTTGGCCAACTCCCAGCTGGACCTGGCCCAGCGCTTTCTCGACGGCTGAGTCGTGCCTGTTGCTCCTGCCCCTTCAAGGGAGCGAAAGCCGTGCAGCCATCCCGTGTTTCGCCCCTAGGGTGTGCTGCGCGCACCTGCGCCTCGCCGGAAGCACCGGGCGGCGGTGCGCACGGCCCGCCCTGCGGCACGAGGCCAGCTCTTGGCACGGATGCAGGGTGTGCTCACCGGCCGCTGCGCAGGGTCTCCGAAGGCAGGCAGCCGTACTGGCGGCGGTAGTGGGTGGCGAAGTGGCCGAAGCTGCTGACGCCGTGGCGCAGGAGGATGTCGGTGACGCTGTCGCCGGCACCCGCCCGCTGCAAGGCCTCGTGCACCCGCGCCAGCCGCCGGCTGCGCACGTAGTCGGTGGGCGACTGCTGGAGGAAGTGGGCGAAGCCGTTCTGCAAGGTGCGGATGGAGACGCCGGAGAGCTCGGCCAGGGTGGCCAGGGCGATGGGTTCGTCCAGGTGTTCCTCGATGTAGTCGCGGGCCCGGCGCACGTGCACCGGCATCGGCTGGCGACGGTCCTCGCAGAGGGCCGCGGAGTAGTTGTGCGGCAACTGCGTCAGCAGCACCGAAAGCAGGTAGTCCGAGAGGCCGCTGCCCAGGGTCGGAGCCAGGTCCGCGGCAATCGGCCCCTGGTGCAGGCGGCAGATGTAGTCCAGCGTCTCGCGCACCGCCGCCATCCCCGGGTGCCCCGCCGCCACCTGGATGTCGAACAGCAACGGCTGCTTCAACGGCCGCTCCAGCAGGCGCTGCAACTGACGCTCCAGGGCATCGCGCTCCACCCGCAGGATCAGGTTGCGGCACTCCTTGCCGATGCGGATCAGGCTGCGCTCGGAGGGCGAGGAAATGGTCAGGCTACCCCGGCGCATGGCCGCGCTTTGCGCGCCCAGGGTCACGGTGCCGGTGCCCTGCAGGGTGATGCGGATCAGGTAGTAGCTGGCGATATCGCCGGCGTCGATCTCCACCTCCGCGCCGTAGTGCAGGTCGAACAGCGCCGAGCTGCCGAAGAACACGCCATAGAGCGCTGAATGCAGCGCATCCGCACGGGGCAGGTTCATCCGGTGCGGCCACAGGTAGTGGCTGACCTTGTCGCGGATCTCGCCGATACCGGCGGCAGGGTTCAGCAGGCAATGGCGCTGCAGGAGGGATGCATCGTCGAGCATGGTGGCGGCCCCGTGATCAGTGCGGCACGCCCACTGCATGCACCGCAGAATTAGTGGAAAAGGAAAGCAATTTCCACGCCACGCAAAGCAAATCTGCGCAGCCGGAACAGCAGCTGCGCCTGGCGCATAGAGCCCCGGGGGCCAAGGGCATAAAAAGACAGGGCGGGGCTCGCCGACAGCGGGTTCTGCCAGTTGGCGATGCATGAAAACAACAAAGGGCGCACCAGGGCGAGGCACATCGGTAACGCAGCCGTCACCGAACTACCCCGCTCCTTCCAACGCTGCCGCAGACCTCATCACCACCGCCTCGAGGGGCCGAACCGAATGACCAGCCAGACACCCACCGACCTCACCCGCAAACGCTACGCCTACGAGTGGTACGTGGTCGCCATCTGCATGGTGGCCTACATCTTCTCCTTCGTTGACCGGCAGATCCTCGCGCTGATGATCGAGCCGATCAAACACGACCTGCAGCTCTCCGACACCCAGTTCAGCCTGCTCCACGGGCTGGCCTTCTCGCTGTTCTACGCCTTCATGGGCATGCCCATCGCGCTGCTCGCCGACCGTTTCTCGCGGCCGAAGATCATCGCCATCGGCGTCGCCTTCTGGAGCCTGGCCACCGCCGTGTGCGGGCTGAGCAAGAACTTCACCCAGATGTTCCTCGCCCGCATCGGCGTCGGCATCGGCGAGGCGGCGCTGTCACCGGCCACCTACTCGATGCTCAGCGACATGTTCCCCCGCGAGAAGCTCGGCCGTGCCGTAGCCATCTACTCCATCGGCTCCTTCATCGGCGGTGGCGTGGCCTTCCTCATCGGCGGCTACGTGATCGACCTGCTGAAGAACCTCGACAGCGTGCCCCTGCCCCTGCTGGGCAGCATGCGGCCCTGGCAGGTGACCTTCTTCCTCGTCGGCCTGCCAGGGCTGCTGGTGGCCCTGCTGATCGCCGCCACCGTGCGCGACCCGGCGCGCAAGGGCCTGAAGCTGGATGCCAACGGCCAGGTGCACAAGCCCAGCCTGGGCCAGGCCTTCGCCTTCCTCGGCCGCCACCGGCAGACCTTCACCTGCCACTACCTGGGCTTCTCCTTCTACGCCATGACGCTGTTCTGCATGCTCAGCTGGACACCGGCCTTCTACATGCGCAGCTTCGGCCTGGCGCCCAGCGAGGCCGGCTACATCCTCGGCCTGATCGTGCTGCTGGCCAACACCAGTGGCGTACTCTGCGGCGGCTGGCTGATCGACTGGCTGGCCAAGCGCGGCTACAGCGACGCGCCGATGCGCGCCGGGGTGATCGGCGCCATCGGCATGGCCGTGCCGGCGGTGCTGTTCACCCAGGTGGGCGAGCTGTGGCTGTCCCTGGCGCTGCTGGTGCCGGCGATGTTCTTCGCCTCCTTCCCCATGCCCGCCTCCACCGCGGCCATGCAGATCCTCCCGCCCAACCAGATGCGCGCCCAGGTCTCGGCGCTGTTCCTGCTCATCTCCAACCTCATCGGCCTGGGCCTCGGTACCACCCTGGTGGCGCTGCTAACCGACCGCCTGTTCCAGTCGCCAGCGCTGGTGGGCCACTCGGTCTCCCTCCTCAACGCCGGCGCCGTGCTGCTCACCCTGGGCCTGCTGATCAAGGGCTGCGGCCACTTCCGCCGCAGCCTGGAGCGTGAAAACATCAGCTGAACCCCCACCGCCTCCCTGCCCCAACGGGCGCGCCGACGCCGCCAGGCGTTGCGCGCCCGCATCCCGCGCCCTGCCGAAGCTGACTTGCATCAAGGCAATGACGACAGCCAGTCGACAGCCTGCGCCCAACCCCCTATAAATCACCCCCACATCTTTGCAACAGCACGCAGTTACCCATGACCACCCCGAAAAAACGCCAAAGCCGCTACAACCCCGCCAGCGACAACTTCAGGAAGGAAGACTTTCCCTTCTACTGGCTGGCACGGGTGCACGGCCGCTACTCCATGGCCATGGAGAAAGCGCTGAAGAAGATCGACATGGACATCCCGCGCTGGCGCATCCTGTTCATCCTCAAGGAGAACGGCGAGTCGAGCATCTCGGAAATCTCCGAGCACGCCATCGCCAAGCTCTCCACCGTCACCAAGATCGTCTACCGCATGAAGGCCGACGGCCTGGTGGACACCAACCCCTGCAGCAACGACGGCCGCGTCACCCAGGTCTCCATCACCGAAGCCGGCCGCCGCACCGCCGAACAGATCCAGGTCACCACCGCGCACATCTTCACCAACAGCTTCAAGGACCTCAGCGAAGCGCAGATCACCAAGCTCAACGGCACCCTGGAGAAGATCTTCAACAACCTGCCGGAGGATTGAGGGGCGCGCACCCTTCCCGCTCCGGGTCGTGATCGAGCGCAGGCGATCACCCTGAGAACCCCATCCCAGGCACGTCGGCCTTTCATCCGGGCGCCTTTCCAATCAGCGATCCGTTGCCAACCTTGTTGCGCACACTCAAAGACGCCGGTGGTGCCGGCCTCACGCTCTTCGCTCAATGGGTCGCACTGAGCGCGCGTAACCTCCCAGGTGCGCTCAGCACAGCCTACGGCGGAGCACCGAGCGCTTCGTAGGATGGCGTAGAGCGAAGCGAAAACCATGCTGTGGATGTACCAGGTGCCCAGCGAGCCCCTGAAGCACAGCTCTGTGCTTTGAATCCACAACAGCTAGAGCAGACACAGCCCATTCATCTGCCAAGCAACGCCCCGCCGCCGGCGACCCCGGACTGAAGTCCGGGCTACGGAACGGTGGAATCCGCTCACTTCACCTTCAACACCTTGCGCTCCAGCGCCGGGTCGGCGTCGATTTCGGCGTTGGTGAAGGGCAGCTTCTGCCATTGCTGGCGGGCGAAGAGCTCGGTCTGGTCGCTGTGGTGCGGTGAGCCGGCTTCGCTGGACTGGGAGAAGGCCAGCAGTCCACGGGCCTGGGGGCCCTGGCCGTCGAAGGTGACCAGTTGCAGGTAGCTGGTGCCGCTGACCACTTCCAGGTGGTCGCCCTGCAGTTCGCTCTGCATGGCGTTGTAGACGCCGAAGTGGCCGTCGCCGCCGGGGATGCCGATGGCCCCCGAACGCTGGATGTCGCCCCAGCGGGCCTGTTCGGGCACGCCGGCCTTGGCCACTTCCTCACCGGCGGCAACCAGCGCCTGGATCACCTTGTCCTTGGCCGCCGGGTTCAGCCCGCGCGGGGTGACGGTCGGGCGTTGCGGGTCGAAGGGTTCGCGCCAGCCGTCCTCGATCTCGGCGAAGCCCTTCATGAAGTACTGGAAGTGCAGGAAGCCGATGCCGCTGTCGAGGTTGGCCTTGCCATCCCAGGCGGCCAGGGCCTTGCAGGGCGCGGCCAGGGCGGCGTTGCCCGTCTCGGCCTGGCACAGCTCCAGCAACCCGGGCAGCAGGTCGGTGGCCAGGGCCACTTCGTTGTCGGTGACCATCGCCTTGAGGAACTCGGCGCTCAGCGTCGCGTCGCCCTGCAGGCGGCCCAGGGCGAAGCGCGCGCGCGGCGACAGCTCACGCCCTTCGCGGTTGACCAGGGGCGAATAGCCGGCCAGCGGGCTGTCCGGGTTGCTCAGCCAGGCGCTGTCGTTGGAGTTCTGCACGAAGTCGTCGCGCTGCAGCACCGGCAGCTGGGCCGCGGGGGTGATTCCCGGCTGGGCGGCGCTGGCGTCGCGGGTCCATTCGCAGGCGCTGGTATTGCCCTGCAGGGCCGGCAGGCCTTCGGCGGCCAGTTGCGGGATCACGCACTCCGCCAACTGCTTGGGCAGCAGGTGCGGCACCACGGACTGGTTCATGTACAGGGCCTTGCCGCTGGCGTCGGCGGCCAGGGTGTTGACCCAGGGGATGCCCTGGATCTTGGTCACGGCGGCACGCAGGGCATCGACGTCGCGGGCCTGGTTGATCGCGTACCACTGCTGCAGCACACGGGTGTTGCCGAGGTTGGCGTCCTTCAGCGCCCAGGCTTCGCCAGCGGTCCACTCCAGCATGCCCGGCCAGTTGAGCAGCGGACCGAAGCGCGACTCGTAGAGGTCGTGGCTGCGCACCGAGAGCGTGCCGGCGGCGTCACGGACCTGCACCTGCAGGCGGGTCTTCTTCAGCTTCTCGGTACGGCCGTCGATGCGGTAGCGGGTCGGGTCCTTGGGGTCGAGTTCCAGGCGGTAGAGGGTGAAGTGCGCGGAGGTGTCGACGGTGTGGGTCCAGGCCAGCTGCTGGCCGAAGCCGATGTTGACCACCGGCAGGCCGGGCAGCGCGGCGCCCATCACGTCGAGCTTGCCGGGGATGGTCAGGTGCAGCTGCCAGAAGCGCAGTGCGCCGCTCCAGGGGAAGTGCGGGTTGGCCAGGAGCATGCCGCGCCCGTCGGCGCTGCGCTTGCTGCCCACGGCCACGGCGTTGCTGCCGCGCTCCAGGCGGAAGCCTTCGGTGCGCGCGGCGGTGTAGCCGGAGTCCAGCTGCGCCTGCTGGGCACCGGGCGGCGCGGCACCGATCAGCGCTTCGGCGAACTGGCCGGCACCGCCTTCCACCAACAGGCGACGGGTCAGGCGCACCAGGTCGTCGGCGTCGATGGGGCGCAGCCAGCCCTCGCCCAGGCAATGGGTGGTGCGCGCATCGGCTTCCTTCAGGTAGTGGTTGAAGCCGGCGGCGTAGCCGTCCAGCAGCTGGGCCACTTCGCGGGTCTGCGCCTTGCGGAAGGCGGCAATCGACGCCGGCTGGTTGAGCCAGGTGAAGAAGAAGTCGGACGGCAGGTTGTCGAGGTGGGCAGAGGACTGGCCCTCCGCGCCGAACCAGCGGGAGCGTTCGCCCCGGGCGGTGACGATCTCCTCGGCCAGCAGGCAGGCGTTGTCGCGGGCATAGGCGTAGCCGATGCCGTAGCCGAGGCCGCGCTCGTCCGCCGCCTGGATGTGCGGGACGCCGTGGGCGGTCCAGCGGATAAGCGTTTCTCGCGGCTTGGCGGCCGTATCGGCGGCCAGAACGGCAAAAGCCGGGCACAGCAACAGCGCTGCGACACCGGCAACAAGGCTACGCATGGGCATCGGGGGTTCTCGCAAGGAAGGGTGGAAACCGCGCCGACGGGTGCCGGCGCGGATCAAACGGATCAGCTGGCAGCGGCCAGCGCCTGGACGACACCGCGCTCGGCACAGGAGCCAGGCTGGAGGTGGTCGTAGAGCGAGGCGGCGATCTCGTCGGCGCGGATCGGCAGCACCGACAGCAGGGTGTCGCTGAGGCCGTGGCTGGCCTGGCAGAAGCCCTGCATGTATACGGCCGCCTGGCAGCGCTCGTCGGTGCGAACGCGGTAGTCGCGGCCCACCTCGAAGTCGCCCATCCACTGGGCCAGGGGCTCCAGCAGGTGACGGTGCACCTGGCGCTCGTAGCCGGTGGCGAGCACCACGGCGTCGTAGCGCTGCACGCTCTGCTCGCCGCTGGCGTTGTTGCGCAGCACCAGTTCGATGCCATCGGCACCGGCGGTGGCGCGCTCCACGGTGCTGAGGATGTGGAAGGCGTGGCGCTGGATGCCGGAGACCTTCTGGCGGTAGAAGATGCCGTAGATGCGCTCGATCAGGTCGATGTCCACCACCGAGTAGTTGGTGTTGTGGTACTCGCGGATGAAGCGCTCACGCTCGGCGCCGGCCTGGTTGAAGATCAGGTCGGTGAACTCGGGGGAGAACACCTCGTTGACGAAGGGGCTGTCGTCCGCCGGCTTCAGCGCCGAGCCACGCAGGACCATGTCCACCTGCACCGACGGGTAGCTGTCGTTGAGGTCGATGAAGGCCTCCGCCGCGCTCTGCCCGCCGCCGATGATGGCGATGCGCATCGGCTTGCCGCCGACGCAGGGCTGCTTGGCGATGCGCTCCAGGTACTGGGAGTGGTGGAACACCCGGGCGTCGTCCTTGAGGTGGCGGAAGGCCTGGGGAATCCGCGCGGTGCCACCGGCGCTGACCACCACCGAGCGCGTGGCGCGGACATGGGTCTCGCCACCGGCATCGCGGGAGATCACCCGCAGCGCCTCGACGCGCTGGCCTTCCAGCACCGGCTCGATGGCCAGCACCTCTTCGCCATAGCGGCTCTGCTCGATGAACTGCCCGGCCACCCAGCGCAGGTAGTCGTTGAACTCCATGCGGCACGGGTAGAAGGTGCCGAGGTTGATGAAGTCCACCAGGCGGCCGTGCTGGTGCAGGTAGTTGACGAAGGAATAGGGGCTGGTGGGGTTGCGCAGGGACACCAGGTCCTTGAGAAAGGAGATCTGCAGCTCGCTCTGGGTCACCAGGGTGTTGCCGTGCCAGCGGTAGTCGGCCTGCTTGTCGAGGAACAGGGCATCCAGCGCACCCTGCTTGCGGGCACGCTCCTGCAAGGCGATGGCCAGGGCCAGGTTGGAGGGGCCGAAACCAATGCCGATCAGGTCGTGGATAGCGGTGTTCAGGGGCTGAGTCATGTCCAGTGTCCTCTGGAGGTGCGCCCGTCCGGGCGACGGTTGCCGTTCGCTGACGGCCCCACTGGCCGCCTGTTGACTAGGAACGAGGACAAGGAAATGAAATTTAGCCGGCGGGCGTTGCACTCACCGGTCGATCAGGCCGCGTCCCACTCACGCATGCGCAGGCGGCAGTGTTTCATGGCGTTGACGATGTGCTTCTCCACCAGGGGCTGGGAAATCCCCAGGCGCTCGGCGATCTCGTCATGGGAGAGCCCCTCCAGCTTGCGCAGCAGAAAGGCGTCGCGGCACGGCGCCGGCAACTCGTCGAGGGCGCGCTGCAACATGCCCAGGCGCTGGCTTTGAGCCAGGGAACGGTGCGGCGATGGGGCGTGGTAGCGCTCCTCCTCGTCCAGCACGTCCAGCGGCTCGTTGCGGCGAATGGCGTTGCGGCGGTGTTCGTCGATCACCAGATTCAGCGCCGTTCGGTAGAGAAACGCGCGGGGCGAATCGATCCGCTCTTGACTCGCGCGTTCCATCACCCGCAAATACGCGTCATGTGCCACATCCGCAGCTGCCTGCCGATCCCCCAGTTTTGCACTGAGGAAACGCACCAACTCGCGATAGTAGATTTCCAAGTCGCTTCCCCGGCGCCTAACGAATGCGGCGCATACACTTGAGCTGGATCAAGACACACCCTTTGGGTGATGCTGGCAGTCTGAAATTATTAAATTTATAATAATTCTCATCAAGATTCATATTTCAGCGTGCCGCTCCACCGTGTGAATACAGAACTCGAATTCAGGCATAACCGGTAATCCTGATGAACAACGCCTCCTCGCAAACCCAAAGCGACCCGCTGGTCGAGGTCGCCGCACACTGGTGCATGCGCCTGCACGCGGAGGATTGCACGGACGAGGAGCGCGCCCAGTTCAAGGCCTGGATCGAAGCCGACCCGAGCCATGCCCTCGAATACGCCGAGATGCTGGAGATCTGGGACCTGAGCGAGCACCTGCCGCCGACCCAGCCCTCGCCCCGCCTGCACATTCCCCGTCAGCTCCCGCCGCCACCGCCGACCCTCGCCCAGCTGCCGGTACGCCAGCGCCCACGCGGCTTCATCCGCCGCCATGCACGCGCCCTGGCCCTGGCCCTGATCGCCGCGCCCCTGGCCGGCTACAGCGGCTGGCTGGCCGGCTGGGTGCCCGACAGCTACCAGCGCTACGAGGCCGAAAGCAGCATCCGCCGCGTCACCCTGCCCGACGGCAGCGACGTGGAGCTGAACCTGGCCACCCGCCTGAGCTACGCCAACTTCATCGACCGCCGCCGGGTCAGCCTGGACAGCGGCGAAGCCTACTTCCACGTCAGCCACGACAGTGCCCACCCCTTCGTGGTGCATGCCGGCGAAGGCTCGATCACCGTGACCGGCACCCGCTTCAACGTGTGGAAGTACCAGGACAACATCGTCGTCACCGTCACCGAAGGCTCGGTCAAGGTGCGCAGCGAGCAACGCGGCAACGACAGCAACCTGACCCCCGGCATGCAGGCCAGCTTCAAGGCCGGCGACATGAAGCCCCGGGTCGGCGCCGTGGATACCCAGCAGGCCCTGGCCTGGCGCGACGGCAAGCTGATCCTCGACGACCTGACCCTCGCCGAGGCGGTGCCGCTGATCAACCGCTACCTCGACGCGCCGCTGGTACTGGGCGACCAGGCCAGCTCCGACCAGCGCATCGGCGGCATCTACAGCACCCGCGACATCCGCAGCCTGGTCACCGCACTGCCCCGCGTCCTGCCCATCAGCCTCGCCCAGCAGGCCGACGGCAGCACGCTGATCAGCAACCGCAAGATGCGTCTCTGATTCCGGGCGTCCGGGCCGCCAAGGACGCACCGCCCGGTAAATTTCCCCGCCCCTAGCTCGTTCAACTGGCAGCGCCCCTTAGGCTGCCGCACCGCGCCGGCCAGGGCCCCACCCAGAGCCGGACATCTCCATGAGCGCCCCACGACTTTCACGCCGCCTGATCCTCGCCCCGCTGCTGCTCGTCCCCCTCATCGCCCTGGCCGCCTGGAAGGCCCTGCCGGACGGCATCCACGAAGGCGACACCGTGCGCGTGGCGGTCACCAGCATCGAAAGCAGCGTCAGCGCCCTCGGCACCCTGCAGCCACGGCGCTATGTCGACGTCGGCGCCCAGGCGTCCGGGCAGATCCAGAAGCTCCACGTGGAAGCCGGCGACACGGTCGAGGAAGGCCAGCTGCTGGTTGAAATCGACCCCTCCACCCAACAGGCGCGGGTCGATGCCGGGCGCTCCTCCATCGACACCCTCAAGGCCCAGCTGGAAGAACAACGGGCCCAGCACGAACTGGCCCGGCAGCAGTACGCCCGCCAGCAGAAGCTCGCCGCCAGCGGCGCCACCCGTGACGAAGACCTGCAGGTGGCCCACGCCCAGCAGCGCTCCACCCAGGCGCGCATCGCCATGATCCAGGCGCAGATCCGCCAGGCCCAGGCCACACTGCGCAGCGACGAGGCCGAGCTCGGCTACACGCGCATCTACGCCCCCATCTCCGGCACCGTGGTCGCCGTCGACGCCCGCGTCGGCCAGACCCTCAACGCCCAGCAGCAGACGCCGCTGATCCTGCGCATCGCCAAGCTCTCGCCGATGACGGTCTGGGCCCAGGTTTCCGAAGCCGATATCGGCCGCGTGCGCCCCGGCATGCCCGCCTGGTTCACCACCCTCAGCGGCGAAGGCCGTCGTTGGGAAGCCCGCGTGCGCCAGGTGCTGCCCTTGCCGCCGCGCCCCCTCGACCAGCTCAGCCAGGGTGGCGGCAGCCCCACCGGCAGCGGCGGTCGCGTGGTGCTCTACACCGTGCTGCTGGACGTGGACAACCAGGACAACGCCCTGATGACCGAGATGACCGCCCAGGTCCACTTCGTTTCCCAGCGCGCCGAAAATACCCTCGCCGTGCCCATCGCCGCCCTGCGCGACGGCGACGCCGGCGGCGACATGGTGCTGGTGGTCGGTGCCCGTGGCGCCCTCGAGGAACGCCCGGTGCAGACCGGCGTGCGCGACCGCATGCAGGTCCAGGTGTTGTCCGGCCTGGCCGAGGGTGAGCGCCTGCTGATCGGCGAACCCGCCCCATGAAGGCCCTGCACGAACCCGCCCTGCTGGAACTGGTCGACGTCCGCAAGCGCTACGGCGGCAACGGCACCCCGGAAGTCGAGGTGCTGCGCGGCATCTCCCTGCGTATCGATGCCGGCGAATTCGTCGCCATCGTCGGCGCCTCGGGCTCCGGCAAATCCACCCTGATGAACATCCTCGGCTGCCTCGACCGCCCCAGCTCCGGCAGCTACCGCTTCGCCGGCCGCGACGTCGCCGCGCTGGATGTCGACGAACTGGCCTGGCTGCGCCGCGAGGCCTTCGGCTTCGTGTTCCAGGGCTACCACCTGATTCCCTCCGCCTCGGCCCGTGAAAACGTCGAGATGCCAGCCATCTACGCCGGCACCCCCGGCCCCGAGCGCGCCGCCCGGGCTGCCGAACTGCTGCAGCGCCTGGGCCTGGAAAGCCGCGCCGGCAACCGCCCGCACCAGCTGTCCGGCGGCCAGCAGCAACGCGTCTCCATCGCCCGCGCGCTGATGAACGGCGGCCACGTGATCCTCGCCGACGAACCCACCGGTGCCCTCGACAGCCAGAGCGGCATCGAGGTGATGAAGCTGCTCGACGAGCTTTCCGCCCAGGGCCACGCGGTGATCCTCATCACCCACGACCGCGAAGTGGCCACCCGCGCCCAGCGCATCATCGAAGTGCGCGACGGCCATATCCTCAGCGACAGCGCCGACGGCCAGCTGCCCAGCGACAACGCCGGCGCGCTGCCCGCCAGCCGCCTGCGCGAGCGCCTGGAAGAACGCCGCGAACTGCCCGCCGGCGCCTGGCGCGGTGAGCTGCTGGAAGCCCTGCGCGCCGCCTGGCGGGTGATGTGGGTGAACCGCTTCCGCACCGCCCTGACCCTGCTCGGCATCGTCATCGGCGTCGCCTCGGTGGTGGTCATGCTGGCCATCGGCGAAGGCAGCAAGCGCCAGGTGATGGCGCAGATGGGTGCCTTCGGCTCCAACATCATCTACCTCTCCGGTTTCTCGCCGAACCCACGCGTGCCCGAGGGCGTGGTCACCCTTGCCGACATCGCCGCGCTGTCCGGCCTGCCCCAGGTGCAGCGGATCATGCCGGTCACCGGCGGCGACACCCTGGTACGCCACGGCAACCTCGATTTCCAGGCCTACACCCGGGGCAACGGCATCGACTTCCCCAGCATCCTCAACTGGCCCGTCGCCGAAGGCGCCTTCTTCGACCAGGCCGACGAAGACAGCGCCGCCACCGTCGCGGTGATCGGCCAGAAGGTGCGCGACAAGCTGTTCGCCGGGCGCGACCCCATCGGCCAGCACATCCTCATCGAGAACGTGCCCTTCCAGGTGATCGGCACCCTGGTGGCCAAGGGTGCCAGCTCCGGCGACGAAGACGCCGACACCCAGATCGTCGTGCCCTACTCCACCGCCAGCATCCGCCTGTTCGGCAAGCCCGACCCGGATTTCGTCGTGGTCGCTGCCGCCGACGCCAGCCGCGTGCAACAGGCCGAAGCCGCCATCGACCGCCTGCTGCTGCGCCTGCACCGCGGCGTGCGCGACTTCGAGGTGACCAACAACGCCGCGCTGATCCAGGCCGAGGCCAGCACCCGCAACAGCCTCTCGCTGATGCTCGGTGCCATCGCCGCCATCTCCCTGCTGGTAGGCGGCATCGGCGTGATGAACATCATGCTCATGACCGTGCGCGAACGGACCCGTGAAATCGGCATCCGCATGGCCACCGGCGCCCGCCAGCGCGACATCCTCCGCCAGTTCCTCACCGAGGCCACGCTGCTCTCGGTCACCGGCGGCATCGCCGGCATCGCCATCGCCCTGCTGGTGGGCGGTGCGCTGCTGCTGGCGGACGTCGCCATCGCCTTCTCCCTCACGGCCATGCTCGGCGCCTTCGGTTGCGCCCTGGCCACCGGCGTCGCCTTCGGCTTCATGCCGGCGCGCAAGGCGGCACGGCTCGACCCGGTAACCGCACTGAGCAGCCCATGACCGTATTCACGCCCCGCACCCTGCTGCCCCTGTGTCTCGCCCTCGGCGCCTGCGCCGGCACGGACAAGACGCCCACCACCGGCATCGCGCCGCCCGCCCATTGGCAGGCCAGCACCGACAACCGCCAGGCGCAGGTTGCCGCCGACTGGTGGCGCGCCTTCGGCAGCCCGGAACTCACAGCGCTGATCGACCAGGCCCGCCAGGGCAGCTTCGACCTGGCCGCCGGCCGCGCACGGGTGCGCCAGGCCAGCACCGCCGCGATCATCGCCGGCGCCCCGCTGTTGCCCGAGGTGAAGGCCGAGCTCACCGGCAGCTATCAGCAGCTGCTGGGCGACAAGGGCTTCAGTGCCCTGGATGCCTACGACGACCAGCCTCGCTTCGACACCTACGCCACCGGCCTCAGCGCCAGCTACGAGCTGGACTTCTGGGGTGGCAAGCGCGCCGCCCGCGACAGCGCCCTGCACGGCCTGGATGCGGCCCGCTTCGACCAGGCGACCCTGGAACTGACCCTGCTCGCCGGCGTCGCCACCAGCTACCTGCAGGTACTGGCCCTGGACGAACAGCGGCGCATCGCCGAAGGCAACCTCGACAATGCCCGCCAGGTGCTGCAACTGGTGGGCGCGCGCCAGGGCGCCGGCGCCGCCACGCAACTGGAACTCGCCCAGCAGCGCAGCCTGGTGGCCAGCCGCGAACGCGCCCTGGAGCGCCTGCACCAGCAGGCCGGGGAAGCCCGCGTCGCCCTCGCCGCCCTGCTCGGTCAACCGGTGCAAACCCTCAGCCTGAAGGGCGAGAAGCTGGACGCCCTGCAATGGCCCGGCACCGGCGCCGGCCTGCCCAGCGAACTGCTCGGGCGCCGCCCCGACATCGCCGCCGCCGAAGCCCGCCTGGCCGCAGCCGATGCCGACGTGCGCGTCGCCCGCGCCGCGATGCTGCCGAGCCTGACCCTCAGCGCCAACCTCGGCACGGGTTCCGAGCAGTTCTCCGACGTGCTGCGCAACCCCTACTTCGGCGTCGCTGCCGGCCTCACCGCGCCGATCTTCAACGCCGGCCGCCTCGACGCCAGCCACCAGCAGCGCCAGGCCCGCGAGGAAGAGTTGCTGGCCAACTACCGCGCCGCCATCGTCGCCGCCTTCGGCGATGTGGAACGCGCCCTGCTGGCCATCGACGGCCTCGACCGCCAACGCCAATGGCAAGCCGAAGAGCTGGCCCAGGCGCAACGCGCCTTCGACCTCGCGGAAAACCGCTACCGCGCCGGCGCCGAAACCCTGCTCACGGTGCTGGAAACCCAGCGCAGCCTCTACCAGGCCGAAGACGAAGCCGTGCAACTGCGCCTCGCCCGCCTGCAAGCCGCCGTCGGCCTCTACAAAGCCCTGGGTGGCGGCTGGACGCCGGAGGCCAATCAGCTGGCCGAACGCACCCCGGGCTGAAGCCCGGGCTACCCGGTACGCATCAGGCGTAGCATCGCCCGTGGGAGCGAATTCATTCGCGATTGGCAGTGCACCACGCGCCGGGTTTCACCCGACCTACATCCCGCCTCACCCGCCATCGGTGTCGACCTGATGCCCCGCCTGGTGGAGGTAAAAAGCGACCTCCACCCGCTCCGGGGTACGCCCTGCCTGTGGGAACGAATTCATTCGTGATCGGCATTCAGGCACGCGCACAGGCCGATCCCGGCACGCTTGTGTAGGGGCGAATTCATTCGCCCAGCGGTGCGCAGCATCGCCCGTGGGAGCGAATTCATTGGCGATTGGCAATGCACCATGCGCCGGGTTTCACCCGACCGACATCCCGCCTCACCCGCCATCGGTATCGACCTGATGCCCCGCCCGGTGGAGGTAAAAAGCGACCTCCACCCTACGCTCCGGGGTACGCCCTGCCTGTGGGAACGAATTCATTCGTGATCGGCATTCAGGCACGCGCACAGGCCGATCCCGGCACGCTTGTGTAGGGGCGAATTCATTCGCCCAGCGGTGCGCAGCATCGCCCGTGGGAGCGAATTCATTCGCGATGCCCGCCACGCGGGCCAAGGCCGGATCAGGCCTTGCCCGGCAACTTCAGGTTGCGCGCATACCAGGGCCGGCGCGGGGTGCGGCGCAGCAGGTCGCTGATATCACCCTCGTCACTGAAAGCGATGCGCAAGGCCAGCTTCATGGCTTCGATCTCCATCTCGCCCATGCCACCACCGGCATCGGTGATGCCGCCGCAGCCATGGGTGCTCGGGCCGAGCCAGGGGTCGGGCACCTCCACCCAGCGCCCCGGCGCGAACCAGGAGACGCCGTTGATATCGCGGCGCTGCACCTCGCCCGGGTGGGCGCGCTCATGGGCGCGGTACCAGTCCTCGATACGGTCGTCGATCCAGCCATGAAAGCGCCAGAACACCGGGTTCACATGGGAGGAAAAGGGGTCGCCCAGATAGTCGTTCTCCGCGCGGAACCAACGCGCGGCGTAGTCCGCCTGGTCGCGGTCGCCCACCACCGGCATGCCGTTGGACGGGTCGCGGGTGACCGTGGCCCAGCGCATGTGCAGCCAGTCGTGGATGTTCAGCTCCACCTCGGAGCCGAACTCCGCCAGGGTCAACCGGCTCAGGTAGTCCGGGTCCTGGTACTGGGATTCCCACACCTGGAAGTTGCTGAAGAAGGTCTCGCCGGCCTTGATGCCGCGCAGCCACTCGCTCAGCTCCTCGTCATCGGCCGCCAGCCAGGCCGGCGGTACCGAGTTGCCGTCGTGGTTCTCCTGGTAGCGGATGAACCCCAGGCGATCGTGCTCGACATAGGGTGACGGCAGCGGCAAACGCTTCCAGTCCGGCAGGTCGGGTTGCAGGGCGCGGGCCTGGCCGAGCATGTGCCGGTGCATGAAGAAGAAGTCCTCGCCCGAGCCGTTGAGGTGCTTGCGCCGCCCCCGTGCGCCCCGCTCGGCGTCACGCGGGCCGGGCTGCCAGCCGGCGCCACGCAGGGCGTCGCGCCTGGCCTCGTCGAGGCGGTGCCACTTGTCCCGGGTGGCGTGCCAGAGCTGGTGGAACAGCCGGTGCTCGGCGGACACCAGCCAGCGCATCAGCGCCGGTGCCAGCGGGGTGACTTGGTGCGCCTCGGGGAAGGCACGCTTGGTGGCGACGAACTGGCTGTCCGGCTCAGGCATGTCCAGCGGCCGGTCGATACGGCGGATGCGCCCGGTCAGCGTCCCCGCCCCGGCATCACCCCAGCTGCTCCAGACCTCGTCGAGGATCGCCTCCAGTTCATGGCTGGGGGCCGACTCGCCCACCGGCACCAGGCGCCAGCGCAGCTTGCCGGCATCCGCCGCCACCAGCTCGCCCAGCACCCGGTAACGGGGCTCTTGGCTGCCACGCAGGCGCTCGCCCAGGTCGATGAAGCCACGCAGGGAGCGCCCGGTGGGGCCGATATCGAGGAGCATCTGCACGCCCTGCACAGGCAGGTCGTCCAGGCCGATGTCCATGCCGCTGAAGCGCAGGTCCCAGATGCCGCGCAGCTTGCCGGTGAGGCTCACGCCCTCGCCTGCGGCGGCCTCGACACTGGCCTCGCCAGGGGTCTCCACCTGGTCCTTCTCCAGCTTGTCGTCGTGGTCCACCGGCTGGCGTGCGTACCACACCGCAGGCACTGCCGCCCCGACCACCGCCAGCCCCGCCATGAACCCACGCCTGGAAAACCTCATCGTCACATCCGTATCCGTGTCAGCCACTCCAGCTAGAACGAGAGGCCCTGATACAAATTTACTGCCCCCGCAGCGCTAAATTTCCCGCCGCCACCCTCGTTCCTCCGTGACAGGCGAACCCCGCAGCGGCGGGCGCCGGAACCGCATCGAACCTGGCAATCAACGGGATGGCAATGAACACGACCCGCTCCAGCAAGGCCCCCTACCTCGTCGCCCTGGCGCTTCTCCTCGCCCTCGTCGCTGCTGCGGCCTGGTACGTCCTCTTCCCACGGTCCGCCGAAGGCTACCCGCGCGAAGTGATGAAGCACGCCGAGGAACTGCAGGACCGCATTCTTTCCTTCGACAGCCACATCACCGTGCCGCCGGACTTCGGCACCGGAGGCAACGAGGCCGACAAGGACGGCGAAGGCCAGTTCGACCTGGTCAAGGCCGGGCGCGGACGCCTCTCCGGCGCGGCGCTGACTATCTTCGGCTGGCCGGAGATCTGGAACGGCCCCAACGCGCCCCATCGCCCCACCGCCGCCTTCGTCGACGAGGCGCGCCACCAGCAGGAACTGCGCTACAAAATCATTAGCGGCATGGTGCGCGACTTCCCCAACCAGGTCGGCATCGCCTACACCCCGGCCGACTTCCGCCGCCTGCACGGCGAAGGCAAGTTCGCCATCTTCATCAGCATGCTCAACGCCTACCCCCTGGGCGATAACCTGGGCGCCCTGGACACCTGGGCCGCGCGTGGCATGCGCATGTTCGGCTTCAGCTACGTGGGCAACAACGCCTGGGCCGACTCCTCGCGCCCGTTGCCCTTCTTCAACGACAGCGTCGATGCCCTCGGCGGCCTCTCGCCCCTGGGCGAGCAGGCGGTGGCGCGCCTCAATGACCTGGGCGTGATCATCGACGTGTCGCAGATGTCCACCCTGGCCCTGGAAGACGTCGCGCGCCTCAGCCGCGCCCCCATGGTCGCCTCCCACTCGGCACCGCGCGCGCTGGTGGACATCCCGCGCAACCTCAGCGACCGCGAGCTGCAAACCATCAAGGACAGCGGCGGCGTGATCCAGGTGGTGGGCTTCCCCGCCTACCTCAAGCCCCTCAGCAAGCCGACCCTGGACAAGCTCAACGCCCTGCGCGCGCGCTTCGACCTGCAGCCGCTGGACGGCCTGGCCAATGCCCTGATGCCGGGTGACGCGATCATCTCCATCTGGCCCGAACAGCGCTTCGGCGAGTACGCCAGTTCGCTCTACGCCATCCTCGAAGAGGAGCCCCGCGCCAGCGTCAAGGAGCTGGTGGACGCCATCGACTACACCGTGCGCAAGGTCGGCATCGACCACGTCGGCATCGCTTCCGACTTCAACGACGGTGGCGGCGTCGACGGCTGGATGAACGTCGGCGAGTCGCGCAACCTCACCGCCGAGCTGATCCAGCGCGGCTACTCCGACGCCGATATCGCCAAGCTCTGGGGCGGCAACTTCCTCCGCGTCTGGGAAGAGGTGCAGCGCCGCGCCAAGCCGGCCGCCGCCAGCGCCGAGCAACCGCAAGCGGAGCGTGGCTGATGAGCGATCGCCGTACCTTCCTCAAGCAGGCCGGCCTGCTCGCTGCCGCCCTGCCCCTGGGTTCTACCCTCGCCGGCCAGGCCCAGGCCGCCACGCCGCCGGCCAGCCCGGCCAAGGACAAATGGCAGGCGCTGCGCCAGCAGTTCGACCTGGACCCGGCCTACCTGCACTTCTGCAGCTTCCTCCTCGCCTCCCACCCCCGCGTGGTCCGCGAGGCCATCGCCCACTTCCGCGCCCGCCTCGACCAGAACCCCGGCGAAGTGCTGGACTGGGAGCGCGAGGAACTCTGGGGCTACGAGAACGAAGTACGCGCCTGGGCTGGCCGCTACTTCGGCGTGCAACCGAACCAGGTCGCCCTCACCGGCAGCACCACCGACGGCCTGTCGATGATCTACGGCGGTCTGCAGGTGGCACCGGGCAAGGAGATCCTGGTCAGCGCCCACGAGCATTACTCCACCATGACCCGCCTGGAGTACCGCGAGCAGATGATGGGCACCCGGGTGCGCCGCGTGCCGCTGTTCAAGGCGCCGCACAGCGCCTCGGTGGACGAAATGCTCGGCAACATCCGCCAGGCCATCCGCCCCGAGACCCGCGTGCTGGGCATGACCTGGGTGCAATCCGGCAGCGGCGTGAAGCTGCCGGCACGCGAGGTCGGCCAGCTGGTGAGGGAAGCCAACCAGGGCCGCGACGAAGCCGACCGCATCCTCTACGTGGTGGACGGCGTCCACGGTTTCGGCGTCGAGGACCTGAACTTCGCCGACTTCAACTGCGACTACTTCATCGCCGGCACCCACAAGTGGCTGTTCGGCCCGCGCGGCACCGGCGTCATCATCGCCCGCGAGGAAAAACCGCAGCCCCATCTGGTGCCCAGCGTGCCCACCTTCACCATGGGCGAGACCTTCGGCACCCTGATGACCCCCGGCGGCTACCACGCCTTCGACCATCGCCTGGCGGTGGGCAAGGCCTTCGAGCTGCACCTGGAGCTGGGCAAGGCCGATGTCCAGGCACGCATCCACCAGCTCAACAGCTACCTCAAGGACCGCCTCGCCGAGCACGCCAAGGTGCAGCTGGTCACGCCGCGCAGCCCTGCGCTGTCCTCGGGTTTCACCTTCTTCCGCGTCGAAGGCCGCGACTGCGACGCCGTGGCCCGCTACCTGCTGCAGCACAAGGTGATCAGCGACGCCGTGGACCGCGACGTCGGCCCGGTGGTGCGCCTGGCCCCCGGCCTGCTCAACGACGAAGCCGAGATCGACCGGGTGATGGACATCCTCGCCCCGCAGCTCGCCTGACCCTTTCGCCATTCGAGAGAACCGCCATGCATGCACTCAAGCCCCTGGCCCTGGTGGCCACCCTGTTCGCCGCCGCCCCGGCCTTCGCCGCCGAGGCGAACAAGCCCGGCAGCCTGTTCAAGGACTGCAAGGACTGCCCCGAGATGGTCGTGCTGCCCGCCGGCAGCTTCACCATGGGCACCCCCGACGACGAAGTCGGCCGCCAGCCCGATGAAGGCCCGCTGCACACCGTGACCTTCGCCAAGCCCTTCGCCATCAGCAAGTTCCAGGTGCTGGCCAAGGAGCTGCAGGCCTGGCAGCGCGAGGCCAAGGTCACCCTCCCCGACGGCGACGACCGCCCCGGCCGCCTGTGCAGCAACGGCAAGCCCAGCTACCCGCAGGGCCCCGAGCAGCCCGCCGTGTGCATCAGCTACGACGAGGTGAAGGCCTATGTCGCCTGGCTGTCGAAGAAGACCGGCAAGCACTACCGCATGCTCAGCGAATCCGAACGCGAGTACGCCGCCCGCGCCGGCAGCGAAGGCCCGTTCCCCTTCCCCTTCGACGAAGGCAAGGAGTACAGCATCGCCCAGCACGCCAACACCTACGGCGCCGCCGACGGCTACAACTTCACCTCCCCGGCGGGCACCTTCCCGGCCAACGCCTTCGGCGTCTACGACATGCACGGCAACGTCTACGAATGGGTGGCGGACTGCCTGCACGACAGCTACGTCGGCGCCCCCACCGACGGCAGCCCGTGGATGGAGGAGACGTGCGAGGTCGTGCAGATCCGCGGCAACGACTGGGGCGAGGCGCCGATCTTCTCCCGCTCCGGCAACCGCAATGCGCTGGTCACCACCGAGCGCGGCGACTGGATCGGCTTCCGGGTCGCCAGGGAGCTTTAGCCCCCCGCTAAATTTGCCCCGTCACCAGACGTTCAAGAGGTGCGCAGCCACGGGTTGCGCCCCAGCGGGTGGCAGCGGCCACCCGCCAACTCTTCAAGCAGGTACCCCCCATGAACAGGCCCGCGCGCGGAGTGATCAAAGAGTTGTTCACGCTGCTCAAACCTTTCCGACTGATCGTCATCAGCTCCATCGTGCTGGGCATGGTGGGCGGCCTCAGCGTCACGGTGCTGCTGGCGACCATCAACGGCGCCCTGCACTCCGAAACCAGCCTGAGCGGCGGCGTCGTGGCCGCCTTCGCGGGGCTGTGCCTGCTGGCACTGGGCAGCGCCATCTATTCGGACATCGGCACCAACTACGTCGGGCAGCACATCATCGCCAAGCTGCGCAAGGAACTGGGCGAGAAGGTGCTCTCGGCGCCGATCGAGCAGATCGAGCGCTTCCGCACCCATCGCCTGATCCCCGTGCTGACCCATGACGTCGACACCATCAGCGACTTCGCCTTCGCCTTCTCGCCGCTGGCCATCGCACTCACCGTCACCCTGGGGTGCATGGGCTACCTGGCCATGCTGTCCTGGCCGATGTTCTTGATACTGGTGCTGGCCATCGTCATCGGCATCACCGTGCAGTACTTCGCCCAAGGGCGGGGGATCAGAGGCTTCATGCAGGCCCGCGACTGGGAAGACGACCTGCAGAAGAACTACAGCGCCATCGCCGAGGGCGCCAAGGAACTGAGGATCCACCGCCCACGCCGCAACCGCATGTACGTGTCCGGGATCGAGCAGACGGCCCAGAACATCTGCAACACGCAGATCCGCTCCATCAACACCTTCGTGATCGCCAAGTCCTTCGGCTCGATGCTGTTCTTCGTGGTCATCGGCCTGGCCCTGGCCATGCAGTCGATGTGGCCGAGCGCCGACAAGACGGTCATGAGCGGCTTCGTCCTGGTGCTGCTGTACATGAAGGGGCCGCTGGAGCACCTGATCGGCACGCTGCCGATCATCGGCCAGGCACAGATCGCCTTCAGCCGCATCGCCGAGCTGTCGGAGCAATTCTCCTCGCCCGAGCCCCACCTGCTCCTCAACGCCCAGGGCAGCCCGGACAAGTCCATCAGCAGCCTCGAACTGCGCGATGTGTCCTACGCCTTCCCCGCCGTCGAGGGCAGCGCCCCGTTCCGCCTCGGCCCGGTGAACCTGAAGATCGACCAGGGCGACATCGTCTTCATCGTCGGCGAGAACGGCTGCGGCAAGACCACCCTGATCAAGCTGCTGCTGGGCCTCTATGCCCCGCAACATGGCGAGATACGCCTGAACGACCAGGCGGTGAACGCGCGTACGCGGGATGACTACCGCCAGCTGTTCACCACCATTTTCGCCGACTACTACCTGTTCGACGATGTCGTCCAGGGCGACCAGCACCTGCCCGAGGACGCCAACACCTACCTGGAACGCCTGGAGATCGCCCACAAGGTGAGCGTCCGGGACGGCTCCTTCACCACCACCGACCTGTCCACCGGGCAACGCAAGCGCCTGGCGCTGGTCAACGCCTGGCTGGAAGAGCGGCCCGTGCTGGTGTTCGACGAATGGGCCGCCGACCAGGACCCCACCTTCCGGCGCATCTTCTACACCGAGCTGCTGCCGGACCTCAAACGCCTGGGCAAGACCATCATCGTGATCTCCCACGACGACCGCTATTTCGACATCGCGGACCAACTGGTGCGCATGGAAGCGGGGAAAGTCGTGACCGAATTGCAGACAGCGTGATTGATCACGATTCTTATTTCCGGTTTTTTCAGTGCCATCCGTCTTATCAAAAATCAAAAACAACGCCATCACTTTGAAGACCAAGAGGACCACCATGCCAGCGCTACCGGGACTTACGAACCTCACCAAGGCATTGCTCATGCGCCGTATGCTTCAGCCGGGTTTCAACGCCACCGCGCTGGGCTTCGCCTTCTCCATGGCGGTTGCCGCCCAGGTACAAGCCCAAGAGATCGAATTCAACATTCCCGCCCAGTCGCTGCCCAGCGCGCTGCTGACCCTGGGCAAGCAGGCCGACCTCCAGGTGCTGTACAGCGCCGATGACGTCCAGGGCCTGCGCAGCCAGGCGGTCGTCGGCCGGTTCTCCACCGACAAGGCCCTGGCGCGGATGCTGGCGGGCACCAACCTGTCCTTCAGCCTGCAGAACAACACCGCCATCCTGCAGAAGCGCTCCGCCTCCGACTCCCTCGAGCTGAGCACCATCAACATCTCCGGCCAGTCGACCGAATCGGCCTATGGCCCCGTCGACGGCTATGTGGCCACCCGCAGCGCCACCGGCACCAAGACCGACACCCCGATCCTGGAGATCCCCCAGGCCGTCAACGTCATCACCGCCGACCAGATCGAGACCCAGGGCGCCCGCAACCTGACCCAGGCCCTGCGCTACACGCCCGGCCTCGGCGTCAACGGCTTCACCGATCGCAACGCCATCGCCGACGAGATCACCAGCCGCGGCTTCGCCCCGACCCCGCTGTACCTGGACGGCGCCTACCTGCCCTACGCGGGCAGCCTGGGTGGCGCACCGCAGATCGACCCCTACACCCTGGAGCGCGTCGAAGTGCTCAAGGGGCCGTCCTCGGTCCTCTACGGGCAGAACCAGCCGGGTGGCGTGGTGAACATGGTGTCCAAGCGCCCGACCACCGAGCAGCGCAGCCAGGTGAAGTTCGGCCTGGGCAGCTACCACCGGGTGAACGGCGCCTTCGACACCAGCGGCCCCATCGACGAGGAGAAGCAGTTCTCCTATCGCCTGGTGGGCCTGGCCAAGAAAGGCAACGAGCAGGTCGCGCACACCAACAACGAACGGCTGCTGCTCGCCCCCAGCCTGACCTGGGCCCCGTCGGAAGACACCTCCCTGACCCTGCTGGCGCAGATCCAGCGTGACGACGGCCTGTTCGACTACCAGGCCCTGCCGATGGTCGGCAGCCTGGTCCGTGGCCCCACCGGGCAGAAGATCGACCGCGACTTCTTCGCCGGCGACTCCAAGTACAACGACTACAAGCGTGACCAGTACATCCTGGGCTACGACTTCACCCAGAACCTCAGCGATGACCTGAAGTTCCGCTCCACCGCCCGCTACATCGACGTGCGCGACCGCTACAAGGGCTTCTACCTGCGCAGCTTCGCGACCGACACCAACGGCAACACCGACTACACCCGCGCCAACCGCGTGAAGCTGGACTGGCAACAGCACAACATCGCCTACACGCTGGATAACAACCTGGAATTCAGGTTCAACACCGGCGCCCTGGAGCACACCACCCTGGCGGGGATCGACTACCGCCACTTCAACCGCAAGTACGACGGCTACAACGCCTACAACGTGCTGCCGGTGGACCTGTACGGCAAGAACAACTACGACACCAGCAGCCTGACACCGGTGCTGGACACCAAGTGGGACAACACCATCCGCCAGATCGGCCTCTACGCCCAGGACCAGATCAAGCTCGACAGCTGGATCCTCACCATAGGCGGCCGCAAAGACTGGGCCGAGGTGGAAAACAAGGACCTGCTGGCCGACACCATCACCGAACAGCGTGACCACAAGTTCACCGGCCGCGTGGGCCTGACCTACGTCACCGACTTCGGCCTGGCGCCCTACGTCAGCTACTCCGAGTCCTTCCTGCCGACCGTCGGCACCGCCGCGCCCGAGCGCGGTGGCAAGGCATTCGAGCCGACCGAAGGCAAACAGTACGAAGTGGGCGTGAAGTACCAGCCCTATGAGAAGACCCTGATCACCGCCGCGGTTTTCCAGATCGAGCAGAAGAACGTGCTGACCGGGGACGTCGAATACCCCCAGTACCAGTCGCAGCAGGGTGAGGTGCGTTCCCGGGGCATCGAGCTGGAGGCCAAGTCCAGCATCGAGAACATCGACGTGCTCGCGGCCGCGACCTACATCGACTCCTTCTACACCAAGGAAACCTACGGCAACGAAGACAACCGCAGCGAGGCGCAGGCCCCCGTGTCCGCAACCGCCTGGGTCGATTACCACTTCGTCCAGGCGCCCCTCGCCGGCCTCACCTGGGGCGTGGGCGCGCGCTACACCGGCCGCAAGCCGGGCGACGCCGCCAACAGCTTTCACACCCCGTCCTACGTCGTCTACGACACCACCCTCAGCTATGACCTGGGCAAGCTCTCCAGCGACATGCGGGGCCTCCAGGCCAGCCTGAACGTGCAGAACCTCTTCGACCGCGAATACGTGTCGGACTGCAACTACTCGTTCGGCTGCTACTACGGCCAGGAGCGTGTCGCTTCGGTCGAGGTGTCCTACGACTGGTGAACGCCAGTGGCATGAAGGAACCGGGCTCAGGCCCGGTTTTTTTATGGCCCTGTCTGCGTTAACTGTTGTGGTTTTAATGCAAGCGCTCAAGCACGGCTATTTTCGGGCACCCAAGGGTTCGTGCCCCCCACCGCATGGGTTTCGCTCCGCTCTACACCATCCTACGAAAGCCCGTGCGCACCACGTGGCGATGCGCTGGACGAAGAAAGTTGGAGCAGCCGCCAACGCCCCTCCAGGAGGCCGAACGCAGTCGTTGCGCCGGGGGACGAGCGGCATGGATGCCGCGAGAGGCGCGCCAGGCCATGGATGGCCCATCGCGCCGGCCCCCGATAGCGACGATGGAGTGAGGGAACCCCGGCGAAGCCGGGGCCGGATGATGGGGCAAGCGTTTTTGGTTCCTTTTTTGTGGTTCGGCATCCCGACGATTGAAAAAAGGGACTCGCCCGGGGGGGCGAAACCAGAAACATCACCAGAGCTCGGCAATCAGCTGGACTCAAATCCTCTAGCAACACATAACGCAGACAGAGCCTTTTTATGGCTGCCGTGCAGGGTCGAGGCCAGCATTCCGGGGGCGGACATCCCCTCCTCCGCCCATGAAAAAACCGGGCCTTGGCCCGGTTTCCGGTATCGCGCGGCCTGGGCCGCCGGGTGCTATCGCCGGCTCAACGCGCCAGCGCCTGGCGCAAGGCGGACACCAGCTGCGCGTAGACGTCGTCGATATCCGGCACCACGCTGCGCAGGCGCAGGAAGTCGTGGATCAGCCCCTCGAACTCCAGCACCTGCACCGCAACCCCCTGCTCCTGCAGGCGTCGCGCATAAGCCCGCCCCTCGTCCAGCAGCGGGTCGAACCCCGCCAGGGCGATCACCGCCGGCGCCACGCCGGCATGGTCAGTCGCCAGCAACGGCGAGAAGCGCCAATCGAGCCGGTCGGCCGCCTCCCGCGCGTAATGCCGGTAGAACCACTCCAGGGTTTCGCTTTCCAGCAGGTAGCCCTCACCGAACAGCTGCATCGACGAGCTGCTGGCCGAGGCATCGGTAACCGGGTAGCACAGGAGCTGCAGGCAGGGCCTGATGACCGCCGCCGCCGAGCGCGCCGCCTCCAGGGCCAACACCGTGGCCAGGGTGGCGCCGACGCTGTCGCCGCCGAAGACCACGCGGGTGAGATCCAGGGATTGCTCCCCGGCATGGGCGGCCAGCCAGGCCAGCGCATCGGCACCGTCGTTCAGCGGGGTCGGGAACCTGTGCTCGGGCGCCACGCGATAGCCGACCGAAAGCACCGCGCACGGCGTCCGCTCGCAGAACTCGCGGCACACGCCGTCATGGGAGTCGAGGCTGCCGACCACGTAGCCGCCGCCGTGGAAATACACCAGGACGGGCAGCGTTCCGCTGGCAGTGGACGGCCGGTACAGGCGCAGGGGCAGCGAGGCGCCATCCCGGCTGTGGAACTCGAAATCCGTCGAACGCACGCCCTGCGGCGCGGCCCAGCGCAACTGCCCGGTGGTGCGTTCGAAGGCCTCCCTGGCCTGTTGCGGGGACGACACATGGAAAGGCCCGGGGCCACTGGCCTGGCTTTCTTCCGCCAGGTCGAGGAAGGCGTTCAGCTCTGGATGCAATGGCATCGCATGGTTCCTTGATCAAGGGGTACATCCACCGGAGGGGCCACGCAGGTGGCGCCCCCCAGCAGTACGAAGGACCGCAACGAATACTTAGGCCGCCTGCGCGACGCAGTGCTCGATCAGCGCCTCCAGTTCGGCCTGGTAGGCCTGCATCAGCTGTTCGACGGTCTCGACGCGGTAGCGGCGGTTGCTGAAGACACAGCGCAAGGCCAGCTGCCCGTCGTACACCTGCCCGACGATTTCCAGCCAGTTGCCCAGTGCGGCCATGGGGCTGTAGCAGCTGCCATAGCTCTCGGCCGCCGGCACCAGCATGGCCTTGTCGTCGAAGCTCTGGTCGAACTGCCCCAGGTAGTTGAAGGTGACCCGCGCCTGGGGGGCGGCACTCAACTGCGCGGCGACCTCCGGGCCACTCAGGTGGCGCAGGACGCCATAGCCGAGCCCCTTGTTCGGCACCGCCGCCAGCTGGCGTTGCACGGCCCTGACCGAGGCGCCGATGTCGTCGTCCAGCCCCGGGGTGAGGCGTACCGGGAACATGCTGGTGAACCAGCCGACGGTGCGGCTCAGGTCGATGTCGGCCACCAGGTCCTCACGCCCGTGCCCTTCCAGCTGGATCAGCGCCGAGGCTTGCCCGCTCCAACGGCACAGCACGCGGCCCAAGGCCGCCAGCAATACGTCGTTGATCTGCGTCCGATAGACCGCCGGCACCTGCTTGAGCAGCTGCTGGGTGTGCACCTCGGACAGGGTCAGGTGAGCCACCGCCTGGTGCCGCACCTGGTTCTTGCCCCGCGGGTTGTCGCAGGGCAGCTCGCTGCCCGGCTGGCGCGCCTGCGCGAGCCAGTAGTCCCGCTCCTCGGCCGGGAAGCTCTCGGCATAGGCGCCCAGGCCTTCCGCCCAGGCACGGTAGCTGCTGGTGCGGAACGGGAAGCTTGGCGTCTCGCCCCTGTCATAGGCCTCGTAGGCCATCTGCAGGTCCTGCAGCAGCACCCGCCAGGAGACGGTGTCGATGACCAGGTGATGGATCACCATCAGCACCCGGGTCTCGCCGTTGGCCATGGCCACATGGGCGGTGCGCCAGACCGGGCCGTCGTGCAGGTCCAGGCTGCGCTGGACCTCCTCGGCGAACAGTTCCAGCTCCGCCTCATCCACGACCTCCCGTTGCCAGAGCAAGGGCTCCGACGCCCAGAGCGCCTGCATCTCCGCCAACGGCTGGTAGTGCTGCAGGTTGCGCCCGCCAACCTCGGTGAAGCGCAGGCGCAGGGCGTCGTGCTGCTGGACGATGCTGCGCAGCGCCAGCTCCAGGGCCGCCAGGTTCAATGCCTGGCGTGCGCGCAACATCAACGCCTGGTTGAAGTGGTGAGGCTCTTCCATGCGCTCGTCGAACAGCCACTGCTGGATCGGAATCAGGTTGAACTGGCCTTCGGCAGCCACCTGGGTGGTGTCCGCCTGGGGCTGATCCGCAACCGGTCGCTGCCCGAAGATCTCCTCGATGGTCTGGTGGCGCATCAGGTCCCGCAGCTTCAGCTCCATGTTCAGCTCCGGGTGGTTACGCACCCTCGACACCACCTGCAGGCTGAGGATGGAGTCGCCCCCCAGCTCGAAGAAGTTGTCGGTGATGCCCACCTGCTCCACCTGCAGCACCTCGGCCCAGACCTGCGCCATCAACTGCTCGTCGCGGGTCCGCCCGGCCACGTACCGGGTGCCCTTGAACTCGGGCTCCGGCAGCGCCTGGCGATCGAGCTTGCCGTTGGGCGTCACCGGCAGGTGCGGCAGGCAGATGATCTGCGCCGGCACCATGTAGTCCGGCAGGCTGGCCCGCAGCTCGGCTTTCAGGCGGTCGCCGATGGGCTCGCCGCCCGGCGTCACCACGTAGCCGATCAGTTGCTTGCCCGAAGCGCTGTCCCGGGCGACCACGACGGCGTCGCCGACATCGCCCGACTGGCGCAGGCAGGCCTCGATCTCACCGAGTTCGATACGGAAGCCCCGTACCTTGATCTGGTGATCGATGCGGCCGACGTAGTCGAGCACGCCATCGACGCGGCGGCGCACGAGGTCGCCACTGCGGTACATGCGATCGCCCGGCTTGCCGAAGGGATCGGGCACGAAGCGCTCGGCGCTGAGCCCGGCACGACGGTGATAGCCACGGGCGACGCCTTCGCCACCGATGTAGAGCTCGCCGGCGATGCCCGGCGGCAACGGGTTGAGGTTCTCGTCCAGCACATAGAGCGCGCGCTGCCCCACTGCGCGCCCGATGGGCGCATAGGCGGCTTCGCAGCGGGTGCTGGCCGGCACCTTCCACAGCATCGGGGTGACCACGGTCTCGGTCGGCCCGTAGCCGTTGGTGAAGTAGCGGGGACGCAGGGCGGCCTTCACCTGCTCGAAGGTCTGGTCCGGCACCGCGTCGCCGCCGAAGCAGTACACGCGCACCGGTGGCGGGGTCAGCCCGCTCTGCTCCGCGTATTCGGCCAGCTGCTTGAGGTAGGCCGGCGGGAAGCAGGCGATGCTGATGGCGTGCCGGTGCAGCGCCTCGAAGGTCTGTTCGGGCGTCCATAGCGCACCGTCGCGGATGACCAGGGTGCCACCGCTGAATAAGGTGCTCAGCCAGCGCTCATGGGCCCCGTCGAAGGCGAACGACATGAAGTGCAGCTCGCGGGTCGCGGCATCCATCTCGTACAGCCTGGCGATCGCCTGGCAATGCATGCTCAGCGGGCCATGGGTCACCGCGACGCCCTTGGGCCGGCCGGTGGAGCCGGAGGTGTAGATCAGGTAGGCCAGGTTCTGCGCCAGCAGGCCGCTGTGCAGCGGCTCGGTGCTGCCGGCCCATTCGTCGAAGCCATCCAGCAGCAACACCTGCGGGCCATCCAGCCGGGGCAACCGCTCCTGCACGCCGCTGTGGCTCACCAGCAGCGCCATGGCGGAGTCTTCGATCATGAAGGCCAGCCGTTCCGCCGGGTAGTCGATGTCGAGGGGGACATAGGCCGCCCCGCTCTTCATCACCGCCAGGAAGGCCACGACCGTCTCCACGGAGCGCTCCAGGGCCACGCCGACCACGTTCTCCGGGCCTGCGCCAAGCGCCAGCAGGCGGTGGGCCAGCCGGTCCGAAAGGTTCGCCAGTTCGCTATAGGACAGTTGCCGCTCACCGCAAACCAGCGCCACGGCATCCGGGCGCTCGGCGGCGTGGCGGGCGATCAGCTCGGGCAGCAGTGCCGTCGGCTGCTCATCGGCCACAGGCGCCGCGCTCCACTGGGCGAAGGCCTGTTGCTGCACGGGCGGCAGCAGCGCGAGGTTGCCCAAGGCCACGTCCGGCGAGGCGATCAGCACCTCCAGCATGTGCTCCAGGGTGACGCGGATACGCTCCACCGCCTCGACGCTGAACGCGTTGCGCAGGAACAGGTACTCGATGGACAGCCGGTCCCCCAGGTGCACCGCCAGGTCCATGGGGAAGTTGGTCACATCGTGGTTGCGGGACGCACCGAAGCTCAGGCCGGTGTCGTTCTCCTCGCCCAGGCGTTCGTCGATCGGGTAGTTCTCGAACACCAGGATGCTGTCGAACAGCCCCTGGCCGCCCATCCCGGACCAGCGCTGGATATCCGCCAGGGGGGCGTGGGCGTGCTCGCGGATCTCCAGGTTGTACGCCTGGAGCTGCTGCAGCCATTGCACCAGGGGCTGCTCCGCCCGCAGGGTCTGGATCACCGGCAGGGTGTTGATGAACAGGCCCAGGATGCTGTCGGCGTTGGCCAGGCTGGCCGGGCGCCCCGCCACGGTGGCGCCGAACACCACGGTGGATTGGCCGGTGAAGCGCTGCAACAGCAGCAGCCAGGCGCCCTGGATCAGGGTGTTGGGGGTGATGTGCAGGTCGCGGCAGGCCTGCTGCAGGCGGCGGGTCTGCACCTCGTCCCAGCGGGTGTACAGGGCGTCGTGGCCGGGCAGGTCCTGCACATGCCGGGGGAAGACCGACTGGCCGAGGAAGGTGGCCTGCTCCAGCTCGCCCAGGCGTGCCCGCCAGAACGACTCCAGGCTGTTTCCGTCCTGCCGCTTCAGCCAGGCGATGAAGTCACGGTAAGGCCCGTTGCGGGTCGCGACCTGGCCCTTGGCATAGAACTGCATGACCTCGCCGAACAGCCGCGAACTGCTCCAGCCGTCCATGAGGATGTGGTGGCAGGTCCAGATCAGCTGGTGGCGCTGCTCGTCCAGGCGCAGCAGCAACACGCGCTGCAAGGGTGCCTGCGCCAGGTCGAAGCCTTCCCGGTAGTCGGCCGCCGCGCGCTCGGCGAGGGCCTCTTCGCCCTGCTCGCGCTGCCGCCAGTCTTCCTGCCGCAGGTCCAGCGCCACATGGCGGTGGACGATCTGCACCGGCTCGCTCGAGCCGCTCTGCCAGTGGAAGCTGGTCCGCAGGATGTCCTCGCGGGCGATCACCTGCTCCCAGGCCCAGGCGAAGCGCTCGGCGTCCAGGCCTTCGACGGGCAGGCTGATCTGGTTGACGTACAGCCCGGTGGCGTCGTCGGCCAGGCTGTGGAACAGCATGCCTTCCTGCATCGGCGACAGCGGGTATACATCCTGGATCTGCGGCACCGCTACCGGCAGCGCATCCAGCTGCTTCTGGTTCAGGCCGGCGAGCGGGAAGTCGGACGGCGTCAGGCCCTGGATGCCCTCGTCGCAGCAATGGTCGATCAGCCGCTCCAGCGCAGCGCCATAGGCGCCCGCCAGGCGCTCCATCACGGCGATGTCGAACACCTCGCGGCTGAAGGTCCAGTCCAGGCTCAAGCGGCCATCGAAGACCTTGCCGTTGATGGTCAGCCAGTTGCCCAGGGGCACATCGTCGTCGTGGCCGTCACCGCTGCCCTCCTCGCCCGGCACGAACAGCGCCTGCTCGTCGAAGCTCTGGTCGAACTGGCCCAGGTAGTTGAAGGTGATGCGGGCCTGGGGCAGCCCGGCCAGGCGCTGCTGGATATCCGGCGCGCCCAGGTGGCGCAGCACGCCATAGCCGAGGCCCTTGTCCGGCACGGCCCGCAGCTGCTCCTTGATGCGCTTGATCGATTCCCCCGGGTTCTCAGAAGGGGTCAGCAGCACCGGGTACAGGCTGGTGAACCAGCCGACGGTGCGGCTCAGGTCGATGCCGTCGAAAATCTCCTCGCGGCCGTGGCCTTCCAGCTCCACCAGGCAGGCCGGCTGGCCGGTCCATTGGCAGACGGCCGTGGCCAGCGCGCTGAGCAGCAGGTCATTGACCTGGGTGCGATAGGCCGACGGGGCCTGCTTGAGCAGGCGCTGGGTCTGCTCGACGCTCAGCGACAGGCTCACCGAATGCCCATGCGCGGAGGCCTGGCTGCCTTCGGGGTTCGCCCTGGGCAATTCCGGCAGGGGCTGGTCGAGGCGGCTGGTCCAGTAGGCCAGCTCCCGCTCCAGCGCATCGCTTCCCGCATGGTCGTGCAGACGCTCGGCCCAGGTCCTGAATGCCGTCGACTTGGCCGGCAGCTTCACCGCCTCGCCGCGCGACAGCTGCTCGTAGGCGCTCTGCAGGTCTTCCAGGAGGATGCGCCAGGACACGCCATCCACCACCAGGTGGTGGATGGCCAGGTGCAGGCGCGAGCTGCCATCGGCCATGTCGATCAGGCTGCAGCGCAGCAACGGCCCCTGTTGCAGGTCCAGGCTGCGTTGCGCGCGGTTGGCCAGGGCGACGAGCTCATCGGCATCGCGAGCGCTGCCTTGCCAGACCTCGAGCGGTTGTGCAGCCACGGCCGCGTGGCGGGCCTTCCAGCTGCCGCTGGCGGTCTTGTGGAAGCGCAGGCGCAATGCATCGTGATGGGCGACGACCGCTTCGAGGGCCGCACCCAGCCGGGCGACATCCAGCGGCTCGCGCGGCGTCAGCAGGATCGACTGGTTCCAGTGCTGCGGCTGGGCGATTTCGCTGGCGAGGAAGCCCTGCTGCATGGGCAGCAGCAGGCTCTCTCCGGTGACCGGCCCCTGGTCCACCAGGTTCGCCTCGCCCTGCTGGGCGACCTGGGCCAGGGCCTGGATGTTCTGGTGCAGGAACAGGTCGCGAGGCGCCAGGACGATGCCCCGCTGGCGGGCGCGGCTGACCACCTGGATCGAGTTGATCGAATCGCCGCCCAGGGCGAAGAAGTTGTCGGTGATGCCCACCTCGGGCACACCGAGCACCGCCTGCCAGATTTCCGCCAGGGTCCGCTCGACCTCGCTGCCGGGTGCCACATAGGCGCTCTGCGCCTCGTCCAGGCTCGGAACCGGCAGCGCCTTGCGATCCAGCTTGCCGTTGGGGCTCAGCGGCATGCGCTCCAGCGCGGTGATGTGCGGCGGCACCATGTGCTCGGGCAGGGTGCGCTGGAGGTGCGCGACCAGTTGCTCACGCAGGAGCGGCCAGTCCGGCGTTTCTCCCTGCAGGACCAGGTAGGCGCTGAGGTACTTGCCGCTGCGCCCGTCCAGGGCGACGACCACGGCCTCGCGCACGCCGTCATGGTCCAGCAGGCGCGCTTCGATCTCGCCCAGCTCGATGCGCAGGCCGCGGATCTTCACCTGGTGGTCGATACGGCCCAGGTAGTCGATGACGCCATCGGCGCGGTAACGGGCCAGGTCACCGGTGCGGTACAGCCGTTCGCCCTCCACGAAGGGGCTGGCCACGAAGCGCTCCGCGGTCAGCGCGGGGCGGCGATGGTAGCCACGGGCAAGGCCCTGGCCACTGAGGTAGAGCTCGCCGCTGACGCCGACCGGCACCGGGTTCAGCTCGGGGTCGAGGATGTAGGTCATCAGGTTGGCGATGGGCTCGCCGATCGGCACCGCCTCGCGCCCTTCGTCGCGGCAGGTCCAGTGCGTCACGTCGATGGCCGCTTCCGTCGGGCCATACAGGTTGTACAGGGCGGCACCGGGCAACCGGGCGAACACCTGCTGCTGGGCATCCACCGGCAGGGCTTCGCCGCTGCAGACGATGCGGGTCAGGCTGCGGCAGCGCCCGGCGCTCTCGTCCAGCAGGAAGGCCTGCAGCATCGAGGGCACGAAATGCAGGGTGGTGATGGCCTCGTCCTCGATCAGCCGGATCAGCTGCGCGGGGTCGCGGTGAGCACCCGGCTCGGCGACCACCAGGCGCACGCCGTACATCAGCGGCCAGAAGAACTCCCAGACCGAAACGTCGAAGCTGAACGGCGTCTTCTGCAGCACGCTGTCGCCTTCGCCGAGCCCGTAGGCGTCCTGCATCCAGCACAGACGGTTGGTCAGCGCGCCATGGCTGTTGCCCGCGCCCTTGGGCTTGCCCGTGGAGCCGGAGGTGTAGATCACATAGGCCAGGTTCGAGGCGGCGAGCGGCACCTCGGGGTTGCCGGCCGGGTAGCCCTGCAACCGCGCCTCGCCATCGTCCAGCAGCAAGGTCTTCACGCCACCGGGTATCGGCAGCTGTTCCTGCAGCCCGGCCTGGGTCAGCAGCAGCTCGATGCCGCTGTCCTCGATCATGTAGGCCAGGCGTTCGCGAGGGTATTCCGGGTCCAGCGGCACATAGGCACCGCCGGCCTTGAGGATGGCCAGCAGGCCCACGACCATTTCCAGGCTGCGGTGCACCGAGATCCCCACCAGGGAGTCGGCGGTCACGCCCTGTTCGATCAGGCGGTGCGCCCAGCGGTTGGCCCGCGCGTTGAGCTCGCCGTAGCTGAGGGCCTGGCCGGCGAACACCAGCGCACAGGCCGCGGGGTTCGCCGCCGCCTGCGCCTCGATCAGGTGGTGGACCGGCTGGTGGTTCGGATAATGGGCGCCGGTGCGGTTCCACTCGTAGAGCATGTGATGACGCTGCCCGGCGTCCAGCAGCGGCAGCTCGCCGACGGCCTGGCTGGGGCTGGCGACGATGCCGCGCAGCAGGTTCAGCCAGTGCTGCCCCATGCGCTCCACGGTGGCGCGGTCGAACAGGTCGGTCGCATAGGACAGCGCGGCGGAAAGGCCCGCCTCGTACTCGAAGGTGTCCAGCGTCAGGTCGAACTGCGCGGTGCCGGCATCCCAGCTGAGCTCTTCCAGCGCCAGGCTGGCCAGGGAGGTGACCTCGCGCTGCACCTCGCCGCCGTGGTTGAACATCACCTGGAACAGCGGGCTGTGGCTCAGGTTGCGCGCCGGTTGCAGCGCCTCCACCAATTGTTCGAAGGGCAGGTCCTGGTGCGCCTGGGCCTGCTGGGCGGTGTGGCGCACCTGGCGCAGCAGCGTCGCGAAGGGTGCGTGGCCGTCGACCTGGGCCTTGAGCACCTGGGTGTTGACGAAGAAGCCGATCAGGCCTTCGGTCTCCAGGCGGTTGCGGTTGGCGATCGGCACGCCGACTCGGATGTCGCCCTGCCCGCTGAAGCGGTGCAGCAGCACCTGGAAGGAGGCCAGCAGCACCGTGAACAGGCTGCAGTTCTCGCGCTGCGCCAGCTGCTTGAGCGCAACCGCCAGGGTCGGCTCCAGGGCGATGGCGATGCGCGCCCCGCGATAGCTCTGTTGTGCCGGGCGCGGGCGGTCCGTCGGCAACTCCAGGACGGGCTGCTCGCCTCCCAGCTGCGCGCTCCAGTAGGCCAGCTGGCGGGCCTGTTCGCCCTCCTCCAGCCAGCGCCGCTGCCAGTGGCCGTAGTCGGCGTACTGGATCGGCAGCTCCGGCAGCACTACGGGCTGGCCCTGGCTGTGGCCGACATAGAGTTTCAGCGTCTCGTCGATCATCACGCGCATCGACCAGGCATCGGAAACGATGTGGTGCTGGGTGAGTACCAGGACATGGTCGTCTTCCGCCAGCCGCAACAGCTTCACCCTCAGCAGCGGGCCGGCCTGCAGATCGAACAGGCGCCGGGTCTCGGCCTCCACCGCTGTCCGAATCGCCTCGTCGCTGGCGTCGGCGGCCAGCGCCTCGACCTCGATCACCACCGGCGCCGCCGGGTGGATCACCTGCAGGGGCCGCTCGCCGTCCAGCACGAACGATGTACGCAGGCTTTCATGGCGCGCGACCAGGGCGGCGAAGCTGCGCTCCAGCGCGGGCAGGTCCAGGGCGCCGCGAAGGCGCAGGGCCGCCGGGATGTGATAGGCGCTGCTGGTGGGCTCCAGCTGCCAGAGAATCCATTGCCGTTGCTGGGCATGGGACAGCTCCAGCGGCTGCTCCCGGGAAACCCGCGGGATCGGTTGCTCGACCGGCTGCATGTCCTCTTCCAGGGCACGCGCCAGGGCATCGAGCTCCGGGTGGGCGAAGAGCAGGCGCAGCGGTACCTGGGCCTGCAGGGCCTGGCGCAGGCGCGCCATGACCTGGGTGGCGAGCAGCGAATGCCCGCCCAGTTCGAAGAAGCTGTCGTGCACGCCGACCCGGTCGACGCGCAGCACCTGCGCCCAGACCTCGGCGATGGTCCGCTCCAGTTCGGTGCGCGGCGCCACATAGGCCTTCTGCCATTGCCGCGCATCGGGCCTGGGCAGTTGCTTGCGGTCCAGCTTGCCGTTGGGCGTGAGGGGGAAGCGCTCCAGCAGCACCGTGTACGCGGGCACCATGTAGTCCGGCAGCTTCAGGCGCAGGCGGTCGTTGAGGCTGTCACGCAGCCGGGCCTGGGCGTCGGCATCTTCGGCAGCCGGCAGGTCGCGGGGCACGACGTAGGCCACCAGCACCTGCCCGCCCGGGGCGTCCTGCGCCACCACGGCGACCTCGCGCACCTCGTCCTGTTCCTGCAGGCGCGCCTCGATCTCGCCCAGCTCGATGCGCAAGCCACGGATCTTCACCTGGTGGTCGATGCGGCCCAGGTACTCGATGATGCCGTCGGCACGGATACGGGCCAGGTCGCCGGTGCGGTACAGGCGCTCCCCAGCCTTGAAGGGATTGGGAATGAAGCGTTCGGCGGTCAGCCCCGGGCGCTGGAAGTAACCCCGCGCGAGGCCGTCGCCGGCGATCAGCAGTTCACCGGCCACGCCATGGGGCACGGGGGACAGGTCGGCGCCGACCACATAGAGCGCGGTGTTGTCGATGGGGCGCCCCAGCCAGGGCTCGGGGGCCTCCTGGCCAATCCCGTGGATGGCCGACCAGATGGTGGTCTCGGTCGGCCCGTAGAGGTTCCATACCTCGCCGCCCAGGGCCAGCATGCGGGCCGCCAGCTCGCGCGGCAGCGCCTCGCCGCCACAGAGGAAGGTGCAGCCACGCAGGACCTCCGCCCGCTCGTTGTCCAGCAGCATGCGCCAGGACGAAGGCGTCGCCTGCAGCACATTCACCTGCTCGCGTTCCACCAGGTCCAGTACCGCGTAGGGGTCCTGGGCGACCTCGGGTCCGCTCAGCACGATGCGCGCGCCGACCATCAGGGGCACGTAGATCTCCAGGCCGAAGATGTCGAAGGAGAAGGTGGTCAGCGACAGCACCCGGTCCCCGGCCACGACGCCCGGAACACGGGCCATGCTGGCGACGAAGTTGGTCAGCGCGCCATGGTGCACCATCACGCCCTTGGGGCGCCCGGTGGAGCCCGATGTGTAGAGGGTGTAGGCGAGGTTTTCCGCTTCGATCCGGGTGGGCAGGTCCGCGTCGGGGAAGGCATCCAGCGAGTCGCCCAACTCGTCCAGCAGCAGTGCCCGCACCATCGTCGGTACCGGCAGGCGCTCGGCCAGCGCGCGCTGGGTCAGCAGCAGCTCGATACCGCTGTCCTCGATCATGTAGGCCAGGCGATCCTCGGGGAACGCCGGGTCCAGCGGCAGGTAGGCGCCGCCGGCCTTGATGATGGCGAGCAGCCCCACCAGCATGTCCGCGCTGCGCTCCACCGAGAGCCCCACCAGCACGTCCGGCCCCACGCCCAGCTCGACCAGCCGGCCGGCCAGGCGATTGGCGCGACGGTTGAGATCGGCATAGCCCAGTCGTTCCCCGCCGATCACCAGGGCGATGGCGTCGGGATCACGCGTCACCTGGGCCTGGAACAGCTCATGGACGAAACGCGCCTCCGGCAGCGCGACCGCCGTGTCGTTCAGCTCCACCAGCATCGCCTGCTGCTGGCTCGCATCCAGCAGCGGCAGCTCGCCGACGACCTGCTCCGGCCTGGCCAGGATGCCGCGCAGCAGGTTCAGCCAATGGCCGGCCATGCGCTCCACCGTGGCGGCGCAGAACAGGTCGGTGGCGTAGGTCATGGAGGCGCTGATGCCGTCGGGATGCTCGAGCGTCTCCAGGGTCAGGTCGAACGACGCCGTGCGGGTCTCGCCCTGCAGCCCCTCGACCCGCAGCCCACCCACCGGCGCCCCGCGTGCAGGGCCCTCCGTCTGGTGGTTGAACAGCACCTGGAACAGCGGCGTATGGCTGAGGTTGCGTTCCGGCTGCAGCGCCTCCACCAATTGTTCGAAAGGCAGGTCCTGGTGGGCCTGGGCCCCCAGCGCCGCCTGCTTGACGTCCTGCAGCAGCTCGCGGAACGGCGCCTGGCCGTCGACCTCGCTGCGCAGGACCTGGGTGTTGACGAAGAAGCCGATCAGGCGCTCGGTCTCCACCCGGTTGCGGTTCGCGGTGGGCACGCCGACGCGGATGTCGTCCTGCCCGCTGTAGCGGTGCAGCAGGGCCTGGAAGGACGCCAGGAGCAGCATGAACAGGCTGACGCCCTCACGCTGGGCCATCTGCTTCAACCCGGATGACAGGCCGTCGTCCAGCGCGACCTCCAGGCGCGCGCCGCGGTAGCTCATCACCGCCGGGCGCGGGAAATCGGTGGGCAGTTCCAGCACCGGCTGCCGCCCGCCGAGCAGGCCCGTCCAGTACTCCAGCTGCCGTTCGCGCTCGCCCGCTTCCATCCAGTGCCGCTGCCAGATGGCGTAGTCGACGTACTGGATCGGCAGCGGCGGCAACTCGGGCGCCTGGCCACGGCTGAAGCCGGCATAGAGGGTGACCAGCTCCTCCACCATGACCTGCATCGACCAGCCATCGGAGACGATGTGGTGCAGCACCACGATCAGCAGGTGATCGTCATCGGCCAGGCGCAACAGGCGGACGCGCAGCAGCGGCCCGTTCTGCAGGTCGAAGAGCTGCTCGGTCTGCTCCTCGATCAATTGGCGCAGCTGCTCGGCATCCGGCACCTGCGCCAGGGGCTCGGCCACCAGCGTCAGCGGTGCCGGCGAGCCGACCCGCTGGGAGGTCGCCTCACCGTCCTGGACGAAGGTGGTGCGCAGGCTGTCGTGCCGCGCGACCAGGGCGTTGAAGCTGCGCTCCAGCGCCGCCACATCCAGCGCGCCATGCAGGCGCAGGGCCGTGGGCATGTGGTAGGCGGCGCTGTCCGGGTCGAGCTGCCAGAGGAACCATTGGCGCTCCTGGGCGAAGGACAGCGGCAGGCTGTCGAACGCATCGCTCACCGGCGGGATCGGCAGGTTCGCCGGCGACACGTTTTCTTCACGCATCTTCTGCAGGTACTGCCTGCGCTTCTCCAGTGGCAACGTGATGAAGCGCCTGGCGATGCGTAAAGCAACCGTGTTGTCCATCAAACCTCCTCCATTTCATCGAGCAGGGCCTCGAGCCTGCTCAATGTCGACGTACTCGTTGGCGCCCCGGTCTGTTGCAGCTGGGCGACGAAGTCCCCCAGTACCGGGTGCTGGAATATCAATTGCGGGGTGAGGCTCATGCCCAGCTCCAGTTGCAGGCGCGAAACCACGTTCACCGCCAGCAACGAGTGCCCGCCCCGTTCGAAGAAATCGTCGCCGAGCCCGACCTGATCGAGCTTCAGCACGTCCTGCCAGATGGCGGCGACCTTCAGCTCCAGCTCGCTGCCGGGCGCCACGTAGGCCACCTGCAGCGGGCGGGCATCCGGCGCCGGCAGTGCCTTGCGATCCAGCTTGCCGTTGGTGGTCAGCGGCAGGCGGTCCAGGAACACCACCTGGCCGGGCACCATGAAGTCCGGCAGGTGATCGGCCAGGCGCGCCTTCAGGCGTTCGCCGAGCACCGCTTCGGCCGGCTCCAGCGCACCCGCCTCGGCGACCACATAGGCCACCAGGGCCTGGCCATCCGGGGCCAGGACCACGGCTTCACGCACCTCCGGCTGGGCCCGCAGGCGGGCCTCGATCTCGCCGAGTTCGATGCGCAGGCCACGGACCTTGACCTGGTGGTCGATGCGCCCGATGTACTCGATGACGCCATCCGCGGCGTAGCGCACCAGATCCCCGGTGCGGTACAGCCGCCCGCCCTCGCGACCGCTGCGGGCGAAGGGGTCGGGTATGAAGCGCTCGGCGGTCAGTGCCGGTCGCTGGTGATAACCACGGGCCAGCGAATCGCCAGCGATGTACAGCTCGCCGACGGCGCCGATGGCGCAGGGCTGCAGCGCGCAGTCGAGAACATAGGTGCGCACGTTGCCCAGCGGGCGGCCGATGGCGACCGTGCGGCGCTCGTCACCCTCGGCGGCTGCCACGAGGTGGCTGGTGCTGTCGATGGTGGCTTCCGTCGGCCCGTAGAGGTTGTGCAGCTCACCGTCGAACAGTGCCATCGCCTGGTCCGCCAGGTGCTGGCCCAGGGCCTCACCGCCGCAGAGCAACAGGCGCAGGGTGGCCAGCTGCTCGCGCCGGGCCAGGGGCAGCAGGGCCTGCAGCAGCGAGGGGGCGAGCTGCAGGACGCTGATCCGCCAGCGCGCTACCTCGGCCCAGAGCCGGGTCAGGTCGAGGTTCAGGTCCGGGCTCGCCAGGACCAGCTGCGCACCGCTCATCAACGGCAGCCAGAATTCCCAGACCGAGGCGTCGAAGCTGATCGCGGTCTTCTGCAGCACGCGGTCCTCGGCCTGCAGCGCCAGGCGGTCCTGCATCCACGCCATGTGGTTGCTCAGCGCGCTGTGGCGGATGCCCACGCCCTTGGGGCGCCCGGTGGAGCCGGAGGTGTAGATCACATAGGCCAGGTTCTGCCCGTCCGGCGAAACCGCCGGGTCGCGCTCGTCGCGGCTGGCCAGCGCTTCGTCCAAGCCATCCAGCGCCAGGCAGCTCATGCCGCTGTCGGCGAACCGCGCCTCCAGGGCCCGCTCGCTGAGCAGCAGGGCGATGCCGCTGTCCTCGACCATGTAGGCCAGGCGGTCCTGCGGGTAGGCCGGGTCCAGCGGCACATAGGCGCCACCGGCCTTGAGGATCGCCAGCAGCCCGACCACCATCAGCGGCCCTCGCTGCAAGGCGAGCCCCACCAGCACATCGGGGCCCACGCCGCGCTCGATCAGCAGGTGCGCCAGGCGGTTGGCTTGGGCGTTGAGCTGCCCGTAGGTGAGGCTCTGCCCCTCTGCCAGCACGGCCACGGCCTGGGGCTGGCGCTGTGCCTGGAAGGCCACCCACTGGTGCACCTGGCGCGCATCCCGCAGCGCGGTCTCGGTGGCGTTCCACTGCTCCACCACGCGGGTGTGCATCGGCGCGTCCAGCAGGCCGAACTCGCCGAGACGACGCTGGGCGTTCGAACCGGGCATCTGCATCAGCAGGTGCACCATCTGGTCACCGAGGCCTTGGATCGATTCGCGGGAATAGCAAGCGTTGGCATAGGTGAAGTGCAGGTTGAGGATGTCACTCAGATGAACGGCCAGGGTCAGCGGGAAATTAGTTTGTTCCCGGTTGCCGAGGGTGCCGAAGCCGAGCCCGTCCGGTGCGCTGTCCTGCAGCGCCTGGGAGACCGGGTAGTTCTCGAACACCAGCAAGGTGTCGAACAGGCTGTCCCCGCCCTGCCCCGCCCAGCGCTGGATGTCGTACAGCGGCGTGTGCTCGTGCTCGCGCAGCGCCAGGTTCTGCGCCTGCAACGCCTGCAGCAGGTCGACGAGGGATTGCTCGGGACGCGGGCTGGCGATCACCGGCAAGGTGTTGATGAACAGGCCGATCTGCTCCTGGATGCCCCGCAGTTCGGCCGGGCGACCGGCCACCGTGGCGCCGAACGCCACGCCGTCCTGCCCCGTGTGGCGTTGCAGCAGCAACAGCCAGGCGGCCTGCACCAGGGTATTGAGCGTGACCTTCTGCTGCCGGGCGAACTCGCCCAGGCGCTGGCATTCCTCCTGCGAAAGCGAGCGATGGAAGCTGTCGTGGCTGGGCTCGTCGGCCCGGGAGGCGCGCGGCTGGTCCGGCCCGGCCAGGCGGGTCGGCGCGTCGAGGGCTGCCAGTTGGCCACGCCAGAAGGTTTCGCTGGCAACGGGGTCGCGCCCCGCCAGCCAGGCGATGTAGTCGCGGTAGCGCCCGCCCTGGCGCACCACCTGCTGCCCCGCATAGCGCTGCAGCACCTCGCCGAGCAGCTGCGAATTGCTCCAGCCATCCATGAGGATGTGGTGGTGGGTGTAGACCAGGTGCCAGGCACCTTCGCCGACCTGCACCAGGGCCAGGCGCAGCAAGGGCGCACGGGCCAGGTCGAAGCCCTGCTCCAGCTCGGCGGTCGCCAGGGCATCGAGCGCGGTGGCCAGGTCATCGCGGCCACGCCAGTCGTGCCGTGCGAAGGGAACCTCGACCTGGCGCTGGACGACCTGCAGCGGTCGCTCCAGGCCACCCTCCCAGATGAACCGGCTGCGCAGGATGTCATGAGCTTCCACGGCTTCCTGCCAGGCCCGCTGGAAACGCTCGGGGTCGAGCCCCTGCATGTCCAGGCGCATCTGGTTGATGTAGTGGCCGGTGCCCGGCTCATACAGGCTGTGGAACAGCATGCCCTGCTGCATCGGCGTCAGCGGGTAGAGGTCGTCGACCTCGCGGGCGGAAACCGGCAGCGCATCCAGCTGCCCCTGGCCAAGCCCGGCCAGGGGGAAGTCCGAGGGCGTCACGCCCTGGTTGATCGGCTGGGCGCAGTGTTCGATCAGCTGCTCCAGCTCGGCGGCATAGTCATCGGCCAGTCGCTGGATCGTCTGCTCGTCGAACTGCTCGCGGCTGAAGGTCCAGCCCAGGCTCAGCTCGCCGTCGTACACCTGGCCGTTGAGGCTCAGCCAGTTGCCCAGGGGCGCCAGCGGGCTGTGGTCGGCGCCGGAACCCTCGCGGGCCGGGCGGAACAGTGCCGCCTGGCTGTCGTCGAAGCTGCCGTCGAACTGGCCGAGGTAGTTGAAGGTCAGGCGCGGCTCGGGCAGTGCCCGCAGCGCGGCACGGGCGCTCTCGTCCCCCAGGTAGCGCAGCGCGCCGAAGCCCGTGCCCTTGTCGGGAACGGCCCGCAGCTGCTCCTTGATCGCCTTGATCGACGCCGCCAGGGCGCCCGCCGGCGTGAGCTTCACCGGGAACAGGCTGGTGAACCAGCCGAGGGTGCGGGTCAGGTCGATGTTGGGGAACAGCTCCTCACGGCCATGGCCTTCCAGCTGGATGAGGGTGTTCGGCTGCCCGGTCCAGCGGCAGATCACCCGTGCCAGCGCGGTGAGCAGCAGGTCGTTGACCTGGGTGCGGTAGGCCTTGGGGGCCTCCTGCAACAGGCGACGGGTCGCCTCCCGGCCCAGCTGGGTGAACAGGGTGCGCGCCAGGCGCGCCTCACGGGGTGCATCCGGGTGTTCGCAGGGCAGTTCGGCACAAGCGTCCTGCAGGTGCTCCTGCCAGAACCCCAGCTGCCGTTGCAGGGTTTCGCTGCGGGCATGGCGCTGCATCTGCTCGGCGAACGCCTTGACCGAGCTGGTCTTGGACGGCAGCCGCACCGGCTCGCCGCCCTGCACTTGGCGGTAGGCGATCTGCAGGTCGTCGAAGAGGATGCGCCAGGAGACGCCATCGATCGCCAGATGGTGGACCACCAGCTGCAAGCGCTGGCTGCCGTCCGCCAGGGTGGCCAGCACCGCGCGCAGCAGCGGGCCGTCCTGCAGGTCCAGGCTGCGCTGGGCCCGCTCGAGCAGCGCGTCCAGGGCGGCGGCATCCGCGACACGGGCCTCCCAGAGCAGGCTGGCGTGTGCCCAATCCTGCTCCTGGCGGTCGAGGTCACGGTGGGTCGCTTCCCAGCCTTCCACGCCCTCGACGAAGCTCAGGCGCAGGGCATCGTGATGCCTGACCAGGCTGCGCAGGGCCTGCTCCAGCCCCCCGGGCTGCAACGGGCTGGCCGGGGCCAGCAACACCGACTGGTTGTAGTGATGGCGTTCGGGGATGGGCTCGGCGAAGAAGGCTTGCTGGATCGGCAGCAAGGGCGTGCTGCCCAGGACCGGCCCCTGGTCCACGACGAACGCTTCGTCGCTCACCTGCGCAACGCCGGCCAGTGCCTGGACGGTCTGGTGCTGGAACAGGTCCTTGGGCGTGATGCGGATGCCGTCCTGACGGGCGCGGCTCACCACCTGGATGGAGATGATCGAGTCGCCGCCCAGCTCGAAGAAGTTGTCGTTGAGCCCCACCCGCTCCAGCTTGAGCACGTCCTGCCAGATCAGCGCCAGGCGCTGCTCCAGTTCGCTCTGCGGCGCCACGTAGTGCTGCTGCGCCTGGCTCGCATCCGGTTGCGGCAGCGCCTTGCGGTCCAGCTTGCCGTTGGCGGTCAGCGGCCAGTGCTCCACGAACAGCAGGTGCGTCGGCACCATGTAGTCCGGCAGCTCGGCCTTCAGCTCGGTTTTCAGGGCGTCACGCAATACCCCGGCATCCTCCAGCGGACTCGCTGGCAGCACGTAGCCCACCAACTGCGTGCCGGTCGGCCCTTCATGGGCCAGCACCACGGCCTCGCGCACGGCATCCAGCGCCGCCAGACGTGCCTCGATCTCGCCCAGTTCGATGCGGAAACCACGGATCTTCACCTGGTGATCGATGCGCCCCACGTACTGGATGACGCCATCGCTGCGGTACTGCGCCAGATCGCCGGTGCGGTACAGGCGCGCACCGGGCTCGCC